>NZ_KV793052.1:0-99389 GCF_001808385.1 Rothia sp. HMSC08A08
AAACACGCATGCAGAGATCATCATCAGCCGGTCATCACATGATAAATCACCGCAACCAACCCCACCCGGATCACAACCAGAAATGAAGTCCTCGCCGCGGCGACTCATACAACTATACACACCCACACCCACCACCGCAACCCAGTGGGTGATGAGATAGAACACTCATAAAAATACTAGTCAGATATCTATAAATTCTACAGTGCTGGTTGGGGGTGCGAAAGACCCCTAAGCTATGAAGCTCTTCACTGTTCTTAAAAAGCGCGTATTCCCGTCATGCCACCTCAAAAACTCGAATCGCTAAAATATTCTTTTCTCTTTAGGCCGCCGCACTGAAGATATAAATGAAGGGTTCCCATACATCGAACTGTGTGGAAACCCTTCAAGATCCTGTGGTAAACGGGAATAGTAAACTCTATACTACGGTAATCGCGCCCTGGTTTTTCTTGCCCCGACGCACGATTGCATACTTACCGTGCAAAAGCTGATCAGATGAGATCAGGGCATCTTCACCTTGAACCTTCACACCATTGACAGACGCGCCGCCTTCTTTCAGGATGCGTCGCGCCTCAGACTTGGAAGAGGCAAAACCAAGCTCCGTAAGCGCAGTAATCAGATCCAGCCGATCCGAAGAGAGCTCAACCGAAGGTAGCTCATCCATTACAGCCTGAAGAGTGCTCTCGTCCAAGGCCGCAAAGTCTCCCTTGCCAAAAAGGGCTTCCGAAGCCGCTATGGCCTGTTCCGTAGGCTCAACACCGTGAACAAGGGCCGTAACCTCATAAGCAAGCCGTTTCTGTGCTTCACGCTTGTACGCTTCGGTTTCGACCTTATGCTCGTATTCGCCAATCTCCGCACGAGTCAAGAAAGTAAAGACCTTCAAACGATCTATTACATCCGCATCAGCGGTATTAAGCCAGAACTGGTAAAAGGCATATGGAGAACACATCTCGGGGTTCAGCCAAATTGCGTTGCCTTCGCTCTTACCAAACTTCGTGCCATCAGAGTTTGTAATCAGAGGGGTTCCAATAGCATGAACGGTTTTTCCCTCGACCTTGCGAATCAGCTCGGTGCCGCTGGTGAGATTACCCCACTGGTCAGAACCACCGGTTTGCAAAGTGCATCCGTACTGACGGTTAAGCTCAAGATAATCCAAGCCCTGCAAGATTTGGTACGAGAACTCAGTGTAAGAAATTCCTTCTTCAGAGTTTAGGCGTTTAGCAACAATTTCCTTCTTGACCATCGTGCCCACACGAAAATGCTTACCAATATCGCGCAAGAAATCGATAGCCGAAAGCTGCCCGCCCCAATCCAAATTATTCACCATACGAGCCGCATTCTCGCCCTCAAACGAAAGAAAACGCTCAATCTGAGACCGTAGAGATTGAACCCATTCAGCAACGACTTCTCGGGAGTTAAGTACGCGCTCCGATGTCTGCCGGGGGTCTCCGATTAGGCCAGTAAAACCGCCCACCAGACCTAGGGGGTAGTGCCCGGCAAGTTGCAGACGACGCATTACCAAAAGCTGCACAAGGTGCCCCAAATGTAAGGATGCGGCGGTAGGGTCGTACCCGGTATAGAATGTAAGCTTTTCATCGCTCAATGCTTTTTCGAGTGCCTCTTCGTCAGTACTCACATGCACGAGTCCGCGCCATTTGAGCTCCTGCCAGATGTTCTCGAACGTGTCGTCATTGTGCTGCGCATTAAGGATGTCGGCAGACATGGTTCTCAATGTTCTCCGTTCCATGACATACGGTGTAGAAATATTTGATGCACAGAATACAGCCTGCACATAGTAAGTACACCCAAGATTGATAGTTATAGCCTAGCACTACGTCGCTACCTGCGATACATGCCAACACTACTTACAGGTCCACTTTACGACTGGGCAGATCCGGCTGCTTCAGCACCTAGACCTGCGGGCATTGAGGTTCCTACCAGATGAAGCCGCTGTGTGGGGCGAGTCATTGATACATATAGATCACCTACAGCACCTTGTGCATCATCAAGAAGCTGCTGCGGTTCCACGATGATGACAACATCAAACTCAAGCCCTTTAGCTTCCCAAGGAGTCAAAACAAGAACCTGATTTTCGACGGCGTCCTCAGCGGTTCCTGTACGATCCGCATGTGTTTCCATAACTGCACGCGCCACCTGTGTGTACTGGGCGGGGGAACAGACTACTCCGATAAGAGCCCCATCTCCTAGGGCAACCTCATCACTCACGTGCTGGACAGTCTCAGCAACCACGTGTTCCTGGGGCACCCGATGGATAAAAGGTGCCCATTGTCCTTCACGCACAGCACGAGGTGCTGACACTTCATACCCGGCTTCGCGTGCAACGGCGACCGCGGCATCCGCAATTTGCGCCGGGGTACGGTAGTTAATCGTCAATTCTTCAAGGGTAAACCGCTCCCCCACAAAAGGTTCAAGAGCCTGAGACCACGATGAAGCGGCAGAGGCTGAAGATGCCTGCGCAATATCTCCCACTACCGTAAACGATTTCATGGGGCATCGTCGCATCAGCAAACGCCATTGCATAGGCGAAAGCTCTTGCGCTTCATCCACAACAATATGCCCATAGGCCCAGGTGCGATCCGCCTGTGCCGCAGCTGCAGCAGTCATACGATTGATACCTACCTCGTTGAGAGCGGCGATCTGCTCGGCCGTAACAACGCCGTCTGCACCAATATCGGCGAGTGTCTGATGCACATTCTCAAGTGCTTTTGACGCATTCTCAAGGTTAGCTCGATGCTCAGCCTCTGCGCGCGCTGCTGCTGCCGCACCCGTGACCCGGGAGAAATCACCGAGAAGCTCCGCAGCTTCATCCAGTAAAGGAACATCAGCCTCAGTCAAAGGAGCATCGGCAGGGCGTTTGAGAAGTTCCCTTTCTGCCTCAGTAAAATTCTGAGTTGCGGACTCTAGATATTGCTGTTTCGAGAACAGAGAACGCACCAGCGTTTCAGGTGAAAGCGGCATCCAGGCAAGGTTAAGAGCACGTCGTACATCCAAAGAAGCACGCACATCATCTTGTAAATAAGGGCGCTCCACAATGCGACCAGCGGCTTTATTAAGCTGATCGTCCAGCACGCTCGTCAGTTCCTTAAGCAAAATTTTGACGAACGTCTCGCGAGCTTCATTATGTGGTTTTCCAGTAGCACGAGCTCGAGAACGTGCTGAACGTACCATCTGTGGAGTAAGAACAACATCAGTGCCCTCAACGTTGAGGCGCTGTTCCCGCTCAGGAACTTTTTGGCGATCTTCAACTGCTTTCTTGATTACCTCTACCATGCGCAAATCACCCTTAAGCCCAGCGATACGACGATCGTGCTCTGGTACAGCGCGAAGCCCAGGGTACAGTGTTGCCAAGGAAGCCATGACCACTCCGGTTTCCCCCAGAGAAGGCAGAACACGCTCAATGTACCACATGAATGAATGCGACGGTCCTACCACTAATACACCCGCTTTAGCGAGGCGTTCTCGATTTGTATACAGCAAATATGCCGCACGATGCAGAGCAACTGCAGTTTTACCGGTACCTGGCCCGCCCTGAACAACCCGAACGCCGGGCAGCTCGGAACGAATAATCGCATCCTGCTCGGCTTGTATGGTTGCGACGATATCATTCATCCGCCCGGTGCGTTTCTTATTTAAAGCCGCGAGAAGCGCACCTTCACCATGCAAAGTGTCGCTATCCTGAAGCAATTCGGAGTCGAACACCTCATCTTCGATGTTGGTGACGGTACGTCCCTCCAACATCAGATGCCGCCGACGCCGAACCCCTAACGGATTAAACGCCGTAGCCTGATAGAACGTGCCGGCCTCGGGGGCACGCCAATCCATCAAAAGCCGCTTCTGGTCGCTATCCATAATTCCTAAACGGCCGATATACCGAACCTCATCGGCTCCGTCTTTTGTAAGGTCAAGACGGCCAAAAACAAGCCGCGCATCCACTGCGTTAAGCTGGGCCAGGCGATCTTCGTAATGGGTGGCAAAAGAGTCCCGTTCGGAACGGTTTTGATGCCCACCAACCGCCTGATTCTTGCGAACATCCGCGAGTTTTTGTGAGGTTTCTTCCCGTAAATCATCTAGTCGTGCATAGATTTTTGCAACATGTTCGCGTTCTTGGGCAAGCTGCTGCGCAAAGACACGTGTAGCAACATTCTCGGAAACATTCTTAGATGTTTCTGCGGGCATAAAAACTCCTTTAACGGCATAACGCCGATTAACTCACGATTTACGGCGATGCCGAAAACAGAGTATCTATTTTACAGGGTTATATGCACGCTCAAAAGCTATGTCTATGTGCTTTGAGGCAGGACGTTACTCAGAAACTACACTTAAAGTTTCTACTCGGTATTGCGCCAGAGCTTCACGCCCGCCCAAGCCTTTGAGTTCCAAGAGAGTGCCAATTCCTGCTACTTTCAGCTCCGCACGTTCAATAAGCTTCGTGGCAGCCACCAGCGTGCCACCGGTTGCCAAGATATCGTCGAGTAGAAGCACGCGGGTTCCCGGTGCGAAATCATGACAGTGAATCTCGATAGCTGCAGTACCATACTCAAGCTCATATTCTTCGCGGTATGTTTCACGGGGCAGCTTACCGGCCTTACGTACCGTCATAATGCCTTTGCCGGAGGCATAAGCAAGCGCTGAAGCCATAAGAAAACCACGGGCTTCTACACCAGCGACAACGTCATAAGTACCTTCAAAAAGCCGTGCTATCTCGTCAATAGATGCTTTAAAAACCTCAGCGTTTGCAAAGAGAGTGGTGACGTCGTAGAACAGGATTCCCTGATGTGGGTAATCCTGAATGGTTGCGCATGCCGCCGGAATAAGCTCTTGCATGGATGCGAGCGCAGAAACGTTCATTACTCTCTCTTTCGGAGGTCAGCGGGTTTTGGGATCAGTCGATGTATGTTCGCCGCAGAATTAATGCGGCACGGTGGCTTTGACAGCCTCAAGAATTCTACCTTTTTTCGATAAACATGGCACGTAGTTCATGTTTAAGGATTTTTCCAGTGGGCCCCAACGGCATGGAATCTACAATTCGATAATGGCGCGGATACTTATAGGCAGCGAGTTTCTCACGCGCGAGAGTATCTAATTCTTGAATCAGCGATTCATCATCCTTGTGCCCGCGAGAGACGACAACAGCCGTAATCTCCTCGCCAACAAGCGCATCATCAAGACCAATAACGGCAACGGCTCGAACCTGCGGATGTGTCTGAAGAACATCCTCTATTTCACGAGGATAAACGGAATACCCATTACGCAGCACCATGTCTTTAATGCGGTCCACAATATAAATATTGCCGTTGTTATCCAGACGAGCTATATCTCCGGTGGCAAACCATGTACCGTCGAAAACCTCGTCCGTAGCCTGAGGGTTATTCCAGTATCCCGCCATGATATTTTCGCCCGAAACCCAAAGCTGCCCATGAGTTCCTGCAGGTAAAGACCGACCTTCATCGTCACGTATCTGCACCTGTACTCCCGGAAGCACGCGTCCGACGGAGCCAGTTACGTGCCCAAACTGGGCCTGATTAAAACTGACAACTGGTGAGGTTTCGCTCAGCCCATACCCTTCATATATAGGACAGGAGATTAACGCATCAAATGCACTGTGTGCAGATGCGGACAGGGGTGAGCCGCCAGAAATACCAAATCGGATGCGTCCTTTCAGCTGGCGAGCGTTAGACGGGTTTTCTTCGAGTGCGGCTATAAGCGCAGCATACATGCTGGGTACTGCTGCAAGAACCGTCACATCGGCTTGGTCGATGAGTTTGATTGCCTCTTCGGGGGTGAACCTTGGCAAAAGAGCGATGGATGAGCCAGCAGCGCATGCCGCGTTGAGGGTGACTGTTTGCCCAAATGCATGAAAAAGAGGTAAGCCACCAAAAATAATATCTTCAGCGGTAAATCCGAACACTTGAGCACAGCTTTGGGCATTACTCAGAATATTAGCGTGCGTTAGGGTCGCGCCCTTGGGCTTTCCTGTGGTTCCCGAGGTATAGAGAATAAGCGCCGGGTCCGCCGGGCTTACGGGGCATAATTTGAGTTCTGGTTCAGACGTATGGTCTGTTCCAAAGGGAGCTAATGAAGATTGAGGGTCTGCACTCGTGCCGCCTAATATCTCAAGATGCACGGTTCCGTCACACACGAGGGGCACTTGGTGTGCTTCAGCTGCTAGGCGGGTTCCTTCCCAGGCAAAGAGCACGGTAGCGCCGCTATCCTGCAGATGATGTTCAAGCTCGGCACCACTCAGCAGAGGGTTTAACGGAACACAGAGAGCACCGCTTGCCAGAATGCCATAGTATAGAGCGGGCATCAGGGGAACATTAGGCAAAGAGAGCGCTACTCGATCGCCTTCCTTCACACCACATTTTCGCAGATGTGTCTGTACCCGAGCCGCCGCCTGCCCCAGTTTTCGATATGTCACCGTAGCGATATTCGAGGAGGCTGAAAATACTAGCGCTGGAGTGTTCTCGTGTATGCGGCTTGCGAGCAGACGTGCAATATTGTGCGATGTTGCCGGTTCAGGGGCGGAGGCATTCTCAACAGTAACGGGCATCGTTTCTTTATTCCTGTTGTATGTTCTTGCGTAGCATGAAAAAGCTCTAACTCGGGGTAGTGCTAACAGCACAATATGGCGTTTGTTTAGCCTTCTCCATTCTAAACCCGTCAATCTCAGGCAAGGTTTACAGCATACCTATAAACCGAGCTTTTTACCTGTCACATTTATTCAACAAATTTGTATTCTGATAAATTCGTAATAGTATTTATGAATGAATCAAAATAAACGATAATCTCCTATGCAGGAAGCCTCCATGACCGATAACTCTTCAACATCATCTCAAGTCTCCCCTGAGCTAAAAGACCAAGAGCTCGAATTCCTCAATTCGATCTTTGACCTTGCCCGCAATAATAAGCCTATTGCGCTCCAGTCGCTCCTCGATCAAGGCATACCGGTAAATCTCACAAACTCCCACGGAGACACCCTCCTCATCCTTGCCGCTTACCATGAGCATGAAGAAATCGTGCGCGTTCTTCTCAAAGCGGGTGCAGACCTAGATCGTCTCAATGACCGTGGGCAAACGGCGTTAGTCTGCGCGGTATTCCGCGATAACCTCACTATCTCTCAGTTACTTCTTGATGCTGGCGCCAATGCGTCTTTAGGTACACAAACCCCTGCGGATGTTGCCCGGTTCTTCGACCTACCGCGTATGCAAGAACTTCTCGCTGCGGCAGCATCAACCGCTGAATAGCACAGAGGCAGTGGGAACAAACCATCACGTCTCAATTTTGCGCCCACCGCCTCATGCAAACCATAGCTTTACATGGCATTCAACGTATTTGAATATTCAATAAAGTCTTTTATTAGTTTGTAGACCATGCCAAGAAACTAGCTGCAAGTTCCTGTCCACCAGCAGGATCGCGGGATATTACCATTACGGTATCGTCCCCAGCTATTGTGCCAAGAATTGCCTCTAAGCCGCTCTGATCGATAGAGGACGCTAGGAATTGCGCGGCACCGGGTGGGGTGCGCAAAACCGTAATATTACCTGAGCCTTCCGCCGTGATAAGCAGCTCTTTAAAGAGCGAAATCATGCGTGCATCGGGAGCTGCCCCTCCCCCACGACGCGCAGGATAGTTTGGAACAGCATATATGAGACCAGCACCCTCATCACGAATACGTTCAGCACCAATTTCCACAAGATCACGTGAGAGCGTAGCCTGAGTAACTTTCATACCGTCATCGGTAAGATATTGCGCCAGCTCAGCCTGAGAACGTACACGGCGGGTCTGCAACAATTCCACGATACGTGCCTGACGCGCGATTTTTGTCGAGGGGAAAGGCATTTTGTCTTCTACTTCCTTCGGTTCCAACCACAGGTTGAGCCTAGTCACGGACCCCACGAGGTACCGCACCGCTCTCAATACTCAAAGATAATACATACACACATAATTATGCGACCTAAATATCGATTATGCGCAACTTTATTTGAAAACTTTTACGTTTCTAGCATACTTTGTGGACTTTATATCCTCTATTCCCGCATACAAAAGCGGAACCTGACCTCGCATATTCTACAAGGTCAGGTTCAGCCTACTACTGTGCTACTTTTGCCGCGACTCTACATCGTCCTGTGAAGATTCTTCCTCAACGATGTAGCCCTCATCGTCCTCTTCATAGTCGTCAGATTCCTCGAATCCGTCGACATCTACATAATCAACACGAGAGCGGCGATTAGACCATATGCCAAAGGCACATCCACCGATCAACACAACAAGAGCTAGCGCAAAACTACCCCAGCCAACGAGGTACTGCTGACCTACACTGCCCTGCTCAATCGCTTTAACGCTTCCTTTTTCACCGGTACGTACAACCTCAATCTGGTGGTCAGAGGTCTCTGCGACTAAAGCACTTACCTCACGGGGGAAATCCTGCGCATAGGTTCCAGTCTGCGTACCACGGAAATCGATATTTTCACCCGCATGGACCTCATAGGTGTCCTTCAGGTTTGAGCGATATTTCATGCCGTCGATGCGGTTATCCTTCGGCAGATTACCCTTATATTGCGCTACATTCGAGTCTGTTTCTAAATCGGGGGTCAAATCAACATAACTGCCTTCAATAACCCAGCTTTTGCCCTCGTATTCCGCGTCCTGATTCGCAGAGAAAAGCGCACGAACACCCACAACGCACAGAACGATTGCAACCACGATAGCCAGAAGTACGCTAAATACCGATACCCAGTTGATGTGGGGTCGTTCTTCGTAGTATTCATCGTCGGCATCGCTCATGCCGAAAAAATCATCCCTGGATTCTTCAGTACCCTCGTAATCGACGTCTTCGTATTCGTCATCACGCTGTGTCATGCGCTCTCCTTATCGTGTTTCCTGTACTAGGGTACCGGTGCCTTAGCCTTACGGAAAGTTAAGACGTGATAGAACCTTCACAGAGTGACGATTTTCTAACGCTCACCTACAACTTGGCAAGTACATAACTCGTATGAACACATAGCTAACGCCCCTTCTGATCCACGTAACGGGCGAAGGGGCGCTAGTGATGAACTATGCCATAGTGTGTCTACACACGCGCCACAGCCCCAAAGCGTTCCACGGCAACAGCAACCGCTGCCTCACGCGAAGCGCTTGCTTCTTCAGCAGTGAGCGTGCGATCAGGTGCCCGGAAGCGCATAGCAAACGCCAATGATTTTTTACCACTCTCGACACCCTGACCACGATAATCATCGAAGACTCGCAAATCTTCGAGCAATTCCCCAGCGCCATCACGAAGAGCCTGAGCTACCTCAGAAGCAGGAATATTCTCATCGACCACAAGAGCAACATCCTGAGTAGCTGCCGGATAACCGTAAATAGGCGATGCCTGAGGCACACCCGAGCGGGAAGCAAACAGTTCAGTAAAGTTCACCTCAAAAGCACAGGTACGTTCAGGGAGATTCTCGGTCTGCAGGAGCTTCGGATGCAGCTCGCCAGCATAACCAATAGTTTGTCCGTCCTGCGTGCGGAGCTGCGCGGTTCGTCCAGGATGGAATGCCTGATGGGTTCCTTGGGCAATCACAATCTCAACACCTAAAACATCCGCTATGAGGCGTGCCGCATCCAGCGCATCGCGCCAGTCATAGGCACGAGCCTGAGTGCCAGGCATTGGCTCGTGTTCGGCGCCAGCAAATAGGCCACTAAAATACACAGGCTGCTCGGGGATACCCGCATTCAAATCCGCAAGAACCTCATCACTGGGCCGTTCACCCAAAGGAGGGATACTAGCGGAGCCCTGTCGTTCACCAGGAATAAAAACGCGGCCAGCTTCAAAAATCTTCAAGTTTTTGAAACCGCGCGAGAGATTCCGCTGCAAAACCTCTGTTAAACCGGGCAGGAGCGAGCGACGCAGCCATCCCTCAGCAGAAGAAATTGGGTTCGCTAACCGTACCGAGTTCACTTTTTCGCCAGCGGTTGGCGAAGACCAAAGATTATTCGCTTCCTCCGAGACGAAGGGGTAAGCGAAAACCTCGGTCAACCCAGCTGCCGCGAGCGCATTAGCAGCTCGCCGACGGGCGGCTTGTTCCGGAGTATATCCGTGACCTGCGGGAGCGACGGGTAGAGTGTACGGAATATTCTCGTATCCATCCAAACGAGCAATTTCTTCCGCTAGATCTTCCGGAGCCAGCAAATCATTACGCCACGAAGGAGCTTTTACGGTGTATCCCGTCGCGGTCGCCTCAACCTCACATCCTATTTCTGTGAGAGTATTGACGATCTGTTCGGGTGAGTACTCCACCCCGATGCGGTTCTTCACGTAATCCCGGGGAAGGTCGATGACCACTGGATCGCGAGAAATCACGACATCGGTCACCCCCGCATCTGCAACTCCTGCTGCGAGCTCGACAAGTAGCTCAACTGCACGCTGGGCAGCCGCTGGCTGAAGTTTTGTATCGACCCCGCGTTCAAAGCGTTTAGATGCCTCAGAGATCAGCTTATGGCGACGGGCAGTACGCGCAATAGATACCTCATCGAAACGCGCCGCCTCGATCAGAATATTCTTCGTCTCAGCCGTAACCTCGGTAGAAGCACCGCCCATGACACCAGCAAGACCGATAACGCCGGAATCATCGGTAATCACGATGTCCTCTGGATGCAAGTCGCGTTCAACGCCGTCCAAAGTCGTCAGCTTCTCCCCTGCGACTGCTCGGCGCACAATGATTTCTCCCTGTACCTTATCGGCATCATAGAAGTGCAGCGGCTGACCAGTCTCAAGCATCACGTAATTGGAAATATCAACCGGCAGCGAGATAGAACGCACACCCGCTAAGCGCAAGCGTGAAGCCATCCACGTGGGTACTGGCGCGGTTGCATCCACACCATTAACCTGGCGCATGGTGAAGCGTATAGTTGCCGGGTTATCGTGAATTGGCGCGGAATCCTCTAGACGTACCGAGATGCCTT
Organism: Rothia sp. HMSC08A08; assembly: GCF_001808385.1. Taxonomy (NCBI): domain Bacteria; kingdom Bacillati; phylum Actinomycetota; class Actinomycetes; order Micrococcales; family Micrococcaceae; genus Rothia; species Rothia sp. HMSC08A08. Next base: position 10,966 of record NZ_KV793052.1, read on the forward strand.
CAGAGTTAGCCTTGGGGGCGCGAGCGCCGTATTCCAGAACGAAGTCGTTAAAAGAAGTTCCGGTCGCATGCGCATATTCACGGGCAATACCGCGAATCGAAAACGCATATCCGCGGTCGGGAGTCACATTAACCTCTGCTGCTTCGTCATGCAGACCCAAAAGTTCCAACGCATCGGAACCAAGTTCCGGGTCAAGACCCAGCGTAGAGAGCACCAAAATACCACCGTGATCTTCACCAATCCCCAGCTCTCGGGTAGAAGCGATCATACCGGCAGACTTGTGCCCATAGGTTTTGCGGGCGGTAATGGCGAAGTTTCCGGGCAGTACGGCGCCGGGAAGAGTTACTACGACTTTGTCGCCGACCTTGAAGTTGTGGGCACCGCAGATAATACCCTGCACGCCGGATTCTTCAATGCCTTTGCCGGTGAGAGTCTGTGTTTGTCCTTCGGGAACTACGCGCACCTGGCACCAATTCACGGTCTTGCCGTTGGAGTGAGTTTCGGGCTCCAGTGAAAGCACCTGACCGACCACGATGGGACCGGAAATCTCATCGGTAGGACGATGAACATCCTCTTCCTCTAGACCTACCTTCACGAGAGTTGCAAGAACGTCCTCAGCCGAAGCATCCGCGGGAACAGGCGCAAATTCGCGCAGCCATGATAGGGGTATACGCATAGTGTCTAAATCTCCATCCCGAACTGTTCAGAGAAACGGATATCGCCCTCAATCATGTCGTGCATATCAAGGACATTATTACGGAACATGAGGGTACGCTCAATACCCATGCCGAACGCAAAACCCGAATATACATTGGGGTCAATGCCAGCGGCACGTAAAACATTGGGATGCACCATGCCGCAACCGCCCCACTCAATCCACTGGGGCCCGCCTTTCGCGTGGGGGTGCCATAGGTCGAGCTCTGCAGAAGGTTCCGTGAAGGGAAAGAAGTTCGGACGCAAACGAATCTTCGCGTCCTCACCAAACATTGCACGCGCCATATATTCGAGAGTGCCCTTCAGATCAGCCATGGTCAGTCCCTTATCGACTGCCAAGCCTTCAATCTGATGGAATACTGGAGTGTGCGTAGCGTCAAGCTCATCTGTGCGATAAACCTGACCAGGGCACACAATGTACAGTGGCAGCTCACGGGTAAGCATGGAACGCATCTGTACCGGAGAGGTATGGGTGCGCAAAAGAAGATGCGTTTCTTTAGGCTCTACATAGAAAGTATCCTGCATCTCGCGTGCCGGATGATCTGGCTTAATATTCAGGGCATCGAAGTTATACCACTCGGACTCTAGTTCCGGTCCATCGGCGACTTCCCAGCCCATACCCACGAAAATATCGGTAAGTTTTTCCTGCATCAACGCAACAGGGTGACGCCCACCCAATGAATGGCGTGCTGTGGCAGCGGTGACATCTACCGCTTCTTCCGCAAGGATGCGCGCCTCGCGCTCTGCCTCAAGTTCTGCGGTACGGGCCTCAATAGCCTCGGTGAGTGCCGCACGCGCCTGTCCCAAAAGTTTACCGACCGGCCCCTTATGTTGGTTTTCAAGGTCACGCATCTGCCGGTTGGCAAGGCTTAAGCTGCCTTTATCGCCAAAGAATCCAAGACGTACTTCCTTGAGCGAGTCAAAGTCTTGCGCGTGCTCACGCAGAGCTTTCTGCGCGCGTTCACGTTCTGCCTCGAAGGCTTCTCGAACGGTTTCTAAACCGTTCTCAGGGTTCTCTTTTAAAACCTGTGCAATACGGGCAAGAATGTGCGCTGATTCGGGCGCGTTCTCATGTTCCTGCACGGAATCGGTCATAACTACTCTTCTCTGCATTTGTGCATTGTTCTCACCAGGCGGGCGCGCCGCAGGGCACGCAGACACGCGCTATCTTTCTAGTTTAGTGCAGTTGGAGTCTTCTTTCACGATAGCTTGTGTCTATAGGCCCTAGGCATGAAAAACTACAGAACATTCTCCCGATCAGAGTAGCCGAAAGCTTTCCACAAAATCTCAGCGCAACCAGCGTTAAATTTAAATAGATCCTGGCCGCATCACCTCTGTGAATGCAGCCAGGAATTATGTCGTCATTTATGTATTTAGACGAGGAGCTCTTTAACAGCGGGGTCAAAAGCGGAACGAATCCATAGGACGTTCGTGATAAACCAGCCAGCATAGATGGGAACAAGACCGTAATGCTGGGAGTTAAGAATATTGCCGATCATCGACATAATAGCGATAAAAGCGCCCAAAATCGCAAATATCAGTCCAAAAGTAAGACCGATGCGTTTACCTTTCTGAATGGTGAAATAAACCCATAGATAAACGACCGCTGCCACGGCAAGAAGCACGAGACCGCCCCAAACCCCAAATTCCGGAAGGCCTTCAAGCGGTTTGAAGTTGTTTGGCGCAAAAGCTGAGATAACACCATGAAGAAAGCACAAAAGCGCCGATACAATCATGATTTCTTGAAGACGGAAAATTTTAGGGTGTTTCGATGGTGAATTAAATAGGCTGTCGTGTGATTCGCCGCCTTCTTGGATGTAAATCGCTTGAGTATCCGACGGGGCTGAATCACGTCTAAAAGTGTTCGGATCGTACTGAGGTGCTGGAGTAGTCATCATTGTCTCCCACGATGTATATGTGATTTCTAGCTCAATAGTACCCTGAGGGCTTACGGAAACAAATTAAATTTCCACAATATGACGCATAGCGGCTGGCCAACGTCCGCTATATGAACGTAGACCAGCCGCTAAAGGTTGAATACGAAGCTTAGTTAAAAAGTTTTGATGCTATAAAATCGTTCTCGTCTTTAACTCCTGCCGGAATAGCGAAGACCGCGCTCCCGGTATGCCGCAGATACTCACTCATAGCATCCGATGCCGTCATGGTACTGAGCAAAGGAATAAAATGCGTGCGAGGGTCACAGATAAAAGCGATAAAGAAGAGACCGGCATCCAGGTGCCCCAGCCCGTCAGAACCATCCGTGTAGTTATACCCACGACGAAGCATCTGCACCCCGTTGTTTTGGTCTGGGTGCATCAGGCGCATATGCGAATCATCGGGAATAATGGGACCGTATTTGCCCTTCATATTAAAATCCGGAGCGGTAAATTCTTCACCGCCTGACAGCGGCGCGCCTGTTACTTTGGTGCGCCCCACGATTTCTTCTTGTTCCCGTAGCCGGGAGCGGTCCCATGTCTCGATAATCATGCGGATGCGGCGTGCCGCAAGGTAGGTGCCGCCGTCCATCCAATCGGGGTGCCCCTCCGAATTAGATTTTGAAGCCCAGACATGCTTTTCCAACAACTCTGGATTCTGAACCTTAATATTGTTGGTACCGTCTTTGAACCCGAAGAGGTTGCGCGGGGTATCCTGCGTACTTGACGTGGATGCGGTACGCCCAAATCCGAGCTGGCTCCACGCTACAACGGCACGACCCGCAGCAATACGCACTAGGTTTCGGATAGCGTGAAAAGCCACCTGGGGATCATCAGCACAGGCTTGAATACACAGATCGCCGCCGCTTCGTTCGGGTTCTATGACATCCCCCGCCATCTTGGGAATGTCTACCAAGGCGGGCGGAAGTTTATCTTTAAACCCGTACGTATCTTTGCCTTCTGAATCCACGAAAAACGATCGCCCCAAGCCAAAGGTGATAGTTAGATGCCCAGCAGAAAGATCCATAGCTTCGCCTGTATCTTTTGGAGGTGCTTCATAGGAGGAGTCCTCCCCCACGATTTCTCCCGCCATGAGTTTACGCGATGCTTCTGACCATTCTTTAAAAAGCTTCTTAATCTCATCCTTCGATGTGGTTTTAAGAGTGAGAGCCGCAAAATACATGCGGTCTTGGGCATCTGTCGAGATACCACTTTGATGCTCACCAAAGAAAGAATATGAGTCTTTAACAGCAGACTTACCCGAGGCCTCAGCATTTTTTTGGTCTTCTGCGGAACATCCAGCAAGAGCGCCTACAGTTGCCACAGAGGCAGCCGCTATACCTGCGCCCGTCATCAGAGTCCGTCGACTGGTACCACGAGATACGTCTGACTGGTCAGCAGTGTGGGATTGCTGAACCTGTGTCGTGGGTGTCTTTTCTTCACGCATGAGATATTCTCCCTAAATATTTTGGAGATTATGTGACAACTGTGTGTCAGTTGAATATTTGAGAACCGACCGCCCGCAAGCGTCCCTGTATCCGCGATTATCTCGCGAATGTAGAAACGCTCACGGACGGCTCAGCGTCTAGGCAACATCTCCCAACGCCATCAATCCCCTGTGTGATCAGGATCTGTACGTTGAAATGCTGATACGTTACTTAGCTGTTGCCGATGAGGTACCTGCCGCTGGCTCAGAAGCATCCTGCGAAGCTCCAGCGGACGACTCAGATGACGCAGCCGGCTTCGACGAAGAAGTATCACCGCTCTTGCCCTCAGCGGACTCACCGCCTGCCACGGTCTCAGTCATCTGCGAGACAGGCTCTGCGAGCGCAGTCACGGCATCGGAGAGCTCACGGACTTCTTCTTTGCTCAGCTCGTTATAGGGTTTGAAACCGTCGTCCTGCTTGTACTTATCCAGGATCTTCTGCACGGCGTCGAATTTCTCTTGCAGAGTCTTGGCAAGTTCAGGGTTCTTCTTCTGCAGAATCGGCAGAAGGTTTTCGTAGTCCACCTTCGCACCGTCTACGTTACCCTGGAAATCGGAGAGGTCAGTGTGTGACCAGTTCTCTTCCTCACCGGTCAGTTTGGTGTTGACAACCTCATCCAAGAGCTCTTTCGCACCATTAGAGATCTGGAATGCATCAAGCTTAAACTTATCCGAATGCACGTAATCGTACAGCTCTTGGGTATCCTTCACGAGCGTTTCGCTGACTTGTTTACGTTCTTCAGTGGTGAGCGGCTTGTATTCTTTTCCGTCGTTGGCATCTGCCTTAGGCTGCCACAGGTCTTTCTCGATCTTGTGCCAACCGGTCCACTCCTGAATCTTACCTTCTTCGAGATCGGTTTCACGCGCATCCAGCTTGAGGTCTAGGGTCTCACCGTAGCTTTCCGCAATGGGCTCGATGCGCTCGTAATGTATACGGGCCGCCGCGTACTTAGCTTTTGCCTCCTCGTTCTTGCCCTCTTGGTAGAGCTTGGCGAACTCGTCAGTATCGGTTTTAAGCGCCTCGACCTGGTCTTTCACGTATGAAGAGTATTGCGTAACTGCGGTATCGCGCATAGCCTGCTCATCAGCAGAGATGGGCTGAGCGCTCTCGTTCTTGACAACTTTAAGATCACCCTTGATACCGTCGCCAACCATACCGGGCTTGCAGGCTGTCTTATACGAGCCTTCAGGAAGTTCAACAGTGAGATCACGAGAAAGGTTGGGACCAATGTTTTCGACCTCAGAAATAATGCGCAGTCCGTCGGAGCCTAGGACGTAGAACTCGGTCACTTTCGAGCCTTCGTTCTTTACCTTGAAGGTAACCTTACCAGCTTTAACTTCGGTGGCAGAAAGCTTGCACTCGGTATCGGTTGAAGTAACCGAGATGGAACCGTCAGCGGTTCCGCCAGAACCACCTGAGGCGTTATTCGCGCTATTGGGCGTGCACCCGGTCAGCGCAATAGCGCCGACTGACAGCAGGGCACCTGCGGAGTATAGGGACTTTCGCATTGTGTTTTCCTTTGTTCGGGGACAGAGAAATATGAAAAATCAGTTATCCGGCATCGGAAGTAGGGGTCTTAATACCTGCAGAGTTGGAGGAAGAAGCAGTTTCACCAGTGATTTTATTAGCCACCTTCGATACGTGCACCATGCCAGATGCTTGAGACGCATCAGCAGCTTTACGCGAAGGGGTATGACCTCGCTTTTGTTTCCAGAAGAAGAGGGGCATAACGATACCCACGTACAGCACCCACGCTATAGCTTCGACCCACGTGGTAGTGGTCGAAAGGTTAAAGACTGCTTTCAGGATCGTGGCAAGGAAGCCGCCCGGTTCGATAAAGTCTTGAGAAGCAAACGCGATATTATTCAGTCCCGGCAGTATTCGTGCTTCCTGTAGATCGTGAATACCATAGGAGAGTACACCAGCGGCAATAATAATGAGGAAGGCGCCGGTCCAGGTGAAGAACTTCGCAAGGTTGATCTTCATAACACCGCGCATCATAGCCCACGCAATGAGTACTGCCGTCAAAATACCGACAATGGCACCAATGACAGGAAGTACCGTGCCTATCTCAGTGCCTTGAGTAGCGGCGCGAGTGGCAGACCAGATAAAGAGCGTGGTTTCAAGACCTTCACGCCCTACTGAGAGAGTCGCGAGAACTATCACGGCCCATGAGCTAGTTTGAACCGCATCAAGTTTTCCGTGAAGTTCCGCAGAGAGGGCGCGAGCGTTTTCCGCCATCCAGAACACCATCCAGGTGACAAATCCAACCGCAATAATCGAGAGGGAACCGCCGATGGCTTCTTGGGCTTCAAAGGTCAGCGTTTCAGGCCCAAAAGTCAGAATTGCTCCGAAGATGAGCGAAACAGCGATGGCGGCTGCAACGCCAATCCAAATAGGTGGGAGAAGGTGATTACGCTTGGTCTTGTGCACATAGGCAATAAGAATACCCACGACAAGCGCGGCTTCTAGCCCTTCCCGTAAACCGATGAGGAAGTTACCAATGAATATTCCCCATGATTGTGCATCAAGACCCATAATTCGTCACCACGTTAGATTAGACAAAATTTCTTTTCTTTAATTTAACTCTAAAGGTTCCCTGGGTTACACACCCCATCAGGATCGTGTGAGACTTAGCACATCATAAGTGTAGTGTTGGGATAGGCATAGTTTACCTACAGAATGTCTGCATAATAACAAGGAACCCAACGCTTGTTCAGAAAGAAATATCCGTTAACCTTTCATTTTTTACAGAAATAACGGATACTTATGCCTTTACGCTCTGGAAATGCCTCACAAGACGCACCGTTATATTTCAGCTCTGATGGAGTATGCTCAGCAACTCCCGCACTATAGGCAAGTCGGCGGGAATCCAGGGTAAATCAAGAATATCTTGACCGCTCTGCTTCTTCACTGAAACCCATCGAAGTTCACGATGATCTTGGAGTGGTAAAGGCTCACCCCTGCTAATCTCGGCAAGGAACACCCGCATAGCAGCCTTCTCGTTTAAGACCCAGCCTTGCGGATGATCTCCCTGTACCTCAGAACCAATATGTACACTCACACCAAGTTCTTCTATCAGTTCACGTTCCAGCGCCTGCTCGCAAGATTCCCCCGGCTCAACCTTGCCACCCGGAAACTCCCATAAACCCGCAAGGGATTCGGGTGCAGACCGCTGCGCAACAAGCATCCAAGAGGGTGATTCAAGGCTGTCTACAATAGCAGCACCCACCACTTGAACGGAATATTCCGACATCTGTTCCTTTCGAGAATAAGCATTCCAGCAGACCAAGAAGATCTATAAGTCCGGGCTTTCTACCGGCTAATGGGATACGCTCGTGGAGTCCTGCGCTTTGGGACGGTAAACATCCGGCTCCAGATATATAACGCGTGCCGCCGGTACCGCCTCACGAATACGTTCTTCAGTTTTGTCGATCTCATTCGCAACGGTAATTCCCGTATCAGCATCATGAATGCGGATCTTAGCCGCAACTAAAATCTCTTCAGGTCCCAGATGCACAGTCTTAATATGAATAACACGACCTTGATCCCCGTTTTCGATTGCAGCACGAATTTTCGCGAGATCCTCCGGGGAAGCAGCCTCCCCCAGAATCAAAGACTTCATCTCAGAAGCAAGGAATATAGCAATAAAAACCAGAAGTATACCGATAGCCAAAGTTCCGGCGGCATCCCACAGACCGTTGCCAGTCAGCAAAGTCATCGACACACCGAAAAGAGCCAAGACCAAGCCAAAAAGTGCGCCCGCATCCTCCAGCAGAAGTACCGGAAGCTCCGGATTCTTTGAGGTACGCAAGAAACGAAGCCAGCTCTGCTGTCCTTTCATCTCGCGTGATTCTTTAATAGCAACACGGAATGAGTTACCTTCCAGGAGAATAGAACCTACAAGCACCGCAACCGGTACCCACTGCCATTCCGTAATTCCGTGCGGGTCATGCCATTTCTCGTACCCCTCGTAGAGCGCGAAGAGGCCACCAAGCGCGAAGATAATAATAGATACGATGAAGGCATAGATATAGCGGTTACGCCCGTAACCAAAAGGGTGCTCTTCGTCTGCTTCTTTTTGCGCTACTTTGCCGCCTACCAGCAGAAGTAATTGGTTACCCGAGTCTGCCACCGAGTGAATAGCCTCGGCCAACATTGAGGATGAACGGGTCAGAAGGTAGGCAATAAACTTAAGAACCGCGATGCCTAGGTTTGCGCCTAAAGCCGCAAAAATTGCGCCTGATCCGGTGTGATCAGAATGAGCGGACATTCTTTCTCCAATACATGTCTGTGTTTCAAAAGTTCTTATTTTATATGAGCCGCCGAGTCAGGAAGCTACTGAGTCTGGTGTTGTGCCATTGCCGAAGCATAGAGGCATATCGCTGCAGCAGTACCTACATTCAACGATTCGGCCGCGCCATACACTGGAACTGCAATGCGCATCGTAGCCGCAGATTTCTCCTCAGCACTAAGCCCTTGAGCTTCATTTCCAAAAAGCCACATAGTAGGACGAGAAAGGTCAAACGCACCTTTTACCCCCGCCGGAGCTTCACCGTCAAGACCAGCGCGAAGAACTGCCGCGTGGTCAATAAGGTCTTGAAGATTTACAGTACCGTACCCATCGGCGGCAAGCACAACGGTTCCCTGAGATTTTACATCCTCGGCAAATTCTTCCAGCTCAACACCTTGAATAATGGGAACGTGAAAGAGAGAACCTGCCGTTGAACGTACTGTCTTGGGGTTATAAAGATCAACCGACCCCTTCGTGGTGATAACGAGATCGGCCCCTGCCGCATCCGCCACACGCAGAATAGTACCAGCATTCCCAGGGTCCTGAATCCTGGATAGTACAGCGATAAGTTTAGGGTTGAGAGCGTTTTCACCCCATAAGACAGAGAACGAAGTATCCACCATGAACGAAATGGCAATAATACCTTGCGGGGTTACGGAATCCGCCATAGCCGCCAAGACTTCATCGGTCACGACACGCATAAAGACACGGCGGCCTTCCTCAGGTGTAGGGGTACCGTGCGCTTGTTCCAGAAGTTCAGCAATATCGGGGTGACGCTCATAAGCATTTTCCGTAACATACACGGCGTCTAACAACGGCGATTGCAGATGAGCTTTCAGCGCCTCACGCACGGCTTGGGGTCCTTCGACCATGAACTGTTTTTTCTTGATACGACCACGACGAGTGCTCAGCTTGGCGATGTCACGTACACGATCAGCATACGGATTCGACATCACGGTTGGGGAACTTATGCGTTCTAGAAAATTCACCCTTTAAGGGTACAGGCAAAAGGTAACCGATGCGCTCCCCCGCGCACACTGAAGTGGGGCTGCGTTTTACAGGATTTCTATGTAAGTAAAAAACGGTCGCCGTCATGAGACACGGCGACCGTTTACGCTTTAATACCCGCACTGCTGCAGGTATTACCTGGCTCTCAGTTACGCTTTAGGAGCCGAGGTATCCTCAGGTAGGTTTTTCTTAGCGATCTCAACCAGAGCATTGAAAGCTGCTGGCTCGTTCACAGCGAGCTCAGCCAGCATACGGCGATCAACCTCAACACCGGCAGCCTTAAGGCCCTGAATGAAACGGTTGTAGGTCAATCCCTGCGCACGGGATGCAGCGTTAATACGCTGAATCCAGAGGCGACGGAAATCGCCCTTCTTCTTACGACGGTGGTCGTAACTGTATACGAGCGAGTGGGTGACCTGTTCCTTAGCCTTACGGTACAGGCGCGAACGCTGACCGCGGTAACCGGATGCACGATCGAGAATAGTACGGCGCTTCTTGTGCGCGTTAACCGCGCGCTTCACACGTGCCACGTGTGTCTCCTTCGTCTTATGTCCTGAACGGCCATCATGTTATACCGTGCAGGAGCGAGTCTTGGTCTGTGATGCGGGTTTTCCCGCTTCTCTAGGCGAATTGTAAGCGTAGCTTACTTACCCAGCATCTTCTTAACAACCTTTGCCTGGCCACCAGTAACAATCTGGTCGGATGCCAGACGACGGGTCAGACGAGAGGACTTGTGCTCCAGGTAGTGGCGGCGGTTCGCCTGCTGGCGCTTAACCTTGCCGCTACCGGTGAGCTTGAAGCGCTTCTTAGCACCAGAGTGGGTCTTCTGCTTCGGCATAGCTGCCGTTCTCCTTACATTCATCCCCGCGCGAGCGGAGTAGCTTGAGGGGGAAGAGTGCCCTCCCCCAAGGACGAATTACGATCGGGGATTACCCCGCCGCACCGAACCCAAAGTTCAAGGACGCCACCTCAACGAGGGGCGCCCCCAAGCTGTGTTTCGGCTCTATTACTCGGCTGAAGCCTGAGCTTTCAACTCGGCAGGCATAGCATCTGCCAATGAGTTACTAACGGGCTTCGCCGTAGTCGTGTCGAGACGCTCGCGACCCTTGCGGTTGCTTGAGTTCTGTCCACGGCGCACTTCTGCTTTACCGCGAAGCGGTGCCAGAACCATCACCATGTTGCGTCCATCCTGACGAGGACGAGACTCAATAGTACTCACCTCAACCAGTTCTTCTGCCAAACGCTCAAGCAGACGCACACCCATCTCGGGGCGCTGCTGTTCACGACCTCGGAACTGAATCATGGCCTTGACTTTATCCCCACCGGTCAAGAAACGACGAGCGTGCCCAACCTTGGTTTCATAGTCATGGGTATCAATCTTCAGCCGGAAACGGATTTCCTTCAGAACGGCGTTAACCTGTTTCTTGCGGGATTCACGAGCCTTGACCGCAGCTTCGTACTTGTACTTACCGTAGTCCATGAGCTTACAAACGGGCGGTTTCGCGTTCGGGGCAACCTCGACAAGGTCGAGTTCGGCATCCTCAGCAAGACGCAAGGCATCTTTAAGAGGAACAACGCCTACCTGCTCGCCACCGGGGCCAACAAGTCGGACCTCCGGAACGCGGATACGATCGTTTATGCGTGGTTCGCTAATGAGTAGCTCCTGTGCTCTGTGGGTTTCCCCGTGAATATTATCCGTGGCGAGCACTAAAAAAGCCCTCGCCGTTTACAAGCGAAGGCACACATCGAATACCGAAAATTCGGTTATCTAACCCGTCTGCCTCATACCATATGTGGGCGGATGCGGGTGGGAGTATACTCCACTTGCAAACAATACACTAGTCTACCGGGTTTATAGCTAATTCACAAGAAAATGCCAAGAAGGATAACCTTCTTCGTTATATTCCCGTTTTATCCCTGTGAAGCCGGTCAGTCAGCCCAGTAAACCTGCCGTGAGGGGCAGCTACGACTATGCGCATTACGCTACCCCGCACAAGGCAAAATCTTATCTGAAAACCTGTGTGGTGAACATATGAAGATTTACATTCATGGATCGTTCAAGGTACTTCAGCACGCAGAATTAGTACACAGGACCGGTAAATTTCTCGCCAGGCCCCTGCCCCGGCTCATCTGGGATTGACGATGCTTCCCGAAACGCCAGCTGTAACGTCCGCAGCCCATCACGCAGCGGGGCGGCATGCTGCGAACCAATTTCTGGAGCCGCCGCCGCCACAAACCCCGCCAATGCAGTAATAAGTTTGCGTGCCTCATCCAAGTCCTGTAACTCCGCAGCATTATCTTCGGCAGCCAGACCGCATTTGACGGCTGCAGCGCTCATGAGATGGACAGCCGCAGCACCGATAATCTCAACGGCTGGCACATCGGCAATATCCCGCATCTGTTCACTAACGGCATGCATTTGTTCATCAGTTAGCTCTGTACCGCCGTGTACAGGTACAGATTCATTTGATGATGCGCCAAATTGAAAACTATTCGTTATATTACTCATGGTTCTAGAATCTCACACTCTCTAAAGTTCACCAAGACATCATCAACTGAGCCTACACAAATCTATGAAGCAGAAAGAAGCTTAATCTGCACAGAATCAACCACCTGTGACATAAGGTCGCTGCTCGCCAGACTCCGCTGAAAATCCTGAATTACCATATTGAGCTGTTCGCGGGTAAGTCCGGGAAGAACAGCAAGTTTAATCGCAAGTTCAGGACCGGCACCTCCGCCCCTTAGGATCTTCCCCGTGCCTGTGCGTGCCTGTACGCCATCACCAGTATCACACTGAATATCTACCAGAGCGGGTTGTGTAGAGATAAGGCGCTTTAGTTCATTTAGTACCTCGTCGTTGAGATACGAAGGGATCCACTGTTTCCCCTGCGCCAAAGACCAAACAGCGGGGCGACGTACCACAAAGGTGAGGTTCTGACCAGGATTCACAACGATGAGTTGGTTATCATCTTCCACAGCACTCAATGCCGTTTTACGCATAGAGGCTGCAACCGGGCGAGCCTGCGGGTGCCACTGCATCAAAGCATCAACACTCGTAAAAACAGGAAGAGCTTTTCGACCATCTGGAGCCTGCAGGCTGACTAATGCCATGTCAGCTTCTTTATCAGACACCAGACCATCATGGGTTATATGAGCTTGTGAAAGCTGAGCAACAATCGGAGCAAATATTCGCACTTCACTCAACGCTTCAACAACTGCTACCTCATCAACTTCATCAGCTTCAAAAGAGGTCAGAACCCGGGCTAAACCTGGGTTCGTCAAGCCATCGTCTCCATAGTATTGATGGGTTTGTGACGTTCCCTCTCCTAGGTTCCTCCCTTTCCAGGGCTGTCCGCCAGTATCAGTTTGCCTCCCAGCGCTGCGCAATTGAGCCGCAATATGCTCTGGCAACGCGCGCCGTGCAGCTGCACGCTTTTGGGGTTCAGACAGATTCCGTTGTTCTTGTGGGTTATGAGGCATCATCATTAGCCGCCTTAAGAGCTTCCTCAAAAGTAAAATTGCCGACGTACAGCGCCTTCCCTAGGACAAGACCTTCCAAGCCCTGATTCGTCAGCGCACGAAGAGTACGAATATCTTCCAGAGAAGCAACACCTCCCGAAGCCACAACGGGATGCTCAGTGAGACTGAGAACTTCACGAAGCAGCTGTAGCCCAGGCCCTGAGAGAGCACCATCTCGGCTTACATCTGTCACAATATACCGGCATGCTCCCGCAGTTTGCAGCCATCGCACTGTGTTATGCACGGAATCGCCACACCATGCGGTCCCACGTGCTACAACGGTTCCATTGCGAGCGTCCAAACCCAGAGCTATCCGCTCACCATAGTGCCCTAGTGTTTTCTCTAACCATGCCGGATGCTGCAGCGCCGCCGACGTCACATTGATGCGATCGGGTTCAAGACTCAAGGCGAATTCCAAAGAACGTTCATCTTTAACACCGCCACTGACCTGTATTTTGATAGGATTCTGAGCTGTCGCACGAACTCGATCAATAACCTCTCGAAGGATGCAGGTGTTGTTACCACGACCAAACGCCATATCCAGATCAACAAGGTGAATCCATCGTGCCCCCGCGCGGCACCACGATAGAGCCGTTTCCACTGGATCTGCACCCTCACTCTGTTGGGAGAGGCGACCGCCTACGGGACGCACTGCACGCCCCTGAGCAATATCGACTGCGGGAAGAAGTTCTAGAGTACCCATATTCTTATCCCTGTGACCCGTATACGAAAGTTACATATGCCCCGTACCCAAAGAGGACTAAAGCAATAATCCACAGCACAATCTGCGCGCCAAGAGATATGCCCTGTTTACGGAAAGATATACCCCCACCGGCAAAGAATGCCCCAACAGTCATAAGAATAAGTCCGGAGTATAGAGGTGACATGTGATGCTCCTTCGCAGTTTTTCGTAAAATTTATGATGCTACAAACGGTTCATGACGGGAAGATGCGCAACCCAGCGGCGAAGAAATTCTTCACCTGCAGCACCCGAAGCTACCGGACAAAATTGAATTGCTGTGAGAGGACCGTTCTCGACAGCTGCAATATAACGCGGATCTGCATCAGTCCAACTGACAGCAGGCGGCTCCATATAGTCTATACTCTGGTCAAAATCCCAGGTAAACACGCCATCCTCTGCCTTGAAATTCAAGGGTTCAGGAAGATCCTGTAAAAATTTACTGGACGCAGCAGCCTCAACCCTATAGTGTCCTCGATGAGCCCCAGCGGTGGCCAGATCTTGTGCAGCACCCGGCCACTCTCCTAGTGCAGAAATATCAAGGTCTCCAAGCTCTGGGTTCACGGTTCGGATAATTTCAAACAGCATCCCAAAACCAGCCCCGGCAACGAGGACAGGACGGCCGCCTGCAACGCGCCTGCCAAGCACCCGATCACCGTGGAGTTTCCGCACAGCCTCGTATGTTTCGAGAGATTTCTTATGGCCAGCAATCACCATACCATCAGCGTCTCGTAGAGAATTGAGATCTGTGGTAACGAACGCTTGGGCACCGACGCGCTCGCACGCTTGCTGGAGCTCGCTATATGTGCCAAATTCGCCAAGTATAGCTACGGTGGGACGTGTGGGCATAGAGACTCCTTAGTTCCGCTCCCACCGGATTCCAGACGAGCAACCGGGCGAGCATACAAATGTCATGTATTCTAGGGTACAAACTCCAAGGTTTCTGCCCCTAATCTCACGCTATCATCGCATACCGCATGTTACGTCGCCTGTATTGAGCACCATATGTCCATAAAAGGGCCCTACGCGATATAGGTCCCTTTCAAAGCCACCAGTCGCAAATTAGTCATGAGAACAAAGAATGCGGAATAGTTATAATAAGCGCACATCCAGTCACGTTTTCTAGATAGCAACTATGACTGCTATCACACATTTGGGACTTCTAGACGCTGCCCGACTTTGACAGTTGAACCCTGCAGATCATTAAGTTTACTGATCTGCACCATGGTGTCGCGTGGATCAGTCTTCGGGTCTACCTCTTGTGCAATATCCCAGAGCGTATCTCCAGATTGAACGGTCACGTACCGGGTTCCTGCGCCTTGAGAATTATTTCCAGCGTTTGCTGTATGCGGCGATATAAGAATGAGCGCCCCAAGAACGACAAGGGCCGCCAGCGTTATCAGCGGAATGCCAAAAACCCAATTTTTCAGAGCCCTAGAGCAATGCATAGCACGTGTGAAAAATGAGGGATTGCGCATATTAACCACCGGCACACCTTTAAGTTTTTCTGGAACCCGCCGCTGTCCGCTTGATGTTTTACCGTTTACGCTCTGCTGAGTCTGAGAGGAAGATGTGACGTTCACTTTCTGTGGTGTAGCTGAGAATGAAGTCTCGTATACAGCACGTGATTGGGAAGAAGTCAGCCGAGGATGCGACATACGGGAACGGCGTGATGAAGCATAGTGTGAACGTGTTTGATAAGAGTCCTGTCGAACACGAGCTGGGTGAATAACGGTTAACCCCGCCGGAATTCGGGAGGAAGAAGTAGCCGCTGCCATAGTATTTTCCTTTCCGCTGGTGTGTGACCAGTTCATATCCTCGCCGTTACACACCATTCTCAGCGCTCATAATGCGGTTGGCATGAGTTCATATTCTTGCAGAAAGCACATATTTTGCTTTCGGATTCTCTCAAGATGCTCTAGAAATACCGAAGTACTTCGAAGACCGATAATCCCTGCATAGCAAGAGCTTGAACTAGAACACCCCACCGAAAAACCTCAACTTTTATCGAATATGTCTTCCGTAGACACCAACTATATCGAATCTAGTTTCGATAGTCTAGTAGAAAGTTACTAAATATTTCTTCGATTATATTCGAGGATCATAGAATATTTGTTTGAAGTTTTCCCTCTGATGCTTTAGACTGAGAACGAGACGGTTCATCGTTATGCCTACCTGGATCCAGTCAATGTTCTAGGAACCATAGCGTGCGCAAATAGTTAGAAAGAAGGCTCCGCATGACACCCGAAGCTCAGCGCCCTCCGCTGACTCCACGTCAGCAGAAAATTTTGGATGCGATTCGTACAGAAATCGAGCAGAAGGGATACCCCCCTTCGATGCGTCAGATTGGCGATATCGTTGGATTGGCTTCACTTTCTTCGGTGACTCATCAGCTCGGTCGTCTTGAGAAGATGGGATATATTCGCCGCGATCCAAAACTACCGCGTGCCATCGAGATTCTTGACGATATAGAGTCTGAGGGCGCTTCAGCCCATTTTCCGGAGCTGCCTACATTTGAGGTGAGCGATGAGGATATGGTTCCCGTGCCCCTCGTAGGTCGCATTGCTGCTGGTGGTCCTATTACGGCTGAGCAATCCGTTGAGGATGTTCTCTCTCTCCCCCGCCAGCTCGTGGGCAGTGGGAAGCTTTTCATGCTTCGCGTCAAAGGGGATTCGATGATTGACGCCGCCATATGCGACGGTGACTGGGTTGTTGTACGTGAACAACACACCGCCGATAATGGAGACATTGTTGCGGCTCTTCTTGACGACGAAGCGACCGTCAAAGTATTCCGCCAAGTAGATGGTCATACCTGGCTACTCCCCCGAAATTCCCAATATGAGCCCATACTCGGCGACCGCGCCACGGTGATGGGTAAAGTAGTTTCTGTTCTGCGAAGCATCTAACGGGGACCTTCTGACCTGCGCGCGTTTTTCTCAAAAGACACAACGCTAGAGGTTCCGTTCCTGCGTATTCAGCCGTCCCATGTCCAGAAGGAATAACAGCACAATGATTGACCGTGAGATCGTTTTTGTTGTCTATGTATCGGATATCGAGGCCTCAGCGTCCTTCTATACGAGCCTTCTAAATCTTGAAGTCAGTTTTACCTCACCACGCTATGTCACCATGGATTTAGCACCGGGAGTCTCGCTAGCGTTGTGGACCGGAGCAAGCAATGCTCTTCATGAAACTTCAATACGTACCTCTGAGGTATGTATAAATCTCAAGGGTTCCGATGCAGAAATCCTCACGCAGTACCAAGCCTGGGTGGAACAAGGGGTTGTCATATTGGAAGAGCCCCATCGTGACGTATTTGGGATGACTTTCGTAGCAAGTGATCTAGATGGGAACCGTATCCGAGTTGCCCCGATAGACTAACTAGTTACTATAGGCAGCCATAAGCGCACAATGCACCAGGTAGGGTACCGTCGAACGGTACCCTACCTTTCTCACATTACATCTATGGACGCTTCGCTACGTTTATGTCTCGGCACCAGTACCGGAATACAACGTGCATTAAGCCCGCGTATCTTATTGCTTTTAGTCAATACTCTGATAGAGCCGTTCTAAAGCACCCAAAACAACATTCTTATCCTGGGTGGTCCAAAGGTTAGGCATCGCCCGCATCAGGTACCCACCGTATCGCTGAGTCGCCAGCCTAGAGTCAAGGATTGCTACTACCCCGCGATCGTGCACGGAACGTATCAATCGCCCTGCCCCCTGAGACATGCGGATTGCCGCATGATATGCCGAAACAGCCATAAACCCATTCCCGCCTTTTTCTGCCACGGCACGGGTACGCGCTTGAGCGAGCGGATCGTCTGGGCGCGGGAACGGTATACGGTCCATCAGTACCAGACGACAGGAGTCTCCGGGAACATCCACTCCCTGCCAAAGGCTCATGGTGCCGAAAAGACAAGCATTTATATCTTCAGTAAACTCCTCGACAAGAGCCCGCAATGAGGACTCTCCCTGCAAGAGAATATTCAAATCCGTGTGCTGACGTACATATTCAGCCGCCTGCTCGGCACCTCGCTTCGACGAGAATAACCCCAGAACCCCACCACCAGAAGCTTCACATAATTCGCGTAATCGTTCGAGCTGCTGAGGATTCACGCCAAAGCTCGGTTTGGGCAAGTCGGAAGCCACGTACAGAATTCCCTGCCGTGGATAATCAAAAGGAGAGCCCACATCAAGACCTTCCCAGCGCGGAGCCTGCGGCCCAGCCAGTCCCAGGGAGCCGGCTACTGCATCGAAGGATTCCCCCACAGTAAGCGTTGCGCTCGTAAGAATAACGGTACGATCCTCAAAAAGCCCCTCACGTAAACGGCTTCCGATATTCAAAGGAGCAATGTGGAGTGTGGCGGGATCCTGATCGGAAGCTGCGGTATATCGTCCGTTTTCCCAACCGCCCTGGCGTGATAACCACAGCACTTCGCGATGTTCGGTAGACTCCAGCATGCGCGTTGCGGCATCGTGTACCTCAGAGACACGTGAACGAGCCATCTGAAGCCCGGCATCCGCCTCTTTATTGTCGCTCTTAGAGTCGGAAAGCGCCGCCCGTGCGGCATCGGCTACAGCCGCGAGTGCGTTCAGAAGTCGCCCTTCGAGCCTTTCTATCAAGCCCTCAGAAACACCTTCACATGCGGTTTCTAAAGAACCGGCGGCTTGTTCGAGCGCGCTGGAGTCTGCTTTGGAGCTCTTGCGGATATCGCGAGCGGCACGCCTGATTAAGGAAGCAGAAAGGGAATCCGTCACCGCACCGGTCACGCGGTCTGCAAGCTCATGCGCCTCGTCAATAATAGCGATATCGTGTTCGGGAAGTACACCTAAACCTTCAAAAGCGTTGATGGCAAGCAGCGCATGATTAGTAATCACGAGATCGGCTTCATATGCTTCTTGGCGCGCCCGCTCACTAAAGCACTCCTCAACGAGGGGGCAGCGTTTTCCCAAACACTCTGAGGCGCTCACAGATACCTGCGCCCAGGCACGATCCGATACACCGGGTTTAAGTTCGTCGCGGTCACCGGTTTCGGTTTTTTCCGCCCATGACCTGAGCCGCAGCACCTCTTCACCGATGCGAGACGTACTATGCTGAGGCATGTCGAAGAGGGTATCGGGTTCCTCTTCGGGGTATCCGCCGTCGAGTTTGTGCAGGCATAGATAGTTGTTCCTGCCCTTGAGGATTGCGACCTGATTTTCAGATTCGGGCTCAGAAGAGAGTGCCTCCATAAGTTTTGGAAGGTCTCGTTTTACGATCTGCGCCTGGAGGGCCAGGGTTGCGGTCGCCACAACAATGGGTTTTGTGCTTACACCCGCATGATGCAGGGCTGGCACCAAATACCCGAGGGATTTACCGGTTCCGGTGCCTGCCTGCACGAGGAGATGCCGCTCAAGGTCGAAAGCCTGCGCAACATGGGCTGCCATTCTACGTTGTCCGAAGCGTTTTTGCCCGCCCGTTTTTTCAATCACATGATCGAGCAAATCTAACACGGGTTTTGCACCGGGCAGAGTTTCAAGCTCCATCCCGGTGGGCGCAGTAATATTATCGGTCATGGGGTGCTCACGCTCTCATCACGCGAGTTCACAGACGTTTTCGGGTTCAGAGGCAGAGTCTTGAAGCTCCAATTCAAGCACTTCAAGGAGCTCGCCGTCGATCACATAGTCAGAGAGTTCTGCGGCAACATCCTCACGCACCAAAGCGGTGACAAAGGTTCCATCTGAGACAAACGCAGTACTTTTAATCTCAGCGTCCCAAGCATGAAGACGGGAAATAACTTCACCGTGGTTATAGGGGATCAGTAATTTAACTTCAAGCGATGGCCGCGGAATTGTATCCGCAATCTTCTGCTTGAGTTCGTCAATGCCCTCCCCTGTGCGCGCCGAGACGATGACGTGGTTCGGTTCGCGCTGTCGCATGCGTTCGAGGATAAAGGGATCAGCCGCATCCGCTTTATTGAGCACAATAATCTCGGGTATACGGCGAGCATCTAAATCTGCGATAACCTCACGCACGGCGCGAATCTGCCCCTCAGGGTCTGGGTGAGATGCGTCTACCACATGCAGAATCACGTCTGCATCGGCTACCTCTTCGAGTGTGGAACGGAATGCTTCCACGAGCTGGGTGGGCAACGAACGCACGAATCCTACAGTGTCCGAAAGCGTATAGCCGATGCCGTCCGGAGTCTGTGCTTTACGCACGGTCGGATCCAGGGTTGCGAAGAGAGCGTTTTCCACCAGAACACCGGCATCGGTCAGACGATTCAGCAACGACGACTTACCTGCGTTCGTATACCCCGCGATAGCGACCGAGGGTACCCTGTTGCGTTTACGGCTTAGGCGTTTTGTCTCACGTGCGGGCGCCATAGCGGCTATTTCGCGCTTGAGCTTTGCCATGCGGGCACGTAGACGGCGGCGATCCATCTCGATTTTGGTTTCACCAGGTCCGCGTGAACCAATGCCTTCACCGGATGCTGCACGCCCGCCTGCCTGGCGTGACAGAGACGCGCCCCAGCCGCGCAGACGCGGGAGCATGTATTCGAGTTGGGCAAGTTCGACCTGTGCTTTGCCTTCACGAGACTTCGCGTGTTGAGCGAAGATGTCTAGAATCAGGGCGGTACGATCGATCACTTTGACTTTGACAATATCTTCGAGGGCTCGTCGTTGTGAGGGTGCTAATTCAGAATCGACGATCACGGTATCGGCACCGGTTGCCTCAACAATGTCTTTGAGTTCGAGGGCTTTTCCGGAGCCAAGAAAAGTTCCGGGGTCTGGTTTGAGGCGGCGCTGAACTAGCCCGTCCAGCACTTCAGATCCTGCAGTTTCGGCGAGTGCGGCGAGTTCTCGCAGGGAGTTCTCGGCATCTTCGACGGTTCCTTCGGTCCATAGCCCGGCGAGAACCACGCGTTCTAGGCGCAGCTGACGGTATTCGACTTCGGTCACATCATCGAGCTCGGTAGAAAGCCCGGCGACTCGGCGTAATGCGCGGCGTTCGGCGAGGTCTTCCTGCTCGCCGTCAAATTCTGAGTGTTCCCGCTGATTATCGGAAATTTCTCGGGCACGGGTATCGAGCACGCGGCGTTGTGCGGTGCTACCGGTGCTTTCGGGGTAGATAGTGGTCTGTGCCGCTGCGTCTGCATGACCCAGGACTCGTTCTACGGTTCGGCGTAGCTGCTCATCACTGGGCAACTTTTCGCTGGAAAAAGAGGTATCTGTTAATTTCATATGTTCCTCTATTTTAGCGGTCGCATGCCACAGTTGTCGCGGTTTTCGGTTATCTCTCGCTGTGGGCGCATCAGCGTAGCAGCGATGATGCGGAGCGCATCCGGGTACACTGGATTCATGAGCGAACAGCATTATTTTTCCTCGTCTCCCGAAGCCGAGTTCAAACCTCGAAGGGTTCAGGTTGAGTTGGCGGGTCGTCAGGTTTCCGTGACGACCGCGAACGGTATTTTTAGTCCTTCGGGAATAGACAAGGGAACTGCGGTTCTTTTCGCGCAGGTACCTGAGCCGCACGGAAAATATATGCTCGATATTGGATGCGGCTGGGGACCCATCACATTATCTTTAGCTATGCTTGCTCCGCAATCTGAGGTTTATGGGATTGACGTCAATTCCCGGTCGCTTTCGCTCACGGAACAGAATGCCCGCGCTTTGGGGCTGCATAACGTCTCGGTGAGCACCCCCGATGAGATAGATCCCACATTACGTTTCGATACTATCTGGTCCAATCCTCCGATTCGCGTAGGTAAAGAGGTTCTGCACAATATTCTGCTCACGTGGCTTCCGCGGCTAGCCCCCGGCGGTGCTGCCTATCTGGTGGTTCAAAAGAATTTGGGTTCTGATTCCCTGCAAAAATGGCTGGATGCACAGCTCACCGAACGTTTTGGATCCGAGTTTTCGGTATCTCGATATGCCATGTCGAAGGGTTTCCGTATCTTGGAGGTTGTACGTTCTTCCAAAGGTTCTTAAAGGCTTCAGGTGGATGCTTACGCGATAATGCCCGTCAGCTTCTCCGCCTCAGAAGAAGGCTGACGGGCATAAGTTCTCAAAACTCCTTCGTAGGTTAGTGGAGCTCAATCTTGGCAACCGTCTGAGCTGGCCCTGCTAGAACGACGTGTTCTAGGTCGTCGGGGCCTAGGACGAAGGTTACTGCGAGCGTGCCGCCGGGAACATGAACCAGCCATTCATCGGGCGCCTCTTCGCCGCCCCAAAAACGGGTTGCCGCAGCGGCCGCGCATGCGCCAGTCCCGCAGGATAGAGTCTCACCCACGCCGCGTTCGTATACGCGCATCCTGATGGCTCCAACGTTTTTATTCTCGTCGGATGTTTCTAGATCAACCGGAACCACAAACTCAACGTTAGTCCCTTTTTCGGGTGCTGGATTTACCTGTGGCTGGCTGTTCAGATCGAGTCCGTCCAACTTGCCTTCCTGACCCAGCATTACCACGGTGTGGGGGTTACCCATCGAAATCGACAGACCGGCTCGGGGAGTCATCAGCCCACGCGCCGAAACATGCGAATCTTCACCACTTTCGCGTGCTGTGTCTCCGTGGATAAAACTCCACGGACCCATATCAATAGCATATCCTTCTTCAGTGCGCGCCACGATTTTGACGCCGCCTCGCGTAGCAATCTTGACGGTCTCACCCACTTCAAGGTCAATCATTCCCTCAGTACGCAAGTAATCGACGAAGGCACGCACACCATTCCCGCACATTTCGGCGATCGAGCCATCACCATTGCGGTAATCCATAAACCAGATAGCGTCTGGATACTCTTCCAGCATATTCTGCCCGGTCCTGAAATTTTCGGTATACGCTGCACGGATAAAGCCGTCAGCACCGATTCCAAAATGACGATCGCAGACACGCGCGATGAGGTCAGCATCGAGCGGGATCTCAGAGGCTGGGTCGGTCAGAAATATAAAGTCATTACCCGTTCCATGCCCCTTTGTCAGAGTACGCCCGGCTAGTTCTCCCCACGTGGATACGCCATCGGTCATGCTTGTTCTCTACCCTTCGTTCTTCGTGACTAAATCTCTGTAAATTCTACCGGTTTACCGCAGAGGATGCGCTGCTTAAGCGGGTTTCGGTCCTTTACAGCCTTGGCTCGCCTGATGCACGACCTCATGCGCTTGGCTGAGCAGGTTCTTCGATTCGGCGTCAAACCAGTGTACGCGGTCGTCCCCGCGAAACCAGGTTATCTGACGACGCGCAAATTGTCGGGTTGCCGTCGCGGTGTCTTCGATCGCATCGTGCAGAGTATACGTCGCGCTCAACGCGGGGGCGGGGGCGGTATTCTGCGCATCCAAAACCTTCAAAAACTGGGCGTACCCGATGGCACGTGAGGCGGTCTTTCCCTCGCGTAGACCATGCTGTTCCAGCGTTCGTACTTCATCTAAAAGCCCTGATTCCGCCATGTTCACCACCCGCCGGTACAGGCGTTCGTGGAGGCGTTCACGATCCATATCAAGCCCAATCTGTATGGCGGGTGAGACATATTCGCGTACTGGCATAAAGGCAGAAAAGGGACGCCCCGTCACCTCAAAAACTTCGAGGGCACGGATAACGCGCCGTTCGTCGTGAACACGCGCCGCAGAGTCAGGATCGACCTGAGCCAGGCGTGTGCGCAAAACACCGATCCCCTGCTGGGCGGCTTCCTGCTCCAGCCGAGTCCGTACTGCCGAATCCGTGCCGGGAAATTCGAGTTTATCGAGAGCCGCCCGAACATAGAGGCCAGATCCGCCCACCAGAATAGGGTACTTACCGCGCGCTCTAATATCCGCAAAGAGCTGCCGGGCTTGATGCTGAAATTCTGCTACCGAGGCTTCCTGCGTGATATCCAAAATATCGAGCAGATGGTGAGGAACCCCCTGCATTTCCTCAGCGGTAATCTTAGCAGTTCCGATATTCATACCGCGATAGAACTGCATAGAATCCGCGTTCACACATTCACCGCCAAGATGCCGGGCAAGAGCAATTGCAAGCGCACTCTTACCGGTACCGGTGGCACCGACAATAGCGACAATAGGAGGCTCTAAGGGGTACGTCATGGGTCTATTGTACGGGTCTACATATAATATGAGACCGCGCGCACGCCCTACGGTATCTAGGATTTAGGCCCAATAGTGGGCATGCCAAGCCCCACCGGACCGCCCGAAACCTGAGTAGTTCCGGCGCCGCAGGATTCGGCCTGTGAACGGTCCCAGGCATCCCCGGCTCGGGTGCGGCGAAGCTGATACTGCTCAGCGGTGGGATCTGAAATCAGATGGAACGACCCTGCCTCAGTGATAGGAACGGTCACCATATCTCCGGGGCGAGGCTCTTCGCACCCGGCAGGTACTGAGAAGTGCACGAGGCGCTGATCCGGTCCGCGGCCCGCCAGACGATGCGTCTGCTGCGCTTTACGCCCAGACTCGGCGACAACCATCAGCTCAACGGTTTTACCCAACTGTTTACGGTTCTCTTCGCCCGCAATACGGTCCTGCAGGGCCACTAGGCGTTCGTAGCGCTCTTGCACAACATCTTTTGGAATCTGGTTTTCCATAGTCGCCGCCGGGGTGCCGGGACGAATTGAGTACTGGAAGGTAAACGCTGATGAGAACCGGGCCTGCTCCACCACGCGCAGCGTATCCTGGAAGTCTTCTTCACTCTCACCGGGGAACCCCACGATAATATCGGTGGTAATGACAGCGTGCGGAATGCGCTCGCGCACCTTCTCTAAAATACCCAAGAATTTCTTGGATCGGTATGAGCGGCGCATGTCTTTGAGCACCTTATCCGATCCCGATTGAAGCGGCATATGCAGAACAGGCATGACGTTCGGGGTTTCTGCCATCGCTTCTATCACATCGTCGGTGAACATAGCTGGATGCGGTGACGTGAACCGTACTCGTTCCAGCCCCTCAATATCACCGCAGGCGCGCAATAGTTTGGAGAATGCCTGACGGTCCCCAAATTCCACGCCGTAGGAGTTCACGTTCTGTCCAAGCAGAGTTACTTCGATCGCACCGTCATCGACGAGCGCCTGAACTTCGGCAAGGATATCGCCAGGTCGGCGGTCTTTCTCTTTACCGCGCAGTGACGGCACGATGCAGAAGGTACAAGTGTTGTTGCATCCTACGGAGATTGACACCCAGCCCGAGTACACATGATCGCGTTTCGTGGGTAGGGTCGAGGGGAACACCTCAAGCGATTCGAGCAGTTCCGCCTGCGCTTCGTGATTGTGGCGGGCGCGTTCAAGGAGTGTGGGGAGCGAGCCAATATTGTGGGTGCCGAACACGACATCTACCCAAGGGGCTTTTTCGATAATAGTGTTCTGGTCTTTTTGGGCCAAGCATCCGCCTACAGCAATTTGCATGCCTTCGTGGCGCCGCTTCACGGAGGCCAACTGTCCCAAATGCCCATAGAGACGATTTGATGCGTTCTCGCGCACCGCGCATGTGTTAAACACCACGAGGTCGGGTTCTTCCCCCTCGGCAGCGCGTACATACCCGTTCGCTTCTAGCAAACCAGACATACGTTCAGAATCGTGAACGTTCATTTGACAGCCAAAGGTGCGAACTTCATAGGTTCGGGGAGTTTCGGCGGACGTTGCGGATTCAGCAGAAAAATCATTTAGGGTCATGCTCACGCCATTAGGGTAGCGGATGGTGGATAATGGCTCTATGCAGGTATCCCTTAGTAATTCTTCCGGCCAATATCCTGAGGATCCCCTCGCGACTATTCTTGAGCGCGCCATCGCGGAATACCACCCCGCGCCCACGCACTCCCCTGCCGACTCCGAGGCGTTCCGGGCAAGTGTTCTCAAAATACTTTCGTGGGCTGCAACCCTACCGGCTATCGGAGATCGGATTCCGCTCTCGCTGACGATTCTCTCAACCGGAATGCGCTCGGTAGTGCTGCGAGTACGCTATGGATCTAACCCGCATACACCCTGGCAGCCCGAATCTGTCATCTTAAAGCGTTATCGCCGCGGAGACTCGGCGACTAACGCAGGCGGTTTTGGATACCTTCGGGAAAAATACGGTGCAGTTGCCCTGGATGAGATGGTTCCAGATATCTACCCTGCCCTCTACGGTGTTGATGATGATCTACGCTGCTTAGCACTCGAAGACGTGGTCTTTGAAGGGTCGGTACCCGTTGCAAACTCCCTCATAGCTGATACCTCCACGCAGCTTTTCAACCAGAATAATACGGCACGCGCTTTTGCGGCTTACGCGGCAGTGTGGGGTGAATTTGCTCGGCAGGGAATTTTTGACGACACCGTCGATCAATATCGCGCATCGCTCGCGAAGGCCGACCGCAGGGCACAGTTCCCGGGGGCGATGCCCTCCCCGAAACTTGCCGAGAAGGGGCTTCAACGCCTATATCCCGATCTCCCAGCAGAACGGAGCGAAGATGCCGAAGAACCTACAAACGATCTCCAAGAACTAATCTTCCGGTTCCATCGCATCACTCAGCCATTTTTCCTCAAACGCCCGCCGGTACCCGAACAGTTTAAACGTAGCCGCGGGCAGGTCTATATGCTCTCGTCGGGAGATTTTTCGCCGCATAACGTGCTGTACTCCCCGGCCGATACGGCACCTTCTCGCGGTATCGGCACCCGCGCCTTTGATACGGAGGGAACCTGTATTCACCATCGCGGATTCCCTTTTGTGGAGGCGATGCTCGGGTTTCCCTCGTCGCCCCAGTACCCGCTTTACCGGGTAGATAGGGAACAGGAGCTTCCTAAATTTTATACGGTCCTCTTCGGTGAAATACCTTTAGATGCCAGGCTTGCAGAAGACATCGCGGTGTGCGCAGCTATTACGGTGTGTACGCTTTTGGAACTTTACGCCGACGGAACTCGGGCGCGGGTTCTTCCCCGCATCTGCCGCCAGGGTGTTGAGCTGATGCGCATCCTGCTTACTCTTGGGAACACTCAAGACCCCGCGCTTTACGATCTCATCCAGCGCCTTGGCGATTACGGTAAGAACCTCGAAAAGTAGATTAGACGGCACGTCCAGTTGCCTCACCGGCGGCAAGCGTAAAATCCCAACTAATTCCGTTCCAGGTGAGAACCTGCGGACGCAGTTCCTCACGCAATGCAAAACTCTTATCGGCATATCCCAGCAGATACTCATCGAAGGCTGGGAGAATAAGCTTGCGATTAAGAGCAACTTTGAGTTCCGAGTCGGTAATGCCTTCTTGCCAGGAACCTATCGCATATTCTTGTCCACCCAGCACAATAGTCTGGGTACGGCGAGCATGTTCAAATGCATACCGGGCATCGGTTATCGTAATTCCAGCCCACCAGCTCAGGTCCTCGGCAGTCACCGGCCCGTGACCGCATATATAACGTGTACCCAGCTCAGCCAGCGCCTGTTGTCGCTCGTATTTTGTGCGGGGCACAGGTATGGAGTCGCGGTGCACGAAGCTTTCCTCTTTCCCCTGAAGCGGCCCTTGAAGAACCGTACCCTCACCGCCGTAGAGCCGAATGAGGTGACTACGTCGCGAACTTGGTCCGCTATAGCCGCATTCATCCAAAATGGCGTAGAGGTCAGTACGGGTGAGCGGCTCAAGATAACCGCGAGTTTGTAAAGCTTCATGAAGATGTTTACGCCAACGTTCGAAGTCTTTGAGCGTAAAGTTACATTGACGCATATAGGCGGGCTGAGGCTTCGCGCCTCGGCCGGCGACAGCAGCATACAGCGAATCTGCACTATTGAGAGTCAAAAAGTGGAGTGTCCCGCGCATGGGCCACGAACGCACAATGCTGTAGTCGTGAATGCCTTCAAGAACTGTGTCAGTACTGCACCCAGCTCGTAGCGCAATGGCGCGCACACCGGCGTTATAGTTTTGCCCCTGAACAGCGTAGAGATGATTTAACACATGTATCGGGGCGCTTGTCTCTTGGTACAGAGTGTCAGCGTCTACACCTATACCACGATGCGCTGCACTTGGAGCGAGGAGCTGAGCGATCATACGCCTGGCACGAAGTTCTTGTAACGGCTGCATAGATTACCTCTTATCTGTTGCTGGATCCGCTGGATACTCTTCTGATGAAGAATATTCAACAGTCTTCTTCTTGCTCGCTGCGGTACCTCTCGATTTCTTCTTTTACCACCGAAAACGCTACAGATGAAGAATATCCCCGACGTGCCAGCATCCCTACTAGCCGACGCATGATTTTCTCCTTCTCGGTACGATCTGAGAAGTTCATGGAAGGACGCAGTTTTTTGCGCACGAGCTCCGCCGCGTCCTGACGTTCATCTTCGTCCGTGCGTGCAGCGAGCGCATCTTCAGCAAGTTCTCCGGTAATTCCTCGTTCTTTGAGTTCACGGCGCAGAGCGGTTCGGGAAAGCTTCTTATGTTTTCCCCGCTGTTCCACAAAGGAACGCGCATACTCGGCATCGTCAATCAGGTGAGCAGCCTCAAATTTATCGAGCAGTGACTCTATCAGGCTTTCCTCAAACCCTTTATCGACAAGTTTTTTCTGCAACTGCGCGCGGGATTTAGCGGAATACGCCAGCTGATTGTAAACCAGAGTCTTTGCTCGCGTGTACGGATCTGGCTCTTCGCGCTGTTTCCAACGTCCTGAGCGATTGGTGCCCGGAACATTCGTCTTTTCTTCGGCAGCGATACCTCGAATAAGAGCTTCTTCTTCGGTGCTCAAAGGTTCGTTGAGGGCACTCCCCTCACGAAATAATGGGCCTGATGACCTTTTCTTCTTTCGTACTTTTTCTGGATGTTCTTCCTCTGCACGATGAGCCCCAATAGCCGGGGCGAAGGGCGATTTTTCGGTGTTCTTGGGGCGCCGGAATCCTTTTTTCCAGTCCGGGTTTCGACGCTTCTTACGGGCGCCCGATGTACGCTCTGCTGAGGTTTTTGATGAAGCGTTTTGTGTACGGGGTTCTGCATCATGTTGAGTTACCGCCCCTCCCCCTCGTGTGCGTGGGAACGAGCGCGATGAGGAAGAACGATAGGGTACAGAATCGGGGTCGGGTTTGTCTTCCACATATCCGTGTGCGGCGGGATGCCAATCAGAGAATCCTGTGGCTTTGCCCTCTGCAGCATCAGAAGTTGTTTCAGCGTCAGAAATCGCAGGGTCACTCAACGGGTTATCACCCCAGGCATCCGCCAACCAATCGTTACCCATGCCGCCTTCCTGTGCTGGTTCGATGCTGTTAATCCTGTAGGTACAACGCCTCAAAGGCGTAGAGTCCTCAGATATGCTGAGCGTGTGCCGCGCATCCTCAAAGCTAGGCTATCGTGGATGCGCGGCACACGCCATCTTGTTTAGAATTCTTCTGCGAGCTCGTCGAGAGGATCGGCCTCAACCGATGTGGCTTCAGTTTCTTCCAAAGATTCCTCGCCTTCAGGATCGATAATTCCGAGTTTTACGAGGACCTTATACTGTAGTTCCTCAGTCAATTCCGGGTTATCCTTGAGCAGTTTACGCACGTTCTCGCGCCCCTGCCCCAGCTGTTCGCCATCATAGGTAAACCAGGCGCCAGACTTCTTGACGATGTCATGCTCTACCGCGAGGTCAAGAATACCGCCTTCAACGGAGATACCCTCACCATACAGAATGTCGAACTCGGCCTGTTTGAAGGGAGGAGCCATCTTATTCTTCACGATCTTGGCACGAGTTTTATTGCCAATGGGGTTCGCCCCGTCCTTTAAGGTCTCAATACGTCGAATATCGATACGCACCGAGGCGTAGAACTTCAGGGCCTTACCGCCGGTCGTGGTTTCGGGAGATCCAAAGAACACGCCGATCTTCTCACGAAGCTGGTTAATGAAGATTGCTGTAGTGCCGGTGGATGCCAGGCGACCCGTAATCTTACGGAGAGCCTGGCTCATCAAACGCGCCTGCAGGCCCACATGAGAATCACCCATATCGCCGTCAATCTCGGCGCGGGGAACGAGAGCCGCTACAGAGTCGACTACAACGATATCAACAGCGCCGGAACCAACCAGCATATCCATAATTTCGAGTGCCTGTTCCCCAGTATCGGGCTGCGATACCAAGAGGGCATCGGTGTCAACGCCGAGTTTGGCAGCATAGACCGGATCGAGTGCATGTTCAGCATCAATAAACGCCGCGATACCGCCCGCTTTCTGCACATTCGCTACAGCATGCAGAGCGACAGTGGTCTTACCGGAAGATTCAGGACCATAAATTTCAATCACACGGCCGCGGGGCAGTCCGCCGATACCGAGAGCAGCATCCAAAGCGATAGCGCCGGTTGAAATAACCTCCGTTTTCACGGTCTCTTTATCGCCTAGACGCATAATCGCGCCTTTACCATAATCCTTGTCGATTTTAGCCATCACGGCTTCGAGTGCCTTGGCACGGCCTTCTTCAGGAACACGAGCGACGCCCTGTGCCTTGCTGTTCTTTGCCACGGTTAGTTACCTCGTTCTATCAATAGAAGGTCTCAATGATTCTTCGGGAGGTGCTTCTCGCCACCCTCTGCACACTACTCTACGAAGTCCGCCTGACACTTTAAGACCGGCGGCGGAAGAATGTGGAAAAATCCCCCAGAAAGTACAGATATTTTTACTCTGTGGATAGATTAGCATGACTCGAACAAAAATCCTATAAATCGCACAAATTTTCGGCAAATTTTTTCGAATTTATGCTCGCCGTGTCCATCTCAGGTTCTCCCCATGTGGTATCTCAACAGCCCCTAAACCGGGCTTATTTCGCAGCAATTCATGGATTCCGGCTACCTGCGCGGCTCACGGTCGGGTCCCAAACGGCGAACCTCCGGAATATCCTGTGTCTCACAGACCGCAAGCCAAACATCCTTCGGCGCAACTCCAGCTTCAAGTGCCTCTAAAGCCGTCATATTCCCAAGCGACCCAAGCACCAAATCTCCCGCCAAAACTCGGGCATACCCAGCACCGAATTCGTAGTCCATATTGGCCCAAAACTCACTGAGTTTCATCGTCCCTCCTTACGCTCTCCTGTTTCAGAGCACATCCGAGAAAAAATCATGAGAACGCTTCATCAGAGTCCCCTACGAAAGTAGACCCCTACTACCGTTGTCAGTGCACAAAAAAGCGAACCGCGCATCATAACGGATGCGCGGTTCGCTCACATAGGTCTCTTAGAGCGAAGCCATCATGTAATCGTTACGGTACTGCTCAGCAAGCTCGGCGGGAACGGTATCCGGAACGTGTACGCCCTCTAGAATTGCCATACGGTCGGCAACTTCACGAAGCATCTGGTACATCGGGATATCAAGCGCCTGGCAAATCCATGCCAGAAGCTCCGAAGAAGCTTCCTTCTGCCCACGCTCGACTTCGCTGAGATAACCCAGGGAAACACGTGCGCTCTGTGAAACCTCGCGTAGGGTACGACCCTGGCGCTGACGAACGTCACGAAGAACCTCGCCAATAGCCTGGCGCAGAGGTACAGTCTTTGCCTCTTCCACAACAGGAGCTACCTGCTGCGGAGCTGGGTTAATTTCTTTCCACCGGGTAATACCATTAATAGATACACGCTTCTTGGTCATATGCGTTGTTTCTCCTCGTACGTAGGTCAACCAGTGTTCGGTTCTTACAGTTATTAAGCCTAACTCATTTTTTAGTTCTCGGCTAGCCTCGGGTGCTGTACCGTTTATATGAGCCTGGCTAGTATATATTCAAACTTACCAAGCTATAGTTTTATTCCCATGCACCTGGGAAATCCCTGGAAACTTGATTAAAGTATCCCGTGAAAAGATACTTCAGCTGACCTCTAGATAAGACTACGATGCGTCCTTAGTACCGTGCACAGCCTGGGTTAGCAGGAGAATTGCATCCGCCGTTGCCGAGGCGCGAATCTGTACCCGATCCCCCTCATAGTGCCGCTGTACGGCATAGGTTGCCTCTGGAGTGTGCACACCCAAAAATACGGTACCAACGGGCTTACCATCGTGCGGCTCTGGCCCTGCAACTCCAGTGGTCGAAACCCCGTAGTCAGCTCCACAAATTCGTGCGGTTCCCTGCGCCATCTGCCGGGCAACTTCCGGATCAACGGAACCATTCTTAGCTAAAAGCTCCTCGTTTACGCCTAAAACGGATGCCTTGACCGCGCTCGCATATGAGATAACCCCGCCGCGGTAGTATTCCGAGGCTCCTGCAACGGTGCAGATAGTACCCCCAACGTCTCCTCCGGTGAGAGATTCCGCCGTGGCGATTGTCAGACCTGTACCGACCAAAGCATCGTGAAGTATCTGAGCGGCTTCCTTCGCACTATGCGGTACCGTTTTGAGTACGTCCATAAGTACTCCTCCCAACGAGATATATCCGGCGTATAAAATACTGGGGCAGTACATCTGGAACCGTCCCCAGCCTCATGACTGTGCGGGATGCTGCGCCAGCCATGTCTGGCGAAGCTGATGGGCATCACGCACGTAAACTACCCCTGTCCAGACGGTAATAGCGGTTACCGCCGCCATAAGAACCCATCCGGGAGCCAACCAAGGCTCGCCGAGGAGTCCTAAGGGTAAGAGCATCACCACGAGAGCAATGGTTTGTAAAACGGTTTTGATCTTTCCGCCCTTATTTGCCGCCATAACCCCGTATTTGATAACGAAAAAACGCATGATGGTGATTCCCCACTCCCGAAGGAGAATTACAGCGGTTACCCACCACCACAGCTCGCCCAACCAAGAAAGGGTAATGAACGCCGCACCGGTGAGGAGCTTATCAGCAATAGGATCAGCGATCTTCCCAAAGCTCGTGATGAGGTTACGGCTTCGAGCCAGGTAACCGTCCGCCCAGTCGGTAATCATCGCGGCGATAAAGAGGGCAAAAGCAAGCCACCGCTGTGCTACATCTTCAGCTCCGAATGTTCCGCCCGCAAGGAGCACTACAACGAAAAAAGGAACTGCAATAATACGCACAACCGTCAGAATATTCGGCAGATTCCAGTTAGATACATGACGCTCGGTCTGCGATACCGCCGATACTGATTCCTGACTCACTGTTACCCTTCTCTACAGTCTGGTACCAACGACTCGTTGTTGGCTGCAAGTAACTCCCAGAGCGTAGCCCTTGCCTCATATCTTTCCAGTATACGAGGTATCGTTCCTATAAGAATGGCATTCCGATAAATCCTTGTTTGGGCTCGCAGTAATAGAAAAATTCCCGCTTCCGCAGCACGATATGCCAGCAGAAGCGGGAATCTCTCTAGGGTGTGAGAACACTTTGAATACGACTGTTGATAGGTTACCGCCCCGTGAGCTGCCAGGCGTCCTCCGAACCCTCATCGCTCTCTTCCACCGCATATTCAGCAGGCTCTGCGGGGTTCACCGCTTGCGCATACGGGTCTTCAAAAGT
Organism: Rothia sp. HMSC08A08; assembly: GCF_001808385.1. Lineage (NCBI taxonomy): Bacteria > Bacillati > Actinomycetota > Actinomycetes > Micrococcales > Micrococcaceae > Rothia > Rothia sp. HMSC08A08. The sequence goes on from NZ_KV793052.1 coordinate 43,980, forward strand.
TTCCTCAACGGGTTCGGGCACCTCTTCACCCCGGATGCGTGCCAAGGTATTCTGCAGATCGTCCGGGCGCACCAACACATCGCGCGCCTTCGACCCCTCAGAAGGACCAACTATGCCTTGAGACTCCAGCAGATCCATAATGCGCCCCGCCTTCGCAAAGCCCATGCGGAGTTTACGCTGAAGCATTGAGGTAGAACCAAACTGCGTGGTAATCACGATTTCAGCCGCCTGGAGCAAGTCATCAAGGTCATCGCCGATTTCCTCATCAATCTGCTTCTTCGCGGCTGAGACCATAACATCTTCACGGTAAATTGTCGGAGCCTGCTGCTTCACGTGCTCAACAACCGCATGAATCTCGGATTCAGAGACCCACGCACCCTGCACACGCATCGGCTTCGAGGCACCCATTGGCAGGAAGAGCGCATCGCCCTGACCGATCAGTTTTTCAGCGCCGGGCTGATCCAGCACCACACGCGAGTCCGTAACCGATGACGTCGCAAACGCCATACGCGAAGGAACGTTCGCCTTAATCAGACCGGTCACCACGTCAACCGAAGGACGCTGAGTTGCAAGCACCAGGTGAATACCAGCTGCACGCGCCAACTGCGTAATACGAACAATCGCCTCTTCAACGTCACGCGGGGCAACCATCATCAAATCGGCAAGCTCGTCCACGATAACCAACAGGTACGGGTACTCGTGAATTTTTCGTTTACTGCCCGGCTCAGGCTGAATCTTGCCCTCGCGTACGGCCTTGTTGAAATCGTCCACATGCTTAAACCCATAATGCGCCAGGTCGTCATAGCGTGCATCCATCTCACGTACTACCCATTGAAGCGCCTCTGCTGCCTTCTTCGGGTTAGTAATAATAGGCGTAATCAGGTGCGGAATTCCCTCATAGGCGGTAAGCTCCACGCGTTTGGGATCCACCATCACCAAACGCACCTGATCAGGTGTAGAACGCATAAGAATCGAGGTGATCATCGAGTTCACGAACGAAGACTTACCGGCACCGGTTGCACCCGCAACCAACATATGCGGCATTTTCGCCAGGTTCGCAAGCACAAAACCGCCCTCGACATCTTTGCCCACACCCATAACCATCGGATGCGGGTTCGAGTGAGCCTGCGGGGACCGTAAGACATCGCCCAGCGATACCGTCTCGCGGTCGGTATTTGGAATCTCAATACCGATCGCCGATTTACCGGGAATAGGCGATAGGATACGCACATCCGGGCTGGCGACTGCATAGGCGATATTCTTACTCAGCGCGGTCACACGTTCAACCTTCGTACCGGCACCCAGCTCGATCTCGTAGCGGGTCACGGTCGGACCGCGTGAGAATCCAGTGACAACCGCATCAACCTTAAACTGCTCTAAAACGTTGGTCAGTGCTTCGACCACGTGTTCGTTCACTTCGGATGATTCCTTAGCAGGGGGACCTGCCACCAGCATCTGTTCTGCGGGCAGGTTATAAGTGCCCTGCGAAGACTCGACGGATTGTTCGGGGCGGGCCTGCTCGGTATGCGCGGTGCGCGTGTTGTTTTGCAGGGGTCGTGATGCCCCCGTACCGGCAGCCGCTGCTCCGCTGACCGTAGCTTGCGGCTTCGTCTGCGGCATGCGGGATGCACCACTACTTTGCTGCGGTTTAGCGGATGCGCCTTGCTGCTGTGCTTCCGGTTGTGGCTGTTGAGCAGGCTGCGTCTGAGGGCTTGCTATCTGCTTTGTCGCAACATTCTGCTCGGATGCGGCGGGCACAACCGACTGCACCGATGTGTCATCAAAAGCCTCTACATCAAAGAGCGCATCTGGTGCCACACGACCGTGTTCAACGGCGGCACGCTGCGCCTGAGCCAGGCGTGCCGAGGGCGCATCCGAAGCCTCATGATCGAACACGGTGTTCTCGGTGCGGCGTTTGGGCAGGCGGCTCAACCTACCCTGAGACGACGTTGAAGAATGCGGCGCGGGGGCATCCGCTGAGGTTGCGGAAAACTCTTCATGAGTATTAACCACGGGGCTGGCGAATGCCTCATCGCCAACGTATTCATCCAGCCCCTGATCGGCCTGTTGAGAACGACCGAACCCGAACCACCGCTTAATTGACCCAAAGATACCGCCGCGAGATGTACGGCGTTCTTCCTCATCACCGTAAAGATAGCTACGATCATGTTCCGAGGCACTCAAATCGACGGTCTGAGTCGCTGCCGTGGAGTCCGCATCATAGCCGTCCTGCGGATATGCGATGGTCGGGTCGTCATCGGTGGAGGCAACCGGCTTTTCACCCAAGGCCATGCGAACGAGATGTGTAAGCCGCGGAATAACCTGACGCACCGGAGTAGCCGTCAATACCATAAGCCCCATGACGAAGAGAACCAGAATAACGAGCCACTGCACAAATGCTATGCGCTGCATGAGGGGTCCAAGAAGCGCACCAATAGCGCCACCCCCGGCCCAGACGGCCTCAAAACCGCCCGAAAAACTGGGGTATCCGGCGTTCATCGCGAAGAAAAGCGACGCTGCAATAAGGATGAGCAGCAGGCCGAGCGAGACTCGATTGGTGCGGCGAACATCATCTGGCGTACGGAAAACGCACCATGCCAAGATAAAGCTCAGAATCGGTACCAAAATAGCACCCTGACCGAAAACGCCGCCCAGCATGGTGTGCCATGCCGAGATTGGGGCATGGATAATGACCGGTGCGGATATGACGCGCCAGCTATACCATTCGACTCCAGCCGTAATAATGCCGAAAAGCAGAATGAAGAGCGCTCCACCATCGCGGCGTGCCTGTGGATCTAAATCTGTGCGATGCACCCCAAGAGCACGCACAGCGCCGCCCACCGTGTGGGCAATGCCTAACCACACTTTCGCAATAGCGTTTGCTACGGGGTTAGTTTCGGGGGTATTCGCGCGCTTAGATGTGCCCCGGGAACCGCGTGCCGAGGTTTTCTTGGCTGATCCGGTTTTGCTTTTACGCCCTTGATTACTCCGTGAAGCCATATTTACTAGGTTAGCAACCTTCCATGTGCTTGGGGCTAGATGCCGTCATTCTCTCGCGACCGATGCGATCGGGGCAAGAACGTGATACGCATCCATAGTATTCATATGCTACCGTACACGAGAACGGAGCCGACCGCTCAAGCAGCTATCGGCCCCGTTTGTCATGTATTGTGCGGGGGGCGTTCGCACAGAGCGTGCCCGCACCGCCTTTCACCGTGGGGCTATGCGCTCGCTACACCGTCGGCTTAGGCTCCTCATCCGTTTTAGTCTCAACGACCACTGGGACGATCATGGGCTTACGGCGCAGGCGGCGGGAGATCCATGCACCAATGGTACGGCGCACAATCTGCTGAAGCTGCTGTACCGTATGCACCTTCTCGGGCGCGCGGTGAAGCGCATCCTCAAGGGCGGCGGTAATTTTGGGGGTGATCTCGTCGAAGACCGAATCGTCTTCGGCGATACCGCGGGCATGAATATCTGGCCCGGTTACCACACGTTTGGTAGCACGATCAATCACTGTCACGATAGAGACGAATCCTTCTTCACCCAGAACGCGGCGTGCCTTAAGATCGTCCTCAGTCACCGAACCGACAGAACGTCCATCCACGTACAGGTATTCGCAGGGAACTTCGCCAACGATCTTCGCTACGCCGTCTTTGAGATCCACAACGGTACCGGATTCGCACAGGAGCACGCCTTCTTCGGGAACACCTGTCTCTTTTGCCAGTTCCCCGTTAGCAATCAGGTGACGAACCTCGCCGTGAACAGGCATCACGTTCTTCGGTTCCAGAATGTTGTAGCAGTACAGCAGCTCTCCCGCCGCCGCGTGACCGGAAACGTGAACCTTCGCGTTGCCCTTATGCACAACAGTCACGCCGAGTTTCATCAGGGCGTTAATGATGCGGTACACGCTGGTTTCGTTGCCTGGAATCAGCGATGAAGCCAACACGACGGTGTCGCCCGGTTCAAGCTGAACCTTGTGATCGCCATTAGCCATACGCGACAGAGCCGCCATCGGCTCGCCCTGCGAACCGGTACACATGAGTACAAGCTCATCGGGGCGGTATTCATCGACCTTCTTCAAATCTACAAGAACGCCCTCAGGTACCTTGAGGTAACCCAGTTTCTCAGCGATGGTCATATTGCGCACCATGGAGCGTCCGACCAGCACAACTTTGCGCCCGCGCTCGACTGCGGCATCGAGCACCTGCTGCACGCGGTGAACGTGTGAGGAGAACGAGGCCACGATAATACGACCGGGCGCATCGCGGAATACGCTCGATATAACAGGTCCGATATTTTTTTCGGTGGGTGTAAACCCGGGAACCTCTGCGTTTGTGGAGTCAGGCAGGAATAGATCCACACCTTCGTCGCCCAGACGCGAGAAGTGACGCAGGTCGGTGATGCGCCCATCCAGTGGAAGCTGATCCATCTTAAAGTCGCCGGTGTGTAGCACAGTTCCTGCAGCGGTTCGGATAAATACGGCGAGTGCATCCGGAATAGAGTGGTTAACCGCGATGAACTCGCATTCAAAAGGACCAAATTTTTCGATCTGGTGTTCCTTTACGGTGAGCGTATAAGGCTTGATGCGATGCTCGGCAAGCTTCGCTTCTACCAGCGCGAGAGTGAGTTCGGAACCGATGAGGGGAATATCGGGACGTTTCTTAAGCAGATAAGGTACCGCCCCAATGTGGTCTTCGTGCCCGTGAGTGAGAACCATGGCGACTACATCATCCAGGCGATCGACCACATAGCTGAAGTCGGGCAGGATTAGGTCTACACCGGGCTGGGACTCTTCAGGGAAGAGCACACCGCAGTCTACAATCAGCAGTTTGCCGTTGATTTCGTAGACGGTCATATTTCGACCGACTTCACCCAGACCACCGAGAGGCACCACGCGCAGGGTGTCTTTCTGCAGTTTGGGAGGCGCCGGCAGATCATTTTCAAAAACGCTCATGCGTATCTCCTTATTTTCTATGATTCTATTTTTCGTGTCGTCTAAGGGCGCACCCGCTGTGAGTATCAAACTCCGAAGCGTATCGGGCTGCTTCGCGGGTGCTGCTCATGCGGCTTGAGAGGCTGAGAGTCCGTTCGCCAAAGGTCATGGACGCATCTCGCCTCTAGAGGAGGGGTCCACGCCTTCACGTTCCGCTTCTGCACGGAAAGCGGACCCGCGTGATCTTCTCGCTACATACGAGTCACGCTGGGTCCGCCCGAAACTAGCCGCAGAAAGTCTTATGCGTTTTTAAGAGTCTGCGCGATAGTGGAGGAAAGCAGATCCGCTCGGATAGCCTCCGCCACCTCGGGTTCGGAAAGTACATGAGGCAGGCGTACAACAGGTGTGCCAAGAACGCCTTGCCAAGCCAGGATTTCTTTGGCAGCAACGGCTCCGGGGGCTCGTCCCATGGTGGCGTTCACAATGGGCACGAGCTGCAGGTTAATGCGCTGCGCACTCACAAGATCCTGCGCTACAACGGCATCGATAAACTCACGGAAGAGCATGGGTGCCACATGCGCGGTAACTGAAACTAAGCCTACGGCTCCTACTGCCATCCAAGGCAGAGTCAAACCATCATCACCACTGTAGTAATGCAAATCTGTGGTTGCCATAACGTCGGTTGCGGCGCCAAAGTCAGCCTTCGCATCCTTAACAGCAACAATATTATCAAGTTCTGCCAGCCGACGGTAGGTGTCGGGGGCAATCGGGATGCTGGCACGCCCCGGAATATCGTAGAGCATGATGGGTGTACTGGTGGCTTTTGCTACGGTGCTAAAATGCGCGTAAACGCCATGCTGAGTGGGCTTGTTATAGTAGGGAGTCACTACAAGCAAACCGTCAACACCAACCTTTTCGGCGCGACGGGCAAGCTCAATGGTATGCGCGGTGTCGTTCGAGCCCACGCCAGCAACAATAGAGGCACGGTCTCCTACAGCTTCTTTGACGATGGCGAAAACTCGCTCGTTCTCATCATCGGTCATGGTCGAGTATTCTCCTGTGGTGCCACAGACAATCAACCCGTCATGACCATTGTTAATGAGGTATTCCGCCAGGTGTGCAACCTGTTTTTCATCCACAGATCCGTCTTGAGCGAAGGGCGTTACCATCGCCGTGAGCAGACGCCCAAAGGGCGGGTTTACAAAAGTACCGGGGTTCATCACGTTCTCAGCCATACACCCCAGAGTACTATCTTAAGCTATTCTTACGCTACATTAATTTTGCTTCTGTCCCGAAAAATTTTCACTTTTTATGGAATTCTGCGTTCTTGAGCTCAAAACGCAACTTCAAGCACTCCTCATGAACACGCATGGACTACCCTAACAGCCACGCTATTTCAGGTCGGTCACACCACGACCGCGGCGTAGAGAAATCGCATTTCGCATAGCGGCGCGGGCACGTTTACGTTCACCGCAGACATCGTACATGCACGAGAGATTAAACCAGGCTTCCCAGCTGTCCGGATGTGCTTCGAGAACATCGGCAAATTTTTCAAGTTCTACTGAAGCGGCCTCACGATCAACCCTTCCGGAAGGACTTCGTGGCAGCGTATCTTCGGGAAGTTTACCCTGGGCATCAAGCTCCTGAGCCATTCGCTGTATACACGCACCAAATATCACCTCGCGCACAAGCGCCCATGCACCCACTGCGGGCAAAAGCAATAGTCCTGCCCCGAGCAGAATACCTGCGATATTCCCCGACGCAATGAGCACGACCCCACGCTGTGCCGTAAACAGCAGGTACAGCCCCAAGAGCGCCACTGTGAGCGCCGCAAAGATTTTACCTTTACCGCCCGCATCCACCAGCATAAATACTCCGCTAAAAATCAGCACGCCCAGTATTGACGCACGAATACCCAGCGACAGAGGCAGCAGAAGCACGGTACAGACTAATAAGAGACAGGCAATCGCAACCCATAACCTCAGCGATGTCAGCCATGAGGCGCCCCGCACGGGTTTTACCGTTTCTTGTTCAGAGGTCATTGGAGTCGGTATCCGCACGATCTACAGATCCATATACTTATCGAGTCCAACGCTCAGCCCCGGATGAGCCGCGACCCGCCGAACGCCCAAAAGCACTCCGGGCATGAAGGATGCGCGGTCGAAAGAATCGTGGCGGATTGTCAAAAGCTGTCCGGGGTCGCCCAGCAGAATTTCCTGATGCGCAACCATGCCGCGAAGCCGCACCGCATGCACATTAATACCCTCAACTTTACCGCCGCGAGACCCCAGAGGATCGCTCTCGGTAGCATCCGGACTGGTTCCAAGCCCAGCTTCCTCTCGCGCAGCCGCAACCCGGCGTGCTGTGTGAGCGGCTGTTCCCGAGGGGGCATCGACCTTATTGGGGTGGTGAATCTCGATAATCTCAACCGATTCAAAATACGGTGCCGCCTTAGCCGCAAATTCCGTCGCCAAAATGGATCCCAACGCAAAATTCGGCGCGATCAGCACACCCACCTGCGGGTGCTCATCAAGAAGCTCACGCAAGGATTCCACACGTTCTTCAGTCCAGCCGGTAGTACCCACAACGGCATGCACTCCGTGCTCTACGGCAAAACGGACGTTCGTCTCGGTAGCGCTCGGCACGGTCAAATCAACCATAATCTCAGCATTAGTTTCGACGAGCTTTTCGAGAGAATCTTCACGCCCTAAAGCGGCAACTAATTCAAGATCGGGGGCATCGGTAATAGCCTTGACCGCTTCCGATCCCATACGCCCCGATGCTCCAAGAACCGCCACCCGCCGTATTTTAGTCTGCGTTGCTTCTACCATTCTGTTGCCTCCAAAAATTACGAATAGCCCAGTTATCTCTACCCTATTATCGCATGTGGTGTACAGCACGAATCGAGACACTATGTTGCTTATGTACTACGCCCCATCAACGCTCAAGCACCAGCACAACACCCTTATAGATACCAAAATATCTGGTAACCGCGTTTCTTAAATTTCACAAAACTTCCCGATGGCTCCAAACGTCTCTATATAACAAATAAACTTTTATACTAGTAAACAGTATTTTTCTTCACTCTTTCATCACCCCGGAGTAACAACACATCATGAAGCAACTTTTTCCGTCTGCGGTCAGTCCCCATGAGGCTAACCGCTCTTTTATGTTGCCCGGGCTTGACGGCCTGCGAGCTATCGCCGTACTCCTGGTAATTGTGTACCATCTCTGGCCTACTGCGGTGCCGGGCGGTATGATCGGGGTCGATATTTTCTTCGTCATCTCGGGATATTTGATTACCGCTCTCTTACTCCGTGAAGGGGCGATAACCGGGCGCATTAACCTGTTCCTTTTCTGGAAGCGCCGCGCTCGCAGGCTCCTTCCTGCGATCGCACTACTCATTTTAGTAACCGGACCCATCGCACTAGCAGTAGGCGGCGATATACAGGTCAATCTGGGCAGACAACTTACTGGCGCAGGCACATTCTCATCTAACTGGCTCTCTATTTTCAGCGGTAACGACTATTTTGCTCAGACTTCTCCCGAACTTTTCACGAACTTTTGGTCGCTTGCCGTTGAAGAGCAGTTCTACCTGTTCTGGCCTCTTCTCCTGGTGGCGGCGGGTGTTATCCTCGGCAGACGGTGGAGACGATTCAGCCTCATTATCTTTATAGCTATCATTGCATCCTTAACAAGCGGCACGGTTATGTTGGCGTTTGGAGCGCCCATCAGCCGTATTTATTACGGTACCGATACCCATGTTTACGGTCTGCTTCTAGGTGTTTTACTAGCTTTTTCGATCCCGTGGTCGCTCTATCCACCTCGTGATAAACACGTTATATATCGAGTGGCGCAACCCTTTGGAGCGGTGACTTTCCTGCGTGTAATTCTCAGCTGGCTCTGCTTGGTTGCTCTCATTTCGCTTGCTCTTCTTATGCCTGAGAAGGCGCCGGGCACTATCCCCTGGGGGCTCCTCGGCGCTTCGCTGCTGACTCTTGGAGTTATTCAAGGAATCCTGCCGGATATGCTCGCCGGGGCATCGTCTCTATTACGTTCGGTACTATCTTTCGGCCCCCTCACCTGGATTGGGCAGCGATCCTACGGACTTTACCTCTGGCACTGGCCGCTTGCCGTTATGGCGCATTATCTTCTGGGTGTGGATCGTTCACCGCTGTGGAACGTCGTTGTTCTGCTGGTTACCGTCATTATTGCTGAGCTTTCTTATCGTTACCTTGAAACTCCAGTACGGCGATATGGTTTCCGTAGCTCGTTCGCACAATTTTTTGGAAGCATTCGTTACGGCAGGTATCGTGCTCTACCCGTTATTGCTTTAGTCCTTGTGATGGGCGCAGGCTCAGCGACTGCCGTCGCGGTACGAACTGCTCCTGATCAAACTAGTGCGCAACGCGCCGTTGAAGAAGGCAAAAAGCGCGCCCAGGAACGTTTAAAAGCGCGTGAGGAACAACGAGCACATGCGAGCGCCTCGCCAACAGCAAGTTCGACAGCAGCAAATCCTAGCGCTGCGACCTCTGCGGTGCCAGATGAATATCCGCAGGTGAATTCTGCTGATGTAACCGTGATCGGCGATTCTGTAGTGCTTTCTGCAGAGCCCGATATTTATGATGCGATGCCGGACGCCACGATCGACGCGGCAGAGGGACGCACCATTGTTCAGGCGTTGCCCATGGTTAAATCCTGGTCATCGCAGGGAAAAATTGGGAAAGTTTTAGTACTCTCGGTAACCGCTAACTCGACGCTGATGCCCGGTCAGCTTGAAGAGGTTTTGCGGGCGCTTCCGGCAGACACGAAGTTGGTGCTCGCAACGGGGTACGGTCCGCGAACCCTCACCTGGATTGATTCTTCAAATAATCTGATTCGTGAGTTTGCGCAGAAAAATTCTTCCCGCGTCTATATTGCAGACTGGAACGGTGCAATAACGCAGGCGGTGCGGAGCGATCCAAGCCTGATGACTTCGGACGGCGTGCATCCGGAGGTTAAGGGGCAGATGCTCTACGCCCGTATTCTGACGGAGGCGGTTGCTCGGGCACAAAGTTAGGAGGAAATCGTACATGTAGTGTATTGGTGGTGTTTTTAAACCTTTTGAATCCACACGCTTCAAACTACGGGTCAAGCAAATCAAACCGTTTTGATACTGGCAGGCTGAAGTAGGGAGTTTTGAAAGTAATTGAACCTTTCAAGAACTTCACGTACCTGGATTACTATCATGTATAAAACTACATAACCAGCTAAATCTATTCCGCATCGTCAAGACGTCTTCGGGATCCAGCTTTGGCTTGCTTAGTACAACAAAGTAATACTCCCCTGCATATCAACAAAAGCCTTCCTATCGGCAGGTTTCCACGAATTGCAGCGAAACAAAATGCTGTTTTCACAGCGCTCAACTAGCATTCCGCTATCACCGGTGAAAGACTCTAGTTGCTTTACATCCGTGAGTCCCCGAGGACCAGCTAAATACTCGTTGTACACAAGGATTGATGATTCTTGAGTGGCACCACGAATAGGTATTCGGGCGTAATTCTCGTCGCCCGGTGTCGGGTTCACCTCACCATGAACCAGCCTGATTCTCTCCGATAGCTTTCCGTCTGGGTGGGTGAACTTACAGCCATAGGCATTTAATCGTAAAGCTACCTCTCCAGCCGGGTGCGGTGACGTGAACCGTATTTCCAGCTCTTTCGGGACATCCGTGATATCAATCGCTCCGAAAATCTGCAGCCCCTCCCACTCAAAATAGAATTCCTTGATGGTTGGGCTGCGGCGCATCATCTCACTAAAGTCTGGCATGTGTCTTCCCTCCTGCTGCCTGAAGGCGTTAGCTGAGATCTATATCAAAATTCCTTTTTATTGAACGTTTCAACTGCCTCATCACATCGTCCACCGTTTTCCCCCGTCGAACAGATGACCTCAACGAGTCAGAGAAAAATTGCAGACCATCAATATACCCCTCTGAAGCCTCGTAATCAGGACGAGCTATCAACGGCCGATTATATGTAAGTGTCTTCTTCGAGGTTTTCGACGCGGCCCATTCCACATCACTCCGGTATTTCTGCAAGAATGTACACAGGCAGAAAGCAAAATCAATGGCCAGGCTGAAAAAAGTGCCAGAAATATCATCCATCTGCGGCCCTGTCCTATCTAAGGACTCCCTCCCCAACCGCAACAGCTGTTCTAAATCACTGAGAGTAGGAAAATCTTTGCCACTTGTAGAGCCTAGATACTCTGCAACATACGCGGTCCTTGGCCCTTGATCCTCTTTGAATAGTTTAACGACCTGTCGCAGTTGGGCTCTAGTCATTTCCTTGAATGGTATCGGCTCATGACGCGGCGCAAACCAATCATAAGCTTGATCAAAATCTTCGAAGTTCATCATGAGTTATAGGTTTTCTCTCTGACATGCTGAAAATACGCCAGCGGTGATGTTAGTTGTCTCTTAGACGGTGATGTCGCTAAAAATCTCTCAGAAAGTTCTCTACCGCTAAGAGCCTTGACGAGCTACCCGCAAGGCATCAAGCATCAGGTGATCTGTGTCGGTCTCCTGTGAGAAGGAGTACTCGTAGAGCAGATATTCCAGGCTTCTATCCTCCGTAAGAGCGTCTTGAGCATACGATAAAGAGGCGGCAAACCGGGCACGGTAGAAAAGCGGTTGTACAATATCGTACGGTTTATCGGCGTCGAGCTCCTCAAGGTACATCTCGTCCATGCTCTCTGCCCACTGCTGGAGACGTTCGGCGTGGGAGAATATTTCTTGCTCACGCACTATACGCACAATATCCTCAGCCACCTCAAGCGCTGAAAGGTGCTGCTGTTTCCAGTCAAGCCACGCCAATGCTAAAAGGCTGATAAGTTTCTCACGTTGTGATGCATCTAGACCGCAGATTTGCTGTAGTTCTTCGGTATAGTCGGGAGGGACAACGATAGTGAACATAGCGGGGTTCCTTTCGCGAATTCCCTCAACCTTAGCACAAGGGTAAAGTGAAACAGGGAGGAATCTCCTCATGAGAAACTCGTGAAAGCTGTACACGATAATCTCTACCATAAAAGCACCGTCTCTACACCCGATATTAAAGGGATTCTATGGAGTCACAGCAGGAAACATCACACGATATATTAGAGTCTCTTCTTCAAGAGCTTGTAGAGCGTGGAGAAGACTTTAGTTTCTACATAAGTCTCTGTCTTCGTCTGCTTGCGCGGTCTCCAAAGCATGGTTGGGATGTTAGGGCTTTTATGCGGGGTTTAGAGCCCGAAGATATGGCAGCTCCACGCGATCCTGCCGAGCTCCGAACAAACCCAAAGTTTCTGGAGAGCGAATGGCTTATGGGCAAATATTCTATCCTTCTAGAAGCTTTCGATGAGGCGGGAACTTCCCATCACATATCCACTGCCGCTCCAAGAGATACGACCCTGGCAGGATACGATCTTCGCATCCTGTGGAAAATCGTCAATGCCCACTACAGCTCGTATTTTGAGCCAGACCCGCGCAGGCGTGTTACCTGTGCGATTGAGGGGCTTGTGGGAAAAGATTATTCGGTTGAAGACCTCACACGTGATCTTCAAGATTACCTTGATCGGCATGCGTGTCTGCTTAAACTACCGGACCTCTGCCGCGAGCTGGCGGATCAGGGTAAAGATCTGGCATTCTTCGCGGACCTTGGTATACGTCTTCTTGAATCCGTCACCTGGCCCGTGGATGATCTGCGTTCCTTCCTTCAGGAAATAGGCTCGGAGGATGTGGTGAATCCAGTCGGTATTCCCAAGCTTGACTGGCATGAGCTGTTTCGCACGTCTGACGATGAGATTTTTGCCGACAGTGAGCAACTCATGCAAAAGTACAGTATTCTCGCGGATACGCTTGGTGAATTGAGCAGCCCCGCATATTCTCAAGTTGATCTTGCTGCCCGCGTCGCCCACGCCCAGTACGAGCTGTTCTTCGCATGTGAAGGGCAAACGCGCCTCCTGAAGGCTCTGCGGATTCTTTTATCGGAGGACTACACTGCCGATATGCTTTGCACTGATGCAGAGGCATATCTAGCAGATCGGTAAAAGATCACGACCAGCCCGATTAGGCTGCCAGAAATTCCAGGAGGTCTTGAACGAAAAGCTCCGGCTCCTCCAAGGCCGCAAAGTGTCCGCCGCGCTCAGGATGTGTAAACCTGACAACATTGAAAAACCGTTCCGCATATTCGCGTGGAGGATTACTGATATCGTGCGGGAAAATCGCGAATGCGGTTGGAACCTCTACCCTACCCTGCTGTATATTCCCGGCGCCCAAAGCCTCCCGATATATCCTTGCGGCGGAGTGCTCGGTATTCGTTATCCAGTACAGCATCGTATTTGCGATGATAGTATCCCATGAAATCCCGTTTTCGCTCCACGACTGCATTTTCTCCGCCATAAAAGCAGCCAAAAATACTGGTGAATCGGCAAAGCCGTAAGAAACAGTCAAAGGTTTTGTGGAAAGCAGCATATAGTAACCGCCTTCAACCTGCGACCAACGCGCAACCCGGTTCAGATAATCTTGTTCTGCGTCCGAAAGCGTGCTCTTATCGAGAGAATACTGGTTTGAAAACGGGACATCGGTTAAGTGCAGTTTCAGGATACTCTGCGGATAACGCAACGCCATCTGCTGACCAATCGAGGCTCCCCAATCACCACCGTGTACCACATAGTGCTCATAACCCAACTGTTCCATCAACGTATGGAGCCGTTCGGCAATATCTGCGACAGTGTGTTTTTCCAGCTGTTCCGAGAAAGCGAATCCGGGAAGCGAAGGAACAACAACGTTATACCCCGCCTCAACGAGAGGATGAATCACCGGAATATACCGTAAGAAAGAATCGGGCCAGCCGTGAATCAGCAGAACTGTACCAAGATTTTGTGGGCTTTGCTCATGAAGAGCATGCAGCTCTTTGCCCTGTATTGTATAGATGCCATGCCGATACGAGTTCAATATTTTCTGATGCGCCGCCCAATCATACTCGGTAAGCCAATAATCCACGAGATTTTTCATAAACTCGACCGAGATTCCTGCGTTATTCTCCTGTTCATCTAGAACAACAGGAAAACGTGCACCCCGCAAACGGACCTTCAGATCTTCAAGTACTTCGTGCGATACGTCAATATATAGGTCTCGCATAAGCTTCTTTCCTCCCCCAGTCTTCTCTCTATGAATACCCCATACTCATACAGCATTACATGCCACCGTATAACAAATCCCGCAGGGACACAGACGTTTTCGTCATCAGACACGAGAACGTCTACGCGCTGCGGGGGTTTCGGGAATAATAAAGGGCGTTAGCGCACAATCGTAGTGATCATCTGCTGTTGCCCCAGATACCTGGCAAGGTCGTGTACATCGTCAAGGGTAACCGCACGAATTTTTTCCAATAGCTCATCGGTGCTCGTGAACTTGCCTGAGTCCAGCTCGGCACGCCCCAGTCGGGACATCCGAGAACCCGAGTCCTCACTGCCCAAAACAGTTGAACCGGCCAGCTGCCCGCGTACTTTACTGAGTTCTTCCTCAGTAATTCCTGCGGACACCAACTTATCAAACTCATACTGCAAGAGTTCACACACCTGCTCGGTTTTAGCGGGCAAGCACCCTGCGTACATGCCGAAATATCCCGCATCGGAGTAGGCACCCGAGAACGCAAACGTACTGTACGCCAGCCCGCGTTTTTCGCGAATCTCCTGGAAAAGCCGCGAAGACATGCCCGACCCAAAAGCACTCGACAGCACACTCATCGCGTAGCGGCGCTCATCCCCAGCGATAATACTCGGGCACCCCATCACAATATTGGTCTGTTCAAAGCCCTTCTGCACCTCGTACAGCTCGGAAAACGGGACAATACCGCTCTCTGTGCGCACACGGCGCGGTACCGGAGCCACACCCTCAAGAAGGTTCCAGCCGTAGCGGGTGAGCGCATCCAACACAAGGTTTACGATGTGCGAGTGCTCCAGCGACCCAGCCGCCGAGATAACAAGGCGATCCGGCGTGTAATACTGCTTGTAATGTTCCCACACAGCATCCCGCGGGACCTGCATAATCTCCTGCGGAGTACCACCGATCGGGCGACCCAGGGGGTTCTGGCCCATAAGCTGTTCTACAAAATTCTCGAAGGCAACGTCCGTAGGATCATCCTGGTCCATGGCAATCTCTTCCAGAATCACCCCGCGCTCCTGCTCCAGATGCTCTGGATCGAGCAAAGCGTTACTCACCATATCAGCCAGAACATCAACCGCCATCGGGGTATCATCGTCAAGTACACGCGCATAATAGCAGGTATGTTCCTTCGCAGTGAGGGCGTTTGATTCGCCTCCCACCGCATCGAATGCCTGGGCAATATCAAAAGCAGTTCGAGACGGAGTTCCTTTAAAGAGCAGATGCTCCAAAAAGTGGGTAGACCCCAACATACCGGGTGCTTCATCCCGGGAGCCGACCCCCACCCAGAATCCGAGGGAAACGCCGCGGGTGCCAGGCATCCGCTCCGTTATCACCCGAACACCGCCGGGCAAAATCGATCGGCGAACTTCATTACCATTTATACCCTCGTAAACCAGGCGACCGCGTTCATAGTCGAGCTCAGCGGTAATCTCATCGCGCGCAACGGGAAGAGAAATAGGCATTAGTGAATAGTCCTTAGCAAACCAAATGTATATAGCGAGCCGTACAAGTCAGAGTAAACGCCAGCCCATCATGAGAACAACCCTCAGGAGTCTCAGGACGAGCTGGCGCTGCTTATCCGACAGAAAAACCAGCAAGTTCCTTAGTCAAGGTGCGGTTTATATCGGGGAGAGTTTCTACTCGGCATCCTCAGCATCAATCACTGGGGAGAGCGAAAGCTTGCCGCGATCGTCAATCTTAGTGATCTCAACCTGCACCTTCTGCCCCACCGAAACAACGTCTTCGGCATCCACCACACGCTTACCACCGTTGAGCTTGCGCATCTCAGAAATATGAAGCAGACCGTCCTTACCGGGGGTAAGCGAAATGAACGCACCGAAATCGGTCACCTTCACAACGGTACCCAGGTAGCGCTCGCCGACCTCGGGAACCTGCGGGTTCGCGATCGCGTTGATAGCGGTGCGTGCAGCCTCAGCCGAAGGACCGTCGGTTGCACCGATAAAGACAGTACCATCGTCTTCAATCGAAATATCGGCACCGGTATCTTCCTGGATCTGGTTAATCATCTTGCCCTTCGGGCCGATCACCTCGCCGATCTTAGCGACCGGAACCTTCACCGAGATGATGCGCGGCGCAAATTCGCTCATCTCATCGGGGGCATCAATAGCTGCGGTGATCACATCCAGAATGTGCAGACGAGCCTCACGTGCCTGGGTCAGTGCGCCTGCCAGCACAGATGCAGGAATGCCGTCGAGCTTGGTGTCCAGCTGAATAGCAGTCACAAATTCGCTGGTACCGGCAACCTTGAAATCCATATCGCCTAGGGCATCTTCGGCACCCAGAATATCGGTCAGTGCGGCGTAACGGGTTTCGCCATCAACCTCATCAGAAACAAGACCCATTGCGATACCTGCAACGGGCGCGCGCAGAGGCACACCGGCATTGAGCAGCGACAGGGTCGAAGCGCAGACCGACCCCATCGACGTGGAGCCGTTCGAGCCCAGAGCCTCAGAGACCTGGCGGATCGCGTAGGGGAACTCCTCGCGTGAGGGCAGCACCGGGGTAAGCGCACGTTCCGCAAGTGCGCCGTGACCGATTTCGCGACGCTTGGGCGAACCAACACGGCCGGTCTCGCCGGTAGAGTACGGCGGGAAGTTGTAGTGGTGAATGTAACGCTTGGACGTGACCGGGTACAACGAATCGAGCTGCTGCTCCAGCTTGAGCATATTCAAGGTGGTCACGCCCATAATCTGGGTTTCGCCACGCTCAAAAATCGCCGAACCGTGCACGCGCGGCAGTATTTCAACCTCGGCGGTCAACTGACGAATATCGGTGAGTCCGCGACCATCAATACGCACCTGTTCAGTGAGGATGCGCTGGCGCACGGTGTGCTTGGTAAGAGCAGCAAACGCCACTGAAACTTCATTAGCGCGCTCCTCAAACTCTTTACCTTCCCCGGTGAGGGCTTCCATCAGCTCGGATTCAAGCTCAGCGGCAGCGGCTTCACGCTCCTGTTTACCCGCGATGGAGTAAACTTCCACGAGGCGCTCGCCCGCGAAGTCCTTCACGGCGGTATCGACGTCTTCGCCGTGTCCGCCGAAGTAGGGAAGCTCCAGGGCGGGTTTACCGGCGCGCTCCACAAGGTCAGCCTGCGCCTTGCACAGAGCAGCAATAAAGGGCTTCGCAGCCTCCAAACCTTCAGCCACGATCTCTTCGGTGGGAGCAGCGTGTCCGTCTTCCTTGATGAGCTTCCAAGAATTATCGGTTGCCTCTGCCTCTACCATCATGATCGCAACGTCTTCGCTGCCATCGGCCTTGGTCACGATGCGACCGGCCACAGCCATATCGAATACGGCGTTTTCCAGCTGAGAGTATTTGGGGAAGCACACCCACTGCCCATCAATAAGGGCCATACGCACACCACCGATAGGCCCGCTAAAGGGCGCACCCGATAACGCGGTTGATGCGGATGCTGCATTAATCGCAAAGGTATTGTAAATTTCATCTGGCTCGATGGTCAGAACGGTGACGACAACCTGCACTTCGTTACGAATACCCTTCGTAAAAGCGGGGCGCAGCGGACGGTCGATTAGACGTGCCGCAAGAATCGCCTCGGTCGGGGGTCGCCCCTCGCGGCGGAAGAACGAACCGGGAATTTTACCGGCGGCGTACATGCGCTCTTCAACGTCTACGGTCAGCGGGAAGAAGTCAAAGCCCTCGCGGGGAGATTTACCAATTGCGGTTGCTGAAAGCAGCGTTGTTTCGTCATCAATCGTGACGAGCACGGATCCTGCCGCTTGTTTGGCGAGACGGCCAGTTTCAAAACGTACATGGCGTTTGCCATGAATACCATTGTCAATTTCTACTTCAGAGAATTGGATTTCGGGACCTTCCACGATTCCTTCTTTCTGTGTTCGTATACCCGTCGCCATTTCCACCCAATCTATCGGCCTTCGATAGGAAACCACGGACGTCGTACCCTGAACCTCTGTTGTACACAGGAGTATTCCGTAATTCGCTACCGAGGACCGCACCGGGGCGTGCCTGGAACGAGCGCTCTTTATAAACTGTTTATCTGAAAAATGGACGGGTTTCCGTACATGATAACGCGGGCGCATCCCCCGCCGTGCGACGGAGGATGCGCCCGCTTAGCGTTACCTGCAAGGTACGAAAACCTTAGCGACGCAGACCAAGACGCTCAATGAGCGAACGGTAGCGTTCAATATCAATATCCTTGAGGTAGCCTAGCATATTGCGACGACGACCCACGAGGATCATCAAACCACGACGGGAGTGGTGATCGTGCTTGTGGAACTTCAAATGCTCAGTCAGATCGGAGATTCGACGAGACAGAACTGCAATCTGCACCTCGGGAGAACCAGTGTCACCCTCGTGAGTTGCGTATTCCTTGATGATTTCCTGCTTGATAGCGGGATCCAATGCCACTGTATAACTCCTAGAGTTAGTGCCGCGTAGCTGCCCGTACGACCGTATGTCGCCGGGGTTTTGGGCGTATGCCCCTCACGTCTTCTGCCGCGGACCGCAGACACGCGTTTAACACATTCTACGCTACTTTTACGGATTTTGAAAGATTACCGCCGCAGCACATTCCGTATTTAGGCCTAGCATTTCCGCCCGCAATACCGCATTTATCCGCCCTGAGCATCAGATGCGATCGCCAGTTTTGCGTTCTTTGCCAACCGTGGCGCTACCGCTAGGCGATAGTACGCGAGAAGGAAAACACACCATATAGCGCCAACAACAAGAGCCAAACGAGTGTCATCGAAGAATCCGAAGAGCACGACGATGAACGCCATAAACGCAAGCGTTATATAGCTGACGACCAGAGGAAGCCGCACGGGCTGCACTTCGTCTTCGTATCCCCCACGTTTATAGGCGATGTGCGCCAGCAGAATCATAACCCACACGAAAACGGTCGCGAATGTTGCCAGCGAAGCGACTACTTCAAAAGCATTCTCGAACGCGATATTCACGATCACGCCCACCGCCATAACCACGATCATCAGAAGAGTCGTCATCCAGGGCGCACCGTTTTTTGCAACCTTGCCGAATGATTTCGGGGCCAGCCCCTGCTTTGCCAGCCCGTACATCATACGCCCGGCACCGTAAACATCGGCATTCATCGCAGACACGGCGGCGGTAATAATAACCACGTTGAGGATTGATCCTGCCGCCGGAATTCCCAGGTTCTCGAAGATCTGCACAAAAGGCGAGTTCTCTTTAGTGACAGAGTACCAAGGGTAGAGCGACATAATGACGGAGAGAGTCAGCACATAGAAGATCAGAATGCGGAACGGCACAGTACGAATAGCCTTAGGAATCGACGTGCGTGGGTTTTCCGCCTCCCCCGCCGCAATACCGATATTCTCAATACCGCCAAAGGCAAACATTACCACGGTAAAACATGCCAGGAAACCAGTAAACCCTTCGGGCATAAAACCACCATCAAGCGCCCACAGATTCGTAACGGACGGCTTCACCGAGGTGTGTGCCTGCACACCAACGAAAAGCAGAATAATTCCGCCCACAATCATGGCGATAATAGCGCTTACCTTGACAATAGTGAACCAAAATTCTGTCTCGCCAAAGGCTTTCACCTTGGCAAGGTTAATGGCGAGCAAAATGAGCAGCACCGATACGATCCAAATCCACGAGGGCGACTGGGGGAACCAGAATTTCATATATACTGCAAATGCTGTCACATCCGCGATGGCAACGAGCGCCATTTCCAGAGCATAGCTCCAGCCGGTGACGAACCCAGCCCAAGGTCCCAGATACCGGGTTGCGTATTCCGAGAATGCGCCAGATACGGGGTGTGCCAGTGCGAGCTCCCCCATAGCGCGCATCACCATGAAAACGGCAGCTCCGCCAATCACATAGGCGAGTAGTACAGCGGGGCCCGCCAGTTGAATAGCGGAGGCGGAGCCGTAAAAGAGTCCGGTGCCGATTGCCGAGCCAAGCGCAATGAACATGATGTGACGCAGGGAGAGTCCGCGCGATAGCTGGGGCGCATCCTCGGTGGAGATAGCGCCATTTGCGGTAGTTGCCGCAGAGTTAGCGTTATTCTTCATTTTTCCTCACCTCGCGGGTTAGCGGTGTAACCTCTTGAAAATCTTGTGTTCTGGTTGGTTCTGCGGTGTGGCTTTTGTTACCGTATGCCGTGCACCTCCCCCATCGAGGTTGTGGGATGCGCCCAGCGTACTCCCCGTGCATCCTTGCGATTTCTTAGTTGCAGTGAATCGTAACGCAAAAAGACGGCGGGTTTGGCAACGAAGCCAACCCGCCGTCTTGTTGAAGACTATTTCTGTTTACGCTTACGTCCTACGATGAGCGACAACAGAGCGGTTACGCCAGTCACGGTATAGACTGCCGGCCACGCGCCAATTTTCTTGGCGAGTGGATGGGAGTAACCGAAGGCAGAAAGGTAAACGCCGGTGAGGAACGTAGCACGCCCAACTCCAGCTTTACGCTTCCAGTTCTTGAAAGCAATAAAACCCGCAAGACCCAGCACGGCACCACCAAGAGGCCGGTTGCCGGTTGTAGATGCGACCTTGTAACCGCCAAGAAGACCAGCCGCAGAGGCTAAGGTCGGGCAGATTTTCATGGTGCTCTCCTGAGTCACGAGTACGTTATTGCTGTGTTAACCATACGCTATGACGGCTTAAATGTGAATTCTCTCGGAATTTTTCTTGTAATGAGTGTTTCTGTGCAACCGTCTGAGCACTTGGGGTCTGAAGCATTATGGTCTTCTTAAGCAGATCCGTCCACTTAGTCTTCAAGGTTCAACTCAAGAGCGGGTAATTCCTGCTGCGTCCAGAGCTCAGCGGCAATCTGCAGCGCATATCGTGCCGAGCGGGGAGCCACCACATCGACCGAAAGATGAAATTCCTGATCTGCTGCTGGGCCGCATAAATCAGAGATGCAGCGTACCGCCATAAAAGACACATCATAGTTACTGCAGATCTGCGCGATCGCTGTGGTCTCCATATCGGTGCTGAGTGCCGTATCGAAGGCCTCTCGGGTGTCCTTCACGTTATACTCAGTCACGAATGAGTTACCCGCAAGCATCCGCCCTTGGTGCACCGCCCAGGAACCTTCCTCCTGTGCCGATTTAAGAGCTGAAAGCGCCGCTTCAATCGCCTCTTCCCAGTCCGAGTCACGATCGCCATAGGATACGGGCATCCCAGGAATCTGCCCGCGTTCGTATCCAAAAATGGTTGCGTCGGCATCGGTGTACAGGTAATTTGACCCCAGTACTATATCTCCAACGTTGATGTGCTGCGCAAGACCACCGGCGGTTCCTGCACTGATAACCCCCAAACAGTTAGTCGCGTAGTTGATAGCTTCCGTGACGGCGGATGCGGCATTGACTAACCCAATTTTGGAGCGAACCAGCAGAAGGGGAACCTGATCTTCTTCAAGCATAAGATAACGTGGGTAGAATTTTGCTACGCCTTCAGTGAAGGAGGGCTGTGCTTGCTCGGTCGCTGCGAGGAACGGGGCTAGCTCTTCATCCATCGCAACCTGAATGACGATCGCGTTTGAGAAGCTCATCATGAGGTCGTTCAGGTTCTCCAAGTCGGCATACATTTCGTTAAAAATATCCGCCGGCGTAAAGTCTGTGGGGAACATCTGCGCAGCTTCTTCGGAGTGCCCCTGTTCGCCAGAGTGATGCTGTTCGCTCACGCCGCCATCACCTGCTCCCAGTCAGCACGTGCGGCGAGGAATTCACGTGCAGCATTCTGCGCCCCTTCAAGGGTGTGGTTAGCGCCCCAACCGCACTGTATTTCATTCGCGGCGGGCACCTCGGTAGCCGTGAGAATATCTCGTAGAGTCGCTTCCAGGATGGGCAAGAACTCCTGCAGCTCTAGCCCCAGGGTGAGGGCGTAAAACCCAGTTTGGCATCCCATTGGTGAAAAATCGATGAGCTTATCTGTGTGGTTGCGCATGTGCTCGGCGCTCATATGCTCGATCGAATGTACGACGGGCATTTCAAGATGGCCCTTGTTAGGCTGAGTGAAGCGGACATCGTATTTGATGAGGGTATCTCCACCGGGCAATTCCTTGCGGTCTGCAATCCGCACATAGGGGGCCACAACGGCACGATGATCAAGGTTGAAAGACTCGACGTTCATTTTTTTCATGCTTATATTCTCTCTTAAGCACCCGCTTCGTCGGAACCCTTCATAAGATACTCTCCCTAAGAGAGTTCCTGCATTCTCATTGCATAAATGCCGCTGAGCTCGGTCTCATGACGCAAGAATACGGCGGCATCGCGTTATTGCAATACCGCCGTATTCCATGTACAGCATGCACTGCTGCACTAGCCCTCTTTATATAAGTGCCAAACAGCTTGATGGTGCATAGCTTTGCTGGAGGATATTACTCTCGGGTCCAGTTACCGCCGAAAGCCCAGTATCCGCTGATCGGCACCGCATGCTTATTGGCAGAACTGCTGCACTCTGCAACACGGGGGTCTTTGAGTGCGTAAGAGTACTCGCCCACCACACCAACCTGGTCGTTATCTCCAGCCCAACGTTTGGGACCACCATTATAGGTTGGATTGCAGTTGTTGTTGTAGTAGCGCTGATTAATGTACGAGGCGGACATTTCTTGAAGCGAGTAAACACGAATAGTTACTTTAATAATCGTTCCTGCACTTACCGGTCCGAAGTCAAGATAGAGCTGTCCGCGCCAGCGGCTGCCCTCAACTACAGAACGCGCCTGAGAACGGGAGAACGGATAGAACTTACGGTCCTCATAACAACCGTAAGACCCCGTAGTTTTTGAGGGCATACCATCAATATTTTTGTGGTTGAAGCTCCCCCACCCAAAGGTTCCCTGCTTGATAGGTTGGGCACCAGTAACTTTATACCCAACACCGTTAAATTGGGTATCGAGTACAGCATTATTTTTTGCATTTTGTTCACCCACTGGAGTTGCCTGATTAACCCAAGGATTCGCCTTAAAGCTCCGCAAATCTTCTGTGATGCGGTAGGTAAAGGTGAAATCATGGTAAGGGTTTCTCTCAATGGGTGTATTAACAGCATAAGGGTTACGACCATTGTCATATGTATCGGCAAATTTATAAGATACACCAGCACCCCCTTGGTTCCCCCAGTCCGCGACGGTAATATTCGGATTACCATTGTCCGAGAATTCGTTAGAAACGCTCGTCTCCACAACATTCTGAGTCGCAAGCCATGAACAATCCGGCACGCTGGACGCATATGCGGGTATAGCGGAGGAGGCTAATACAACAGGGGCAGCCCAGGCGGTGCCTTTTGCCAAGGTACGCCGGGACAGTGTTTTCGAGGTATTCACAATATTCCTTTGTGTCGAGTAGGTGATTGTCATCCCTGATTTACGCAATAAGTCAGGGATATATTCTCCAGGTAGATTACTCTCTAATATATCTTATGTCACCAAAGACCCAAGATATATTACATGCATCAATAAGCTATCGGAAATTTGTAATTTTTAGTGTATCTCATGCACACATCAACAAGAGAGAAAATTACATATTTCTCTCGAAGTAAACAAAAATATTACAATTAAATTCTCAAGGTGCGGTTTATCTATACATTTATACAATTAATATAAAAAATATTTTAAACCTTCACGATAAACATGAAAGTTACAGAATCAGTTATGTTTTATTTTGGTCTTCATAAGATTACAGACGACAGAAAACGCCAGAGTCTTATTACCTAAGCGTAAGACCCTGCGGCAAGCACATCGCGCGCCTGCGCAACATCCTGATTAATCTGTTCGATCAAAGCATCAATGCCATGGTACGCAACCATAGGGCGCAGGTGCTTCACAAATTCCACGACCACATGCTGCCCATAAAGGTCAAAGTCCTCAACACGTTCTTGAGGACGGTTAATAACATGCGCCTCAACCTGACGGTTTTCAATGCCGTCGAAGGTTGGGTTTGTACCCACGGATATAGCCGCCGGATGCTTTTCACCAGACTCATCGGTCAACCATCCGGCATACACACCATCAACCGGGATAAAGCCGCGCGCCTCCAGCTCCAAATTTGCTGTAGGGAACCCCAATTCACGCCCACGCGCCAAGCCGTGCACGACTTCCCCGTACATCAGGTGCGGACGACCAAGCAGCCGAGCCGCACCTTCCATGTCCCCCGCGTTCAGATATTCGCGAATGCGGGTTGAAGAGCATCGGGTTTTTTCATCGGCCATCAAATCATCAACCACGATGACCTCAAACCCGTATTTCTTCCCCAGTTCGCGCATTGTGTTTAAATCGCCCGAATTCTTGTGCCCAAAACGCACATCGTCGCCGATCACGACATAACGTGCACGCAGGGTATCAACAAAGACGGACTTCACAAATTCTTCGGGGCTCTGCTTCGCAAACTCTAGGTCGTAATGCAGCAGTAGGTAGTTCTGCAGGCCAAGCTGGCACATGAAATAACGTCTTGACCCCTGACCCATGATTTCCTGATGCTTCAGTTCAGGATTATGCACCTGCATGGGGTGCGGATCAAACGAAACAGCAACCGAAACAAGCCCGTGCTCATTCGCTACCTCGACAACACGTGAAATAACGCGAGCGTGACCAATATGCACGCCATCAAAATTGCCGATAGTCACTACGGACGGACCGAAATC
Organism: Rothia sp. HMSC08A08; assembly: GCF_001808385.1. Lineage (NCBI taxonomy): Bacteria > Bacillati > Actinomycetota > Actinomycetes > Micrococcales > Micrococcaceae > Rothia > Rothia sp. HMSC08A08. Next base: position 68,719 of record NZ_KV793052.1, read on the forward strand.
CGCCGGAATATCGCTCAACTCGGTATAGAGGGTCACGGGCTCTCCTGGTAAGAAATAATGTACCTATACATCCTAAACCAGTCTGAAGACGTATGTAGAATTACCACCCCGATAAACCTGAAGGATTTTCGAGACCCAACGCTAACGAGAGGATTTCCCCTGTTGCGAAGCTTGAAGCATATCCTGCCGAATCTTATTGGACTTATTAATCCAGGCGTACCAAATCAACAGGCATGGAGGAATGACCAGCTCAGTCACCATCAGCACGATCAGCGACCAATGCGGGGTACCGTGGGTAGCCCACGACATAATACGTCCCACGCCGCCTAAGAAAACCACCAAACAGGATATCACCAGCATATTGACCCACTTGAACTTCACGGCGATAACGAGGAATGAGAGCCCCAAACCGAAGTATATTGCGGCGAAAAACGCATAATTTGATTCCAGAGAAGCATTTGCCGCCAGAGCATCATTCTCTGGCACAGCACGGGCGCCAGAGAAGATCTGCCACCCCGCATAGAGCATAACCAAAGCACCATAAAGTGCGGTCACAGCGCGAAAAACCCCTTGGTTCTGAGGCTTGGCGACGTCCTCCACCGTACGCACGGCCGTCGTTTTCTGCGATGCTGCAGGGGCAGTATTTTTTGATCCGCGAGCAGATTTCTGAGCACTGGATTCAGATCCGATTTTCTGTGCAGGCTGTTGAGCCGACGCAGTGCGCGCTTTCTGCGGATACTCCGACTGCGCTGAAATCACCGGCTGCGGCTGAGTTACCGGTTCAGAGGTTGAAAGTGGTTTTTTCTCGGCCTTCTGCGAGTTCTTATCACGAGTCATAGTTCTCTCCTTTTAGTTTTCGCTATCCTCACCGAGAATTCTGCGACCTGTTCGTAGTGCGATGCGCTGCCCGGTACAGCCACCACAACCCCACCACCGGCAGTACCAAGGGGATATACCCATATCCCTGCCCGAAATGCGACCACACGGATGCTAAAGGGAAAAACTGCGGAGCGGCATACGAGAAAACTCCTATGCCAAGGACGCCAAGAAGCTCCACTACGATGGTGATAACCGCAAGCTGCCTAGCACGTTCTCCACGCTTTGCTAAAGAAACAGCAGCAATAGCATAAATAATTGCGGAAAGAAGCGAAAGCAGAATCGCCAAAGGCGCCTCATCAAATTTACGAATCAGCTGATAACACGCGCGAGCGCCCGCCGACAATGTAAAAATCCCGTACACCACAGCGATAACTTTACCCGGACCGGAGGCATGGCCAGCTGAGGAAACAGCATCGGATTTAGAATTGCCTTTTGTGGTGCGGGAACCCCAAGGGTTCAAAGTATTATGCACATCGTGTCCTTCCCAAGGTGTGTGCGCAGAAGGTGTCTCTAGATGCTTGCGTACTTGCTCTATAATTCAGGCTCTGTGCCCCAGCTATGTGGAGTAAAACCTGTGTCTAATAGTAATACCACAGCATATTCATTCGGTGAACCATCACGATAAGCACGGGCCCTGGAACCGCCAGTAGCAGAGTCGCCCATCGCGTACGCTCGCTGAGAGAATAGAAGAACGCGCCGGCGGGAATAAGCATGGCAGTCACGAGGTACCCGTAATACTCCAGCCAGTCACCACGAGGTCCCGGTCCCACAGCCTGCATGATGATCGACCCTACCAGGTACACCACTAAAAACGCTTCAAGAACAAGCATCGGACCTTGTGAATAGTCATCGGGTTCATAACCACGGAAATACTGTACCAAAGAAGCCAGACACGATAACGTACCGAGTACCACAGTAATCCAGAACCACCAGTCCAAACCAGCGATCATAGCCGCTCCCCCGCTTCCCGCGAGAAGTCAATTCCTGCTTCAAATACGAGCACGGGTGCCGCGCATCGGGTTCCCCGAAACTTCACATTCTCTATAAGAGCCACTAGTGTTCCGTCCGGCGCAAATGCGGCAGTTATCCCCTCGGTATTGGCATGCTGAGATTCCGGGCTTTGTGTGCCTAAGACAAGAGCATCTGAGCCTTCCTCACTGACTGTAATGCGCCGACCAAATGAAATATCGGTCGCCTCTTGCGTCGTAAGCTGCCGAACGTTGAACAGACGACGTGCCGCCTCCTCAAGAGAAAGTACAGGTAAGTCTAGCGGCCCATCAGCGTTCTCGTGTTCCTTCATGAGTTCAGCTAAATCAAACGCCTCACGCTGATACACATTCCCTACACGTATACGGTTCAAAGCACTCAGATGGCCCCCAACGCCCAGGGCTTTACCCACATCACGAGCAAAAGCACGAATATAGGTTCCAGAAGAGCAGGAAACCGTAATATCTACCTCAACAACTGGTACACACGCGGGAGCATCAAGCCCCTCGGCAACAGTATATAGTCGAGTATCAAGTTTGCTATCGCGCACCTCATGAATAGCGGCCTCATGAATCGTGACCTTTCGGGCGGGAAGTTCAATATCCTCGCCGTCACGAACCCGAGCATAAGAACGCACGCCCTTAACCTTAATCGCCGAAACGGCGGAGGGAACCTGCATAATATCGCCCGTCAAAGATCGTACGGCGTTTTCAATCTTCTCCCGAGTCAGAGCCCTCACAGCCTCCGCGCGAGCAATCCCGGTGAGCTCTCCCTCAGCGTCCTCTGTCAGAGTTGTGGCCCCTAACACCAGGCGAGCCTCATAAGTTTTATCCTGACCAACTAAATACGTCAAAAGCTTTGTCGCTTTATTCAAGCCTAAAACCAACACGCCGGTCGCCGCCGGATCAAGAGTACCTGCATGACCAACACGCCGCGTACCGGCAATCCAGCGGATCTTCAAGACTACATCATGGCTCGTCATGCCAGCGGGTTTATCCACCACCAGTAGACCTGACGGTCCACGTTCCCGAGCTTTCGCCACTGTATTAGTCTTCCTCTACTTCGGCCTGCTCAGGTTTCTTGTATGGGTCTGCCTCGCCCGCGTACTGGGCCCCTGCGGATGCGGCAGCAAGTTCAGCATCGCGCTCACGGGTTTTCTTTAAGAGGTCTTCGAGGTGGTAAGCGTTAACCGGTACTTCGTCTGGTACGAAGGTGAGGGTTGGCGTCAGACGCGCGGTAATATTTTTTCCCACCTCAGAGCGCAAAATGCCCTTAGCGGATTCCAACGCCTTTTTTGTGTTTTCTTGTTCTTCTTCAGAACCGTATACGGTGTAGTACAGGGTTGCGTGCTGCAGGTCATTCGTGACCCGGGCATCGGTAACCGTCACAAAACCGAGGCGGGGGTCTTTGACCCGGCGTTCAAGCGCCTGCGCCACAATCACCTTAATACGATCGGCGAGACGGGCTGCACGTGCTGCATCAGCCATAGTTTTCTCCTTGTGGTCAAGTACAGATAGGGGAAACGCCCGCCCCGCATCCCGCACCTTCCGGTACAAAACCAGAATGAAGCGAGATACGGGGAACGGGCGCGTTTCTGCGGGTCTTAGACGCGCGGCTTCTCGCGCATCTCCCAGGTTTCGATGACGTCGCCTTCCTTGATGTCGTTGAAGGAACCGAGTCCAATACCACACTCGAAGCCTTCACGTACTTCGGTAGCATCGTCCTTGAAACGACGCAACGACTCGATGGTGAGGTCTTCTGACACCACAACACCGTCACGTACCAGGCGTGCCTTAGAATTACGCTTGATAATGCCGTTCTTGACCATCGAACCTGCGATGTTACCCCACTTGGAGGAACGGAACACTTCACGGATCTCCGCCGAGCCGAGTTCGACCTCTTCGTATTCGGGTTTGAGCATGCCCTTGACAGCCTGCTCAATTTCCTCAATCGCACGGTAGATGACCGAGTAGAACTTCATCTCGACGCCCTCGCGGTCTGCAAGCTCAGAGACACGCTCTGCAGGACGAACGTTGAAGCCAATGATCACCGCGTTGTCCACGGTTGCCAGGTTCACATCGTTCTGAGTAATAGCACCCACACCGCGGTGGATGACGCGCAGCTGAACTTCGTCGCCGCCCACATCAATCTTCATGAGCGACTCTTCCAGAGCTTCAACAGCACCGGAGACGTCACCCTTAATAATCAGGTTGAGGGTATCCATCTTGCCCTCAGCCACAGCGGCATCGAAGGATTCAAGGGTTACGCGCTTACGACGCTTCGCGAGCTGTGCGTTACGGTCTGCGGCCTCACGCTTCTCAGCAATCTGGCGTGCGGTGCGTTCTTCTTCGGTCGAGAGGAAGGTATCTCCCGCACGGGGCACGGTCGAAAGACCCAGAACCTGAACGGGACGGGACGGACCGGCTTCTTTCACTGCATGACCGTTCTCGTCGAACATTGCGCGCACGCGACCGTGTGCCACACCGGCGACAATCGCATCGCCCACATGCAGAGTACCGGACTGCACCAAGACGGTGGAGACCGCACCGCGCCCCTTATCCAGGTTCGCTTCAATGGCAACGCCACGAGCTTCCTTATTCGGGTTAGCGCGCAGTTCCAGAACGTCGGCAGTCAAGGTTACGGCTTCAAGCAGTTCGGTAATGTTCGTGCCATTCCGAGCCGAAACGTTCACGAACATGGTGTCTCCACCGTAATCTTCAGGTACCAGACCGTACTCGGTCAGCTGGCCCTTGACCTTATCGGGCGATGCGCCCTCCTTATCGATCTTGTTGATAGCCACGACGATCGGCACATCAGCTGCCTGAGCGTGGTTCAGCGCCTCAACGGTCTGCGGCATCACGCCGTCATCCGCAGCGACCACAAGAATGGCAACGTCGGTAACCTTCGCGCCGCGGGCACGCATAGCGGTAAACGCCTCGTGACCGGGGGTATCGATAAAGGTAATCGCACGGTCTTCACCTTCGACGGTAGTGTGTACCTGATACGCACCAATGTGCTGGGTAATACCGCCAGCTTCACCCTCAATGACGTTGGTATTCCGAATAGCGTCCAGCAGTCGAGTTTTACCATGGTCAACGTGACCCATCACAGTCACAACCGGAGGACGCACTTCAAGAACGTCATCGCCTTCCGCCTCTGCTTCGGCTTCAAGGTCGATGTCAAAGGATTCCAAGAGCTCGCGTTCTTCGTCCTCAGGAGACACGATCTTTACGACGTACCCCAACTCAGCGCCCAATAGCTCGAAGGTTTCTTCATCGAGCGACTGGGTTTGAGTAGCCATTTCGCCTAAGTGGAAGAGCACGGTAATCAGCGAAGCCGGGTTAGCGCCAATCTTCTCGGCAAAATCCATAATGGATGCGCCGCGACGCAGGCGGACCTCAGTCGAGCCATCTCCGCGAGGTACTACCACACCACCGGGTGCGGGTGCATTCATCTGCTCGACTTCATTGCGGCGGGCTGCCTTCGACTTACGGTTCTTACGCTTGGAACCGCCACGGCCGAAAGCACCCTGTGCATTTCCACGGCCACCGGGACCCGGACGCGAAGGACCGCGGTTATAGCCGCCTCCGCCACGACGGTTACCGCCTCCGCCACCACCACTGGGTGCACCGGGACCGGAACCGACGTTCGAGACCTTGGACGGCATAATGGACGGGCTAGGACGGTTGCCGCCGCCGGAACGAGGCGTGTGCGAGCGCGACCCCGATGCGGAACGGGGACCGTTGCCCCCACCGCCGGGACGAGGGGCATTATTGCCTGAACGCTGACCGCGGGGTGGACGAGGACCGCCAGAACGCTGTTCGCCGCGTTCGGGTCGTTTCATTCCCTGCTGTGAGGAGAAGGGGTTGTTACCCGGACGAGGACCAGGCTTCGGGCCCGGTTTTGGAGCCGATGCACCAGGTTTCGGTGCGGGCTTTGGAGCAGCAGGCTTCGGAGCCTCTGGACGAGCCATTCCCTGCTGTGAGGAGAAGGGGTTGTTGCCAGGACGAGGACCCGAAGAAGATTTAGCGGCGCCCTTGGCACCGGGCTTAGGAGCCGCAGATTTAGCTGCAGGTTTTGCACCCGGTTTAGGGGCAGGTTTCGGTGCCGCAGGTTTAGCAGCAGATTTCGCGTCCGCCGGCTTCTTTGGAGCGGCGGGCTTAGCACTAGCAGTTTTAGCTGTGGAAGCTGCAGACTTCCCTGACGCTTTAGTTGGTTTTTCAGCTTTTTCAGGTGCCTGAGCGGGGGCGGGGAACGCTTCACGCAGTTTCTTAACCACGAGCGGGTTAAGGGTCGAGGATGCGCCCTTTACGAATTCGCCTTGTTCGGCTAGTTTTGCAATAACTTCTTTTGACGTTACACCAAGTTCTTTAGCAATCTCGTGTACGCGAGGCTTAGCCAAATTTTCTCCTGTCCTGGCTCGCACCAGGACGGTGCGAACACTAATGATGTGTGTATGCGCGCACTAGGCTCTCGGTTACGCCTAACACACGCGTGGGCATAAATTTGCCGGGGTGTGAGCACAGATGGGTACTCATGTCGCGGCACTCATTAGATATCCATCAGTTTTCTGACTCGCTTTCGTAATCTGCAAGAAGTCGTCAAACTCGTTGACTTATAGGGATGTGAGTTTCACTCATAGCCCGTAGTTTCGGGCTTGCGCTGAGCGAAGTATTCGGTCAAAACCATAAGGTCTGCGCGAGCAATTGAAACTTTAAAGGCGCGGGCGAAAGCATTTTTACGAAAAGCCTGTTGCTGGCAGGATTCACGCATATGTAGCCACGCACCGCGACCGGGCAAGGTGCAGTGCACATCCGGAAGGATGCGCATCCGTTCTCCGTCGCCGCCGAAACGGACGATACGGAGCATATTCCGCGGATTATCGCGGAGGCGACAGCCAATACAGGTACGGAGAGGTTCACTCATTGCTCTCCCCTCTTCCCCATCAAAACTGTCACAGTCGTTTAGGCACGCCACTGGGGTGTACGAGCCAAACGCACATCTTAAGTGTAGCCCCTCATCTGGGTCACGTTCGTATTCGGTTTCACGAATGCGGAAAGACCCTCTAGGGGCTACAGGGTACTCCTACTAGAATACCGGTTACTACTCGTTTTCGTCTAAATCAAGGCTGCGGGCTACTCGCTCAGCCACCTCTTCTTCGGCACGAATCTGAGCATATTTTGATTCCGCCAAAATATCAATACGCCAGCCGGTTAGTTTCGCTGCAAGGCGCGCGTTCTGGCCTTCCCGCCCGATTGCCAACGAAAGCTGCTCATCGGGGACAATCGCACGAGCAGAATATTCGCGGGGGTCCGCAATAATAACTTCGGTCACCTTAGCGGGCGAGAGCGCAGCCGTAATAAACTCCGCAGGATCCGTCGAGTAATCAACAATGTCGATCTTCTCGTCGTTAAGTTCAGCGGCAACAGCACGTACGCGAGCGCCCATATCACCGATGCAGGCCCCCTTAGCGTTGATACTGGGGTTCGTTGCGCTTACCGCTATCTTCGAGCGATGTCCTGCCTCGCGAGCAATGGAGTTAATCTTGACCGATCCGTCGGCGATCTCTGGAACCTCATGCTCAAATAGGCGAAGCACCAAGTTCGGATGCGACCGCGAGAGCACAATCGAGGGCCCTTTCTGCCCGCGGCGCGCCTCTAAGAGATATGCACGAATACGGGTTCCGTGGGGATATTGTTCTCCGGGAACCTGCTCGTTCGCGGGGAGTACGGCCTCAATAGTTCCCAAATCGACTTGAACCATACGGGGGTTATTCCCCTGCTGAATAACGCCGGATGCTAAGGTTCCTTCTCGGTCTTTAAATTCACCAAGCACGGATGCATCTTCGGCATCGCGCAGACGCTGCGATAAAACCTGACGCACCGTCGCCGCAGCAATGCGCCCAAAGTTATTGGGCGTATCATCGAACTCATCGATTTTCTGGTTGTCATCGTCAAGTTCCGGCGCAAGAATAGCGAAGTCGCCGGTGGTTCGATCGATGACGGCTCGGGAGCCTTTAATGGCGCCGGGCTGCTTCATATAGGCAAGCACCAGAGCATTTTCAACCAGCGAGAACAGTTCCTCCAAAACGAGACCTCGTTGCTTTGCAAGTGCATGCAGAACGCCTAAGTCGATCGTCATATTGTTGTCCACGCTCTTCAGCCTTTCCCTGTAGCACGGCGCCGGGACGCTTTTTCTGCGCCCCGGCTCCCGAACGGTTTGCTTTATGTTTGTTGAGTGTGAAAAAACAAACAGAAAGCCTATTTTGTACCTATTCTACAGTCTCTTGAGTAGAATTGAAATCAATTTCAACATTAGCGTGCCCAATATTTTCCCAGGGCACAATCACAGCGTCATGGTATGTCTGCTTCTGCCCTTTCTTAGTCTGTTTCTTACGCCGAAGCACAGGGCCTTCGTCCGTAATCTCGTCAAGACGAGCCACGTATTCCGTGCCATCTGTCTGTGTCACTGCTACAAGTCGGGCGCGAGCACGTTTCCAATGACGGCGCTCGGTGAGTTCTCGGGTAGCTCCAGGAGAGGAAACCTCCAACATATAGGGGAAGAACTCATCGTGCTCATCAGCTTTATCCAGAGCCTGTGAGATAGCCCCCGAGATTTCCGCAAGGCTGTCCAGAGAAAGGGAATCTGTCCGATCTTCCGTATAGTCCACGGTAATTTCTACCGTTCGGTTAGCTGCCGGACCGCTGATCTTAATCCTTTCAAGCACGAGCGAAAACTCACTGAGCACAGGTTTGATAGCTTCGTTTACCTCGTCCTCATGTAGGGAGCGTGTCCCAATTTTTGCCGGTGCCGGTTTTTCCGACCCTGCGGATTCGAAGGGACGAGTTACACCCCTGGCGGTTCGTGATGCGGCACGCCGGGAGCGAGCATTGGGGGCGCCGTCTTTCTTACCGGACCGTTTAGGTTTATACGCCATATCTTCCTTCTCTTCTCGATAATCTTGCCAAGGATGATGAACGCGTCTATGCCTGGGAATAGGACCTAAGAGCGGATCTCGGCGAGGATTTCGCGCACCGCATCCGATACGGCAATATCGCGTGCCTCTCCGTTTCGCCGGTCTTTGAGTTCCAAAGTACCGTCTTTGAACCCGCGGCCAATCACTAAGATGGTGGGTACGCCCAGAAGCTCTGCATCGCCGAATTTAACGCCCGGGCTGGTTTTCAGACGGTCGTCCAAAAGCACCTGCACCCCGGCACCTTCAAGCTCCGTGCTCAAGGTTTCTGCGTACTCGTGGGATTGAGCGTCTTTATTCGTGATGACGATGTGCACATCGGCGGGTGCCAAGTTACGCGGCCAGATCAGACCCTTCTCGTCATGATTGCCCTCAGCGATTGCGGCAAGCGCACGGGTTACGCCAATACCGTAAGATCCCATCGTCACGGTCTGGAGTTTACCGTTCTGATCGAGTACTTTCAGTCCCAGTGCCTCGGCGTATTTACGGCCAAGCTGGAAGATATGTCCCATCTCAACACCGCGTGCAGCAATAAGCGGTCCAGAACCATCCGGTGCTGGGTCGCCTTCGCGTACTTCACACGCTTCCAAAGTACCGTCTGCATTAAAGTCCCGCCCGTAAACGAGATTTGCCACGTGTTTGCCGTGCTCGTTAGCGCCAGTAACCCACGAGGTTCCGCGAACCACGCGCGGATCAACGAAAAACGGAATACCGGTAGCAGTTTGACGCTCTTCGGTATTCTCACCCAACATGGGCTGATCGAGAGTAAGACCCGGGCCAATATAGCCCTTGACGAGCTGCGGGAATTTCTTTAGATCCTCCTCAGAAGCAGCCTCAACCTCGATCTCGCCACCGATACCCATGAGCGCACCAATGTTAACCTCGACGCGTCCCAGATCGACTTCGCGATCACCAGGTACACCCACGGCAAAGAGCTTACGTTCCCCAGCGGGGGTAATGACTGCGCCCACAAAACATTTAAGCGTCTGTTCAGCGGTGAGTTCACCGCCGGTCACCTGAGGGTGCAAGTCATTCATCTGAGCCACGAGGGTTTCAATCGTGGGAGATTCGGGGGTATCGAGCACGATAGCTGCGGGTGTATCCGTGAAATCAATATCTGCAGGCACAACGGTGGTGACTGCCTCCACATTTGCGGCGTAGCCACCGGCGGAACGCACAAAGGTGTCTTCACCTACAGGGGTCGGATGCAGGAATTCTTCACTGCGTGAACCACCCATAGCACCCGATTGCGCGGTCACTATGACGGTGTCTAATCCCAAGCGGTTAAAAATACGCTGGTAAGCGGCGCGGTGGGCCTCGTAAGCCTCATTCAAGCCTTCGTCGTCCACAGTAAAAGAGTAGGAATCCTTCATGACAAATTCGCGCCCACGCAACAAACCGGAGCGGGGTCGCGCCTCGTCACGGTACTTATTCTGGATCTGGTAAATATACAGCGGCAGATCCTTGTAGGAGGAATAAAGGTCTTTCACCAACAGAGTGAACATTTCCTCATGGGTGGGCGCCAGAAGCATATCGGCTCCCTTGCGGTCCTGCAGGCGGAAGAGATTATCACCGTATTCTTCCCACCGGTTAGTTGCCTCATAGGGTTCTCGCGGCAACAATGCCGGAAAGAGAACTTCTTGGGCTCCAATTGCGTTCATTTCTTCACGCACTATATTTTCTACCTTGCGCAGAACCTTCAAACCCAAGGGCAGCCAGGTATACACGCCAGGAGCGGCACGACGAATATAACCTGCGCGCACTAAAAGCTTATGGCTTGCTACCTCAGCGTCTACAGGATCTTCACGCAGGGTCCGCACGAAGAGGTTGGACAAGCGAAGTACCATGTGTGTTCTCCTTGGATTTGATGCTAGACCTTCACCGCATCCCACATTCCTTAACCCGAAAGCGGCGGCGAACGGCGATGAATAATATAACAAGTCTATAGGTTTCCGCGCTCACAGGCGAAGCATAGTTGGTATAAAAGACCAACGTGTATATTTTCAGACGCTAACGAGTAAGGATAATGGTCGAATATTGCCCAATATCTTCCCATCCGGTGCGCTGATAGAGAGAAAGTGCCCGATCGTTGTAGTTATTAACGTAGAGGCTCAGATGCGGGTGCCTCTCTCGGAAAAGCTCACAGGCCGCAGCAAGAAACGGAGCCGCAAGTCCCAGACCGCGATAGTCGGGGTGCACCCAAACGCCCTGTATCTGCGCAGCGTCCAGATGCGATATACCCAGATCAGCTTTGAAAACCACCACGCCGAGATCGTTAGTGACAATCACGTTTTTGCCTTCAGATACCATCGACCGTACACGGTTTCTGTAGTTGCTGCCGTACCGTGCGATGGGTTCAATACCGACTTCCTCATGGAACATAGCGGCTGCGGCAGGCAGAACATCATCGTAATCTGACAGAACAGTACAACGCACATATCCTCCAGGGCTCTCTGGAACCGACTGTAACGAGGGTAGATAGCCGGGCAGTTCAGGCAGAGAGGCCGAATAGAGTGAGAATAGATTTTTTTCTGGGGGCAGGTACAGTAGCGGCTGTACCGTCCGAACAGAGAAAGGACTGGCGAGGCGTTTCCTCAAGTGCTCCCAGATTGGAAGCACACATTCACTGGGTCCAAAAAGAGACTCAATGCTGCCCCGAGAACGGTAAATGAGGTGAGCAAGAACCTCGGCGTGTGAGCGCATTCGATCGTCGTCGGGTAGCCAGATGGGAACGGTATTGCTGCCCAGTAACAGCGCGCTCAGCAAGATGCCATCTTCGTAAATCCCCACGAACCCGCGATACTGTGCTGGCAGCTTATTCCCCGTCATGCGTGCTCCGGATGCCGATGCTGGCGGCAGCCCGTAAATATCGTAATGCTCAATAGCGTAGAGATTCCCCAGCGTATCCGCATAGAGAAGCTCTTCGAGGGCATCTGCATCGCGCCGATCGAGAGCCACCACCTGGGGGGCAGATGAGGAGAAAAACTTTTTGAGCACGCTTTCGATTCTATCTAACGAGAGAGCTATCGCGGTTTTGAATGTGTCACAGCTAAGCGCCCCGCGTCCGTTGAAGGCGAGGCGCTTAGAGATTTCAGACTCGTCGCGTTTATACTCAACGCTACGGACGAGGTACAGCCGTACTATTTGACGGTAACAGCGGGGGCGCCTTCGGGCACGTACTCCCCCGAGGCTTCCATCTCGGCAGCAATACGGGTTGCCTCTTCAAGAAGGGTTTCCACGATCTGATCTTCGGGAACGGTTTTAATAACTTCCCCTTTCACAAAGATCTGTCCCTTACCGTTACCGGATGCCACTCCTAAGTCTGCTTCACGTGCCTCGCCGGGACCGTTCACCACGCATCCCATCACGGCGACGCGAAGCGGAACCTTCATATGCTCCAAGCCCTTGGTCACGTTTTCGGCGAGCTCCCACACATTCACCTGGGCGCGACCGCATGAGGGGCACGAAACAATGTCGAGCTTGCGCGGGCGCAGGTTAAGGGATTCCAGAATCTTGGTTCCCACCTTGACTTCTTCCACCGGAGGGGCCGAAAGCGAAACACGGATCGTATCGCCAATCCCTTGAGAGAGGAGGGTGCCGAATGCTACCGAACTCTTGATGGTTCCCTGGAACGCGGGACCTGCTTCTGTTACGCCTAAGTGCAAAGGCCAATCGCCGCGTGCGGCAAGCTGCCGGTATGCCTCAACCATAACCACCGGATCGTTATGTTTAACGGAAATCTTGAAATCGCGGAACCCGTGCTCTTCAAAGAGAGAGGCTTCCCACACAGCGGATTCAACCAGTGCCTCCGGGGTGGCGTGGCCATATTTTTCGAGCAGACGTTTATCGAGTGAACCAGCATTCACACCGATGCGGATAGAGGTACCGTGATCTGAAGCCATCTCGGCGATCTCTTTTACCTGGTCATCGAATTTACGAATGTTACCGGGATTCACACGCACCGCGCCGCATCCGGCTTTAATAGCCGCATACACGTACTTGGGCTGAAAGTGAATATCCGCGATCACCGGAATATTAGACTGCTTTGCGATGATAGGTAGTGCCTCAGCGTCTTTATCGGTCGGGCATGCCACGCGCACGATATCGCATCCGGCGGCGGTTAGCTCGGCAATTTGCTGCAAAGTTGAACCGATATCGTGGGTCTTGGTGGTCGTCATAGACTGTACCGAAATGGGAGATTCGGAACCGATGCCCACTGTACCTACCTTGAATTGACGGGTCTTGCGGCGGGGTGCAAGAACCGCAGGTGCAGGCTTCGGCATACCAAGGCTAACCGACAAGGCAATCCTCCAAATGTCATAAAATTGGGGCGCGGGATGCGCCGCTCAGCTTCCTATTGTGCCACCGTCGCGCGCAGAACCACTAATACGGATACCCTAACCGCGAGCAATATCACGATGAGATGAAAAAGCGGTAGTCCCGCTCACAATTCGTTTGCGTACACGATCCTCACTAGACGCTATGCGGTGCATAGCTTGCTCCGCCATTTAGAACAGCCGCAGGGGTTTAATAAAGTCGGCGGCAATAATCACAATGGACATCAGAATGAAAGCACCCGCTACAACATAGGTAAGCGGCAGAAGTTTGACCGGGTCAAACGGACCGGGATCGGCACGGCGGGTAAGCTTGGCGAAGCCACGTCGAATTGCCTCCCACAGAGCACCAAAAACATGCCCTCCGTCCAGGGGAAGAAGCGGAAGTAGGTTGAAGGCGAAAAGCATCAGGTTCATTCCGGCTATCAGCGAGACTAAGGTCGCAGTTTTTGCTTTCAGATCGATACGGTCTGTCGAGGCCACTTCACCGGCAATCCGGCTTACCCCCACTACGGATACCGGGGAGTTCGCATCGCGTTCCTGATTAGAGAAGAGATTTACTCCCAGCTCCCATACGCGCTGCGGCAGCGACCACATGGAATGTGCAATACGTCCCAGCGTGTCGCCCACATTGGGCATAACATCGCCCAACGAGCCTGGAACCATCTCCGAAGTTGGTGAGATACCGATAAAGCCGCCGGTCATCATCTTGAATGACCCATCGTCGTTACGCACATATTCTCGGGTCTTTTCATCCACGACCGGACGCTCCAAAAGCGCCGGGGTCATGGTGAGCTGCTGCTCAGAACCATCGCGTTCAATGGTGACGGTTACGGTATTATTCCCTGCCTGACGGATGTTAGAAGAAACCTGTTCCCAGGTGCTCGTGCGGTTGCCGTTGATAGCAACTATACGGTCATCTTTACGCAGTCCTGCCGCTTTCGCGGGAGACGGTGCCGACGAGTCAGTACATTCGGAATATGAGATACGGTCTTCGGTGATCGTTGCTTTTGGCACGCAGTCGGAAACCGATGCCACTTTATTAGTTGCAGACAGGGTTCCAAAACCACAGATGAGAATGGCGGTGCATACGATCCCGATGAGCAAGTTCATGCTAGGCCCGCCCAGCATGATAATCATGCGTTTATACACGGGAAGTTTATAAAACAGACGATTTTCATCTCCGGGTTTCAGGCGCTCTAAGTCAGCCTCACGGGCCGCATTCGCCAAAGACCCAAAAGGACTGGTAGTTCCGGCGCGAAGAGTTTCGAGCTCGGGTTCGTGTTCTTCCTCAACGCCAGTGGTACCCTCGGCGTTCCCCTCTGTGGGATGCTCCATCGCCCGTTTCACGCGCTCCTCGTGTTCGGGCGCAGGCGGATACATGCCAATCATAGAAATATATCCGCCTAAAGGAATAGCTTTAAACCCGTACTCAGTTTCACCGCGGCGGAACGAAAAAATAGTTTTGCCGAAACCAATCATATATTGCGGTACACGCACCTTAAAGAGTTTCGCAGGTACCAGGTGTCCCACCTCATGCAGAGCAATAGACAGCGCAATAGCTATCGCCATAATGATGACGCCTGCGGCGTAGAGCAGAATCTCCACATTTCTCCTTCGCAACAAAAGGTACGGGTTCTCAAGCGGTTTCCCGCGAAGTCTCTAGGGTACTCCCCTAAGCTGTGAAATTATAGGGTACGTGGCGCTCAGGTTATGCGCCGCGTAGGGAAAACCTTCGTGATGGTTATGACGGCATCTTCGTGGCGTAGAACTCACGAGCGTATGCGCGTGCCCAAGCTTCGGCGTTCAGAACAGCCTCTAAGCTCATGTCGGCTTCAGCCGTAACCTCGCTACTGGCGGCGTGCGCCTCCAAAACACGCGCCACGGAATCCACAATATCGGTAAACCGAATTTTACCGGCGTGGAAAGCGCTAACCGCTTCCTCATTAGCGGCGTTAAAAACGGTGGGAAAGGTTCCGCCCCGCTTGCCCGCCTCTTTAATCATCTGCACAGCAGGGAAAGCCGTCGAATCAAGCGGCTCAAAAGTCCATGTTTGCGCCTGAGTCCAATCACAGGGAGCCGCTACCTGCGGAATGCGATGCGGCCACGTCAGTCCCAGAGCAATAGGCAGAAGCATGGTCGGCGGGGACGCCTGGGCGATAGTCGCGCCGTCTACGAACTGAACCATCGAATGCACAATCGACTGCGGGTGCACCGCAACATCAATGCGGTCAAGATCAACCCCAAAAAGATGGTGTGCCTCTAATACCTCAAGGGCCTTATTCACCATCGTTGCCGAATTGGTTGTGACCACCAGCCCCATATCCCAGGTAGGATGCGCCAGCGCCTGCCGTGGGGTAACGTCATAAAGCATGTCACGGGTATATCCTCGAAAAGGTCCTCCTGAGGCCGTGAGAATCAGCCGGTCTATCTCGGCGTCGGTGCCGCTGGCTAACGCTTGGGCAAGAGCCGAATGTTCCGAATCCACGGGAACCATCGGGGTTTCTAACGGTGAGGCATCGACGGCAGCACGCACAAGCGGTCCACCCGCGATCAAAGATTCTTTATTCGCAAGGGCAACCCGGTACCCCGCTTTGAGGGCGGTCAGTGTGGGTTCTAAACCGATAGATCCGGTAATGCCGTTGAGTACCACATCCGCCGGATGCGCCGCCGCCTCAACGCTGGCACGTTCTCCCCAGACGATGCGCGGACTGTACCCGCTAATGCCCACACTGCGGGCGGCCGCATCAAGGTATTCTTGCAACCGTTGTGCATCCTGCGTCGTGCCGCTGGTGGCAACAAGCTCGGCACGTACCCGAACCGCCTGCTGTGCTAATAATTCGAGGGAGCGTGAACCGGCGCTAAGAGCTGCAACCTTCAGCGGTGCATCCTCAGCATCGACGGTGGTGCCCGCAAGACGCGCAAGATGCTCTATAACCTGTACTGCTTGGGTGCCAATAGACCCGGTGGAACCGAGTAAAGTAACCCTTCGAGCATCGCAAAGTCCATGTTTAAGAGCATCAGTGAGGGTTTCGCGGAAGCCCCCAACCCGGGTAGAGGAACCAAACTTCATGTTTACTAGTATCGCATGCTGCCAGCACGGTCTCAGAAGGTCCTGCGGCTGCCAGCAACGTCTTAGGTCAGATCTTGGATAAGCTCGATACAGCGATCCATAAAGGCATCAACCTGGGTTTCTTCATAGCTCACCGAGCCGGTCGCAGACCTAAAGACAGCGTTACGAATAACGGATGTATCAAGCGGTTCTTCGCTATTGAGTTGAGCATAGATATGATGGCATACCTTATCAACATCACCCACAAAATACCCGGCGTGCTTGCGTTTAGAGGGGCGGCGGAAGCGTTCACCATCCGGCCGCTCTAGTCGCTGTGCCAGCAGCTCACCCGCGTCTACGAGGGATAGCTCCCAATTGCTTAAACCGTACTGTTCTATATAACGGCTGCGTTCCAGTTTGGCAAAACGTTCTTCTATACGCTCTAGGGCGCGATCGACGTCCCCTACCGCATAGCCGCCGGGCTCGGTACGAAAAACAACCTGGCGAATAAGCCGCGACGTGTAAATATTAGCGTGCTGCTGTACAGCGCCGCTTAGCTGTTCGTAATCCTCGGCTAGTCGAGCAAAGAGACGATCGACCTCGGTTCGTTTATAACCAGGTTCGAGTTCTGCCGCACGGCCGAAGCCGTTATCTGTACGACTAGTATTCGTTGCCAAGGATTCTCCTTATCATCAGGCAGGGCACACGACGTGAGCAGCTCGTGTGCGTACCCTACGCATAAAGTTTTCGCTATCCTGTGTTCCGCTCTAGAGAGGAAGCACAAAGGTAAAAATCAAACACCCAACCGCGGCCGCAAAAAGTACCGAGTCCAGACGATCCATCATGCCGCCGTGCCCAGGCAGGATATTTGACATATCCTTGATGCCTATTCGACGTTTAAAAACAGATTCTACAAGATCACCCGCCGTAGAGGCGATAACCATGACCGCAGCGAGCGGTATTCCCCAGTACCATTTCTGCCCCAAAATACTTAGAGCAATACACGCTACCACGGCAGACCCAAGATAGGAACCGGCAAAGCCCTCCCAGCTCTTCTTTGGAGAAATGGTAGGTGCTATAGGATGTTTACCCCATATAACACCGGCAATATACCCGAAAGTATCGTTGCTGACTGCCATGAGAAGGATCATCAGGATGCCTGCCCAACCGCGCTCGGTGCTAAAGTACACCATCGAAATTCCGAGGGTCAAGGGTACCCATCCCAAAATTAGAATGAGACCCCTCAAAACTTTATACCGTGAGGCTGTACGTTTCCTGGGTACCACCAAGGTGATACAAGCAAGTACTAGGGCGACAGCAACGCAGGAGATCCCCAAACCAGTGAATCCCCAAATATACGCTGAGACTGTGGGGATCGGAGCCAGCACCGTCACCAGTGTCAGGGGTAAATTGTAGTCGCGTTTTTTGTTGAGTGCGGAGGCAAGCTCCCAGCTTCCCAGCCCGGTAGAGATCGCGCAGAGAAGCACAAGAAACGGAGGAAAGAAAAGCCCTGTAGTCAGCACCGCGCCGAATGCTACGCCTACGCCGATAGCGGCGGGTAAGTTGCGCCCCGCTCGGGATGCTGTTTTCCCTGGGGCGGGGGCTGTTTCGCTCTTCTTATCCCCCGTATCTTCTCGTGTGTTCATCTCTGAGCCTTAAACCTCAAGCAGCTCAGATTCCTTGTGCTTGTAGAGCTCATCGATAGTATCTACATGTTTCTTAGTGAGGGCATCAAGCTCTTTTTCGGCACGGGCACCGTCGTCCTCACCGATCTCGCCGTCTTTCACAAGCTTATCAATGACGGTTTTAGCATGGCGGCGCACATTACGTACCGAAACGCGAGCTTCCTCGGCTTTGTGGTTGACCAATTTTATGTATTCTTTACGACGCTCAGAGGTCATCTCGGGCATAACCACGCGGATAGCGGCACCGTCGTTGCTGGGGTTTACACCCAAGTCAGAGTCACGCACTGCTTTTTCGATAGCAGCTAAAGCGCTCACATCAAATGGAACAATCTTAACCGTACGGGCATCTTCAACGTTGAACGACACCAGCTGCTGCAATGGAGTCGGCGCGCCGTAGTAGTCTGCGGTAATAGAGCTAAAAATCGCAGGGTTCACACGTCCGGTGCGGACTTTGGCGAATTCTGTTTTGATAGCTTCAATGGTCTTATCCATCTTCTCGCCGGCTTCGGCAAGGGTTTCTTCGATCACGACGGAATCTCCTTTATAGGGGAAGTCGGCTCATGCCGATTTTGGTAGCTACGGCTACGGGAAACACCAAACGGTGCAAACCGCGACCTAGTTATAGTTTAGTCGCCCGAGACTATCTCGGGCGACTTCTCACCGTTTTTTCCTTATGGCTAAGCCGTTGAACGGCTTCTAATGCAAGGAGTATAACGGCATAACGTTTCTTTAGCGGGTTACAAGAGTACCCATCTTCTCCCCCAGAATAGCGCGGGTTACGTTACCTTCGCCCTGCATGCCGAAGACGCGCATCGTCACGTTATTATCGCGACATAGGGAGAATGCGGTCTGATCCAACACACGAATGTTGCGTTGCATAGCTTCATCGTAGGTGAGGTTATACAGGCGCTCAGCCTGAGGGTCTTTATTCGGATCGGCAGTGTAGATGCCGTCCACACCATTCTTTGCTACCAGAACTTCGTCAGCGTGAATTTCCAAGGCTCGCTGGGCAGCTACGGTATCGGTCGAAAAATAGGGCAGACCGGCACCGGCGCCGAAAATAACCACACGGTCTTTCTGCATATGGCGAATAGCGCGGCGAGGAATGTAGGTTTCTGCAACCTGCGGCATAGTAATAGCAGACTGTACGCGGGTATCAATACCTTCTTGCTCCAAGAAATCCTGAAGAGCCAGAGAGTTCATCACGGTACCGAGCATGCCCATATAGTCTGCGCGGGAACGATCCATACCTGCCTGTGAAAGCTCGGCGCCACGGAAGAAGTTACCGCCGCCAATCACGATGGAGGTCTCTACCTTACCCACAGTTGCTGCAATCTGCTGTGCAATATTACGCACAACCCCGGTCGAAATACCAACTTCTCCCCCGCCGAAAACTTCGCCTGAGAGCTTGAGTAGAACACGGCGACGACCGGTGTCGTCTCGATGGATTGGGTGCGTGTGTGAGTCGGTCATAAATACCCTCCAACGGATAAAACTTATGCTGATAACGGGGTGAACACTCAATAGTCCTTATCAAGGATACGCTACGGAAACACTGTCTTGTGGTACACCCTTCGATATTTTTCTCTCTCATTCGACATGCCAGAAGGCGTAGAGTTTAAGAGACTAAATGCTCCGGGCATATAAAACCCTATAAAACCTCAGGTCAACACTGTATCTGCAAGATAATCTATACAGAAAATAGGTTCTGGAACTTTCTTTGCGCTAGGTGCGCAACCTGCACAATATTTATACAAAAAGTCGGATGCTCACCCTTCACAGGGCAAGCATCCGACTTTAGCATATAACCTCAGTAAAGGCTGTCTGCTTGAGGAAAGCTCCTAGAAACTAGGCACCAACGCGGAAACGTGCGAAACCGGTAGCGGTTGCGCCAGCCTCAGAGAGTGCCTGTGCCACAGACTTCTTGGTGTCTTTTGCGAAGTCCTGGTCAAGCAGGGTGTTCTCTTTGAAGAAGCCCTTGAGACGACCCTCAACGATCTTATCCAGAATCTTCTCGGGCTTGCCCTCAGCGATTGCGGTCTCACGTGCAACACGCTTCTCAGCTTCAACCTGGTCAGCCGGGATAGATTCAGAGTCCAGGTACTTGGGGCTCATCGCTGCGATGTGGACTGCGACGTCATGCGCAATTTCATCAACGTTATTACCGGAAACAGCAAGCAGAACACCAACCTGTGCGGGCAGGTCCTTAGAGGTCTTGTGCAGGTAAACTGCCACGTTCTCGCCTTCAACGCGTGCTACGCGGCGCACCACGACCTTCTCACCCAGCAGGGCGGCAGCATCGGTGGTGAGCTCTTCAACGGTCTTACCCTCGAAGGATGCGGCCTGCAGCTCTTCCAGAGTGGATGCGTTAGCCGCGATAGCAGCCTCCAGCACGTTACGCCCGAAGGTGATGAAGGGTTCGGACTTAGCCACGAAGTCGGTTTCAGAATTGACCTCAACCATGTAACCAACGCCGTTTTCTACGCGAGCTGCAACCAAACCTTCAGCGGTTGCACGACCTTCACGCTTGGTGACGCCCTTCAGACCCTTCACACGGATAATCTCCATTGCTTTCTGCTGGTCGCCGTTAGCCTCATCGAGAGCTTTCTTGACGTCGAGCATACCTGCGCCGGTCTTCTCACGCAGTGCCTTGATGTCTGCTGCAGTGTAGTTCGCCATGTGAACTCCTCTTTTTCCTTAATTTAAGATGTAGGCGTGATAACGCCCATGAGCTATGAGCGGACGGCACCTTACCCGCCACAGGGTAGGTACCGTCCGTACTGCTTTTCCCATCGTGGAAAAGCTAAAGCCTACTTAGCTTCAGCCGCCTGAGCTGCCTCGTGCTGCTCTAGCAGTTCGCGCTCCCACGCAGCCATAGGCTCTTCAGCAGCCTCTGCCTTACCGGTCTTCTTAGCATTACGCTCAATGAGACCTGCAGCAACAGCGTCTGCCACCACACGGGTGAGCAGGTTGACGGAACGGATCGCATCGTCGTTACCAGGGATGGGGAATGCAACTTCGTCAGGGTCACAGTTGGTGTCAAGAATAGCTACCACGGGGATGCCCAGCTTCTGAGCCTCGTTAACCGCCAGGTGCTCCTTCTTGGTATCAACAACCCAGACGAGGGAGGGAACCTTGCTCAGGTTACGGATACCGCCCAGGGTCTTTTCGAGCTTCTCAAACTCGCGGCGCATCAAGAGCAGTTCCTTCTTGGTGTAACGAGACCCTGCGACATCGTCAAAGTCGATCTGCTCAAGTTCCTTCATACGCTCAATGCTCTTAGCGATGGTGGAGAAGTTGGTGAGCATACCACCAAGCCAGCGGTGGTTAACGTAAGGCATATTCACGCGGGTAGCCTGCTCA
Source organism: Rothia sp. HMSC08A08 (assembly GCF_001808385.1). Taxonomy (NCBI): domain Bacteria; kingdom Bacillati; phylum Actinomycetota; class Actinomycetes; order Micrococcales; family Micrococcaceae; genus Rothia; species Rothia sp. HMSC08A08. Next base: position 89,992 of record NZ_KV793052.1, read on the forward strand.
GCAATAACTTCCTGTGCCTGCTTCTTGGTACCCACAAACAGAATGTTGCCGCCGTGTGCAACGGTGGATTTAACAGCCTCAAAAGCCTTATCAATGAATTCGAGGGACTGCTGCAGGTCGATGATGTAAATGCCGTTGCGTTCGGTGAGGATGAAACGCTTCATCTTGGGGTTCCAACGGCGGGTCTGGTGACCGAAGTGAACGCCGGAATCCAGCATCTCACGCATAGTTACGACGGGCATGTCGTCTCCTTTATATCAGGGTGCCGCGCTGACCTCCCATCTCGGGCTAGCCACACGCGCGCATAGTAGTTATCGGTTTATCCTAGTGGCGATTAGACATTCGGGTTGCCCCGTGTCTCAAGCCCTGACCGCTTGTTCTAAGCGGACCGAAGGTCTTTTATCACCTGTTATTTAGGTTCCAGGTGCTCACGCCACGCGTCGTCAGCGAGCCTTTCCGTTACCAGGCTAGGCACACTGCAATAGAAAATTGTACCTGATATTTGGGTCTTAAGTCTTTAGTACCGTGAGCTTTTCGCCCGGATAAGCGTGGTTTTTTATAAAAATTGTTGCTACTACCTCACTTGAATCCATAGAATCACGAGTCTTCATATTTTGGAGGTTTGTGAAAAACGCTAAGTCGTCTCACCTGTTTTTCACGAAAACGCTAATTACCGTCTGTGGATATCGAATAAAAATGTCCCGAAAGGGTAAGTTTTCCACAGTACAGCCTTGTACATATCTTTATGCGTCTTCGACTGTGGTGTGCTCGAAGAATGATATGTGATTGGTTGGGGGCGTGGATGCACCGCGCGGGTCTGGCGGCACAGGCACGTATTTTTACGATGTCCAGACAACACTTTATATCTGCACTGTGGCGTACTCCCCTGTTTCTTCTAGCATGCTGGCGCTCAGGGCATCCTATAAAAGTCTGGGTGCCTTCTCCAATATTCTTGCGGGTTTTAACGATCCAGATCATAGTCCTTACCGTGGCATTATCTTTAGGCTTCGGGCCACACGTCAGCGGTATAAAGTACCGACACGGTCCCCTACAGATCATGCACACTTCTGCGCGTTCATGGATTTCACCTATATCTGGAAAACCTCATGTCATTCATGCCTTTATCAAGCCCAGTCAGCGGTGGTCGGCAGGGCATCGCGGAGTCGATCTTGAGGCAACAGAACAGGACCAAGTACGCGCTCCGGCGCCTGGAACCATAGTTTTCTCGGGAACTGTCGTCGATCGACAGGTAGTAGTCATTGAGCATCCGAACGGGTATAGGTCGAGTTTCGAGCCTGTCACCGATCCTCTGCCAGTCGGTACTCACGTTCAGGCGGGGCAGGTTATCGCTCGGGTGGATGCGCATCCCGCAAAACCTCGGTGCTCTACCACATGCCTTTACTGGAGCGTTCGGCGCGGCGGCGACCACAAGAACGGAAGCGGCAAAAACGCAGAATATATTAACCCTATGCTTCTGTTGGGACCAGCAGAACCGACTATACTACTTCCCGTTGACGAGAGTTTCAAAGCCTGAAATATTACCTATATGTCGTGAGCCCCGCATCGTGTACGATGCGGGGCTCACTGTGTGCCTGACCAACCGGTCTCTGCTTTGCTATACGTTATGGCACGGCACTACTGCAAAAAGTCCTGATCACTATCACCCGAAACGGGTTTCTGCTGTGACTTTGCAGCGTGCTTCGGGGTAGGAGCCTGTTGGGCGGGCAGCGGGATAGTACCGTCCGTTTCAGCCGCATAGGAGCTTCCGGACGAGAACGCAACGGTCGGCGAATCGTCGCCGTAATTGAGAACATCCGAGTCTGAAGCTGTGTAGGCTGCTGTCGGCTGCACCGCTTGCTGTGCAGCTCGGCGTTCGCGTGCCTTCTGGCTTGCGCGACGAATGCGCTTGCGGAAGATGAAGAGCACCAACAGAATCAGCAGAAGCAGACCGAGCAAAATAGCATCCACCACAAAGTCCGTCATGGTAAACCCATGCGCTGGAATGGTGAGGGATGAGGTATTGACATAACCCTCCGAGCTATTAACCGTAACGTTACGCCCGTCGCCAGAGAGATGTGAATCTTGGCGACCAAACATAGAGTTACTTCCCTGCAGAGCATCGGTTTTAACCGAGCTCATGATGGGGAGTTCAAACTTGAAATCGTAGTTTTTGGGCTGTAGCTGGCCAAAACGCTCCTGCAGGTTAAACTTGGGCGAAACCGTATAGTCTGCTCCGAAGAGATTAACCCCGCCAGGATGATGAATCGTCATTTCAGAACCGGGTAGGTAAGCACCAATACGGGTATTGAATTCCGCAGAATCTTTGCCTCGTATCTTTGCTGAATATATCGTATTATCGCCGTCAGTACGTTCCTCAAATGTCGCTTGAGCCTCATCAGACCCTTGAACGAAAGACTTAAGGGCATCCCCAGCCTGCGCGACATCAGAACTCTTAAAGGCAAGTTCAAACTTCGCTTCAACAGAACCGTCCATACCCAGCGCAGAAGTCACGTTTAGGCTTTCAGGCTGAATCGTGCGCGAATTCTTTAGGTTGACTTTTATTACCCTATCCGACGCGGATGCGCTTGAGCTTGAGCTATTCGACGAACCGTAGTCCTGGTCAAAATTTTTACCGTCGTCAGAGAAGCTAAACTTCACCCCGTAGTTGGTTCCCGGTGAACACACACGGCTGCAATCAACTGAACCTGTTACATGCTCAATGATCTTCGCCCCAGAAGAATCAGTTTTAACTTCTTGGGAACTTTCTAACGCGGTCTCTTGAGTACCCAGAATTTTCTGAAGTTTAGCATTGAGATCCTCGAAAGAATCGGCAGTAAATTTTAGGTTGCGACCGCTTTCATCTTTACCAGATTGCGTGGACGGTAAACTCCGGTAAGACTTTTTGGCGATTTCTTCGTCAATACCCTTGGTAAGCTCAGCTCCCTCAGGTTTCACCGAGTTAAGATAAGTGTCTACAGCACTTACCCGGTCAGGTACCATGATCTCTTTTGCGAGAAAGACAATCTTGGCGTTATATTTACCGTCCTTCTTATCGACCGCAATCACAACTTCATCAAACCCATTATCTTTGAGGTCTTTAGCTTGAACCTCATTGGAGGACTCTGTTGTTTTAATTTCGCGACCTTCAAAGGTAACGCTGTTTTTCCCACTTGACTGCAGGACATTGTCTTTGCGTTTTGCTTCGACCAAGCCGTCTGTTACAAGCGCTTCGGGAAGCCACTTGATAAGGTCCTGCGAGGTGAAGTTTTCAGAGACTTCAACGCCCTGAACCAAACCGTCTTTGCTGTCGCTAATCAGAATTCTGGGTTCTTTATCAAAGCTTGAAGCCTTCAAGATAGCGGAGACTTTAGTACGATACTCATCTACGCTATTAAAATTCACTTTGAAGGTGGCCTGAGCATTATCGCCTTCGGTTCGAATGCCCTCATAATCAAGTTCTTGAGGTTTGTGTTTCTTAATCGAAGCGTCAAGAGCGTTAACGTCGCCTTTGAGGTAATCTTTATTATCTTTCAAGCTGAAAGACACTGTAATGGTGCGGGAGCCTTTCTCGGAATTTTCAAGCCCAAGATTTGTCTCAACTTTTGCACCACAGGCAGACATAATGAGCGCTAGAACCGTCAGAAAGACGGCAAGGAATCCAAGTCTTCCTTGCCGTCTTGACGAGCGCTGCTGTAGTAGCTGGCTCATCTTACAATGCTCCTAGAAGCTTGATGCCATGGGGTTAGGCATCATCTGGAACGCAATATTGTATACGATGATGGCCACAATAACCCATGCAGTTGTAAGAAGAGCGTGCATTAACACAGGCGATTTCTCAAAACGGCCTAGGCGATTCAGCCCTAGGTAGATAAGAGACTCACCGATCACAATCGAGAACGCAAAGATTGCTACCAGAAGATATATCGTCAGGATGGGGTTCTCTGCAAAGTTCTTCCCATTTGTACCCATCGTGAGAAGAACAAAGAGGTAGAGCAGAAGATAGGAGCCAACCAAGGGAAGAGCCGCAACACCTGCCGCGCTCATGCAGTCGTTGAAACTCGACTGAACTTTTCCGATACGAGCGGTCAGCATGAGCTGCAAGCCGCGCAGAACGTGAATCGCAAAAATTGCGACAAAGAAAATCAGAAAAATCATGACGGTCTGCCCAAAGTTTCCTCCCTGAGAGGAGCTCCCCCGGCTGCCGTAGAATGATCCGCGGAACATGTAGAAAAGCCCAAGAAGACCGCTGACCAGCTGCGTAATGACCAAAGAGCCTGCGAAGGACTGTGCTGCTACAGCGATAATCCATCCCCAAGGTTGGCTGTCCTGCAGTCTTTTATGTGCGTCGCCCGGCTGGCTCTTAAAGACATCAAGGAAGCTGCCCCAAACATTCTTGAGAGCTTCAGCGAAAGGGTTTGGCACTGCCGGTGCTGCTGGCTGGGCGAAACCAGCATGTGGGTCTCCCTGAGGCTGTGCAGGGTTTTGCGGGTTAAACCCGTTCGGCTGGGGAATCTGCTGGTTCGGAGCACCCGGAACCGGGTTTCCAAACTGATTAGGATCCTGCTGGTATTGTCCGCCCTGCTCCTGGGGAGGTACAGACTGGTGCATATTAGGGTTCCCATACGGTTGAGCGGGGTTGGGATTCTGGTACCCGTCATTGCCATAGCCTTGAGGATGTTGTGGCTGACCTTGACCGGACTGCGGAATATTCTCACTCATCATCTGATCCTTATCTCGGATTTTCCTATGCAACAAGCCGATATACACTCGGGACGTTGCTTCAAGAAACCAGATAAGTCTGAAGATCTCGTGGCTAAGCCTTATTCCAGGAAGAAGGCGCTGGAGCAACAGTACTCCGTGTGTTTATCGGCGATGTCTCGCGTGTGCATGCGAGGTTACTTTTTACCCTACCTTAAATCTCGCCTTTACTCACGATAATTCGTCATATCTTCAGAAAATAAGGTATTTATTCTTCTTCTAATTTCTTCACGCGACGAGTCACCACGATGGGGATAGAGATCAGCACTACGATGAGCAGGGATGCTACGACAATCCCAGCAATCATAATTGGCCTATAGTTGCGGGGGGCCTTCTGCATATGAATTTCCATTGTGGCGGTGTTAATACCCTTGGCGCGCACATGAATTGCCCCATCGGACTGATCTACAACAGTATTAGCAGGAGGATTTACAACTGCCATACCGTCCGGCGCCACCACAATATATTCACTGTCGCCACTGAATCTATCGGTGACTTTAGCATCCGCAACGAGCTTGGCACGCAACGTCAGCTGATCGTTCTCACCCTTCTCAAGACTTACCTCGCTGCCGGGCATATAGTTGTTGAGCAAACGTTGGAAATCTTGAACTTTGATATTGCTGATCCGGGTAGTAAAGGTACGCCCTATACCCTGCTCATTACGCTCCATATTATGTTCACCGGTCTTTGTATTGGAGGCACCAAAGATCTCATTAATACTCCGGCTAAAAAGCATTGCGTCGAGCGGGCTAAAGGTATATTGGAAGCTCGCACTCAAAGAAGACTCGGAGCTGATGTAGAAAGTGCTTGAAAATTTCTCAGGAACCACTCGGCGGCTCATCGTATAGCTAACAACCGAGGATGTACCAGAATCGTATTTTGCTGCCTCGTTGACGCTGTATAGAGCTTCGTCGCCGCTCTTACCCCAGGATGCGGGCGCTGCTACAAGCCCCAATGGCGGGGATGACATGCTCGCATCACAAATACCGGCACAATCAATATGCACATTTGCGGTTGATAAAAGCTCTTGATTTTCTCCTGTGGACTCGCTGAAAGAGATGGAATTATTCTTGGTTCCGAGAAGCTGTTCGAGGTCTCTATTAACCTGGTCGATGCTATTCGCAGTAAATGTTACGTGCCGACCCTGTGCTTCTTTCGGGATAAGAGCATCTTTACCCACAAAATACGGCTGATACGAATGAATATCGGACTCTACCTTTTGGTTATCAACTTTGACGGCCTCCAGATAGGTATCTAGGTCTTGAAGCTCGCTTTGCCCAATCTCACCTTTAAAATCTCCGAGAAGCAAGTGCCCCTCAAAGGTACCGTCTTCCTTGAGCTGAAGCACAAAAATAAGATTGCGAACATGGGGCGAAGGAACATCCTGCTGATCTGCGCGAGCCGCTGTCAGGAAGGCCGAGCCATGATCGTGTGTAGGCACCGGCGCAAGAACGGGTGCCGCTACGCCAAGAACAGAGGCGAGGGTAAACGCGGTGGCAAAACGCAGAAAGCGACGCTCATATAAACCTTGTAGCGCTCTCATGCAGGATTTATCGGTGGTCATTATTCCTCATTTTGAGTGAGCCGGAGTCTCTAACAGGGGTTCCGAGAGAAAATGGTGCTTTTCAAAAGTAGCTGGCAAACGCTTTATCTCTCAAATGTTCGTATCTAATGTAGCGTGTTTATGCTCTCTGTTCTAACTCGCGTAACTCGAACCCCGATATAAAGCGAAAAGACCCCGCTCGGCGACATGTAATAAATGAGTCATACCGAGCGGGGTCTGTAGGGAGTGTGGGACTTGAACCCACGACCAAAGGATTATGAGTCCTCTGCTCTAACCGGCTGAGCTAACTCCCCTAGAGGCTTAGCGCGTAAGCCACGTCTCTAGAGTACCTGAGGGGTACAGTTTTGGCGAATCTTAGACACATCTTATTTTTCAGAACGTTGAGCAAGAAAGCGCTCATAGGGGGCATCCGATACATATAATTCCTCAAAAGTGCGCCAGGTATTCTCCGCACTGTGGAATTCCACAATACGGCGGCTCTCACGCCCCATCTGCTCGCGTTCAGCGGCAGGTAGACGAAGAATTGCTGTAAGTTTATCTGCCAAATCCTGCGGATTATTAGGTTCAAAGAGGTATCCGTTAACGCCTTCTTCCACGAGATGTGGAAGCGCTAGGGCGTTTGCCAAGACTACGGGAGTGGATGCGCTCATAGCCTCCAAGGAGACAAGCGACTGCAGCTCTGCGGTCCCAGGCTGACAGAAAATATCCGCCCTCTGGTAAACACCCGGCAGTTCTTCGTCCGGAACAAACCCACGGAACGTCACTCGGTTTTCAACACCGCATTCGCGTGCCTTCTGTTCGAGGGTTTCACGAAGCTCGCCGCCTCCGGCGATATCAAGGCGAACGTGGTCAAGGTCTTCAGGGAGAAGAGAGAGCGCCTCAATAAGCACATCTACGTGCTTCTCTTCAGCAAGACGACCCACGAAGGTTACACGCAGTTCGCCGGGTGCTTTGCCCAAATCTGCGCCCTCAGCAAGTTCGTAGTCGCTGATTTCAATGCCGTTAGAAACGGGCATAACGGGGCGAGTAAATCTTCCAAGATCTCGCATCGCATCGGCGCCGATCTGAGTCGGAGTTGTCACCACCGCCGCATATTTGAAAAGACGGCGCATATCCGCCCAGGTAATATGCGCATACACCTTTTTGATGGGTTCCGGGAACGGCAGGAATGGATCTAAATTTGCGGGCATAAAGTGGTTGGTGGCGATAACTCGAATTCCACGCTTATGTGCCTGCTTCAGTAATGCGCGCCCGATAATGTAGTGGCACTGCACATGAATAACATCCGGCTTAACTTCATCAAGGATACGACCCACCTCGGCGTGGATTTCCCAGGGAATACAGATGCGGTTGGTTTCATGAGTGGGGGGCAGATGCGAACGCAGACGGTGCTCGACGATGCCGCCCTCTACTACGGTTCGGTAGCTAGGTCCACGGCTGGGATTTGCGGCAACCACGTGTACTTCGTGCCCGCGCTTGAGCATAGAGGTCGCTAGGCGGTGCCCAAATTGTGCCGCGCCGTTCACATCGGGGGGATAGGTCTCAGCACCGATCAGGATCTTCTTTGCCTGCTGCATCGCCTGTTCTCCTTGGTCTGACTTCTCAGGTGTATGGGGTGTTCTTCATTATTTTATCGGGTGTTATCGCGTTCCTCAGCATAAACAGGCCTTGGAGTTCTCTGAGAGTCGCCTCTATATGCACTCAAAAATGGCCCGCCACCGCGGAGGTGACGGGCCAATATACGGAGTCTGTGGTGCAGGTACTTGCGTTAGCGTCGCACAATCTTTCGGAGGAAGAGTACGACTGCAGAGAGCGATGCGCCCAGAGCTGCGAAGGACTTCCACCGAGCCTTAACAACCTCAGGCTTGGATGCGTTGCTGACCATGTTGCGCCCAACGGTAGCCGCGCTGCTGGGTGCGTTCTGTACACCGGTCTTTGCGGAGTCTACGGTTGATTGGGTGAAGGATTGAGCATTCTGTGCGTACTTCTGCATATCATCGCGCAAAGCTGCAAGGTGTGCGCGACGTTCTTTAGTGCGCTGCTGAATCTGCTCAATGGTGAGCGGCTTGGGCTCTTCTTCGCCGCGTGCCTTACGCTCCTCAGCTTCTTGGCGTGCCTTCTCTGCAGCGGCCTCACGCTCTGCCTGCTTGCGCGCTGCACGTTCAGCCTGCTCTTGTTTCAAACGGGAGGCTGTCATTGCGCTGCCTTCACGAAGCACGCCGAGATCGAAGAGAACGCCGAAGATTGCCGATTCGGGAGCAAAGGGCAGCTGGGCTTTAACTTTTTTATATCCGATAAGCCCTAAAATGGCGAGAATAATAAGGAAGACGCCTGCCCAAATCAGCGCTGAGGCCCATAAAGGTACAAGCTGTCCAAGGAGGAAGATAAGCAGACCGATAATAGCGATGACCATGAAGCACGCAAAAACAGCTGCGACGGCGAGAAATGCTGCACCTTTGCCAAGAGCGACGCCTTTGGTCTTAAGCTCGTGCTTTGCAATCTGGACTTCGTCTTTGACCTGGTTAATACCTAGGGTTTTAAGTACCTTAGCGGCATCAAAGAGACCCGCGATACTTGACTTAATCCCTGCAATGCCTGCTCGTATGCCTTGGGGATTAGTGTTTGTGGTCATGCCCACCTCTCCGTGATTGTTCTGTGTGGAGCTTCTGTTTGGCACCCCACGGTTATTATTCTAGCTCTATTCTTACCGCAGGTGTGTTGTTACACAACCGCCCCAGCGATCACACCGGCCAAACCGTATGATTTTTCTGCTCCCATCGAATCTTCAGAAGGCGGCAGTATACGGTTTTATGGTGTGTAGGGTATCTTTCGCATTCTACCGTGTGCTGTGTAATTTCTCGAAAACTTTTGTGCGTATGCATTCATATAGTGGTTCGAGACAGCGATGTTTGATGCGCGAGAGGGTTCTTGGGCGAGGGTATTTAGAGACCCCCAGCGTTGAGAAAATATGGAGTGGGTTACTGGCAAAGTCCAGTCACCTTATAAGAAAAGCCTCAGAGTGAAACTCCGAGGCTTTTAAATGCTCCCCCGACTGGACTCGAAATAGACGAAGCCC
>NZ_KV793053.1:0-1778 GCF_001808385.1 Rothia sp. HMSC08A08
TTGACTTCCTCTACCCCGTGAACGGGGTAAATTCCTACCAGTCACTACAACCAAACTAAGCTGTGGTGACTTTCGGTGGGTGAACAGCATCAACAACAACAGCATTTGCTAACAAACGTCTTACATCATCTCCGCAGTATTCGTTTAAACTCTCGGCAAGCCCTGCCGCGAGTAGGATATTAACCGCCGCATTCAAATCCCTATCCACATGGGACTGGCACCCAGTACAGGCCCATTCACGGATATTCAACAGCTTTCTACCATTAGGTGTACCGCAAATCGAGCAGATCTGGGTAGTAGGTGCGAACCTATCCACGCGGATAAGGGTTCTACCGTGTTCGGCAGCCTTCTCTTCAATCAACCGGTTGAGGTGTCCCCAACTAGCGTCCAACACACTCTTACCCAACCGGGTTCTAGCTAGACCCGTGATTGAGAGGGTTTCCAGGGTGATAACTTGGTTTTCGTTAACAATCTGGTTCGCTACATGGTGTAGGTAATGGGTTCGCACGTTTCGGACTTTCGTGTGGGCTTTAGCTACCCTGAGTCGTTGTTTGACATAACGGTTACTACCCTTTTTCTTTTTCGAGAGTTGTTTCTGTAATCGAGCTAGTTTCTTCTCGGCTTGTTTCAGAGGTCTAGTGTTAGCAAAGACGGTGCTTCCCCCGTTACTGTTCACCGCGATAGCTAGGTCTTTCAAGCCCATATCCACGCCTACCGCGTAGGCGGTAGGCTTCGGGGCTGGGGCGGGGGTGCTTTCGACAACGAAAGACACATAATACCTACCATCCGCTTCTTGGATCAGGGTTACAGAGGTTGGGGGTGAGGGTAGGTTACGTGAGAGGTTGAAGCGGACTTCACCAATCTTAGACAGTTTCACAAAACCTACCCCGTGAGTGGTTTGTCTAACCTTGAATGCTTGGGATGTAAACCTAGCAGCTTGCCGGGATGAGCGTTTCCTAAACCGTGGGGCACCAATCCTAACCCCTTTACGCTTACCTGTCACGGAGGTGAAAAAGTTAGTGTACGCCTTATCCAGATCCCGTAAGGACTGCTGTAAGGGTACAGCGGAAACGTCTTTCAGCCACGCTTTTTCAGGGGTCTGTTTCAGGTGAGTGAGTCGGGCAGAAAGCTCTTTACTAGAGGGCTTCTTCCCTGTGCCTTTATACTGTTCCTCTGAGTAGGCTAGAGCGTCGTTATAGACCACGCGTACACACCCAAACAGAGCAGCAATCGGCTGTTTTTGCCCTTTCTTGGGGTAGGCGCGGTAACGATAACGCTTGAGACTCATAACACCTATTATATACTTGGTGTCATGGATAATACCACTGATATAAGACGTGGTAGACATGCGATTTGGGATTTACATGTTCACTTGGTGTTCGTCACTAAATACCGGCGCAATGTCTTCACTAACACCATGCTCACCACCTGCGAAAGAACCATGCGAGAAGTCTGTGAAAGTTTCGGGGCAACCCTAGATGAGTTCAACGGGGAAACAGATCACGTTCACTTGCTAGTACGCTACCCAGCCACCGTGACTGTTTCTAAACTCGTGAACTCCCTCAAGGGGGTTTCCTCTCGTGTACTTCGGCGTGATTTTGAAGCTGAGATTACCCCGTTTTTATGGGGTGGCCATTTGTGGTCACGCTCGTATTATGCGGGGTCTGCTGGGGGTGCCCCATTGAGTGTTATTGCTGAGTATGTGAAGTCCCAGGCTCGCCCTGGTAGCTGATTCATCTCCACCCTAAAGGGTGGAGTCTTCTCAGAAAACTAGATAA
>NZ_KV793054.1:0-41282 GCF_001808385.1 Rothia sp. HMSC08A08
GGATCCAATGACATCTTACCGTCGGCACCTTCTAAGCCATATAGCTGTGTATATTTTGGCTCTTGTTGGGAATTCTCCGGATTATTCGATGCACTTTGCTTTTCCACGGGAGGCTGCGGGTCATTGTTCTCGGAGGTTGAAAAATTCTTATCGGTGCTCATGGTGTTCGCCCTTATCTTTCTTCTGGGACCTAACGTTAACGTGCTGCCAAGGAACTTCTACAATCGGATCTTCATGGTGCTTCTTCAGGGTTTTTAAATCATCCGTTTCGTATATTGCATTCTTGAAACCAGATAAAGTATTATCTGGCGTTGGGCGTTTATCAGTATCCATATTTTTATTATGAGAGGATAGTTTTTTCTTTTTCCAGTTATATATAATCACTGCAATAATAGTGAAAACGCTTATAATCGCCTCAAGAGCGCAGGCGCCTAGCAACCACCGCAATGGTTGAATATCGGCACTTGTTACATTTGGAGCCGACATCTCCATCACGAACCATGTATAAAAAGCAGCAATAGGCGCAACAACGAGCAGACTATAGATGTTCGTCCCCAAAACCCATGCGGTTTTGGTTCCCCGAATCATCTTTATACATGCCACAGCTTGCAGCAGAATATAAACGATAAAGGGCGAAAAAAGGATGAGTAGAAGAAGAAATCCTTCAAAATCATCAAAATCACTGGCAAGGAGGGAAAATACCACACCCTGGAGAATCATGGTTTCGAGAATTAGCCTAATAATCTGCACAGTTATAAAGATAGAAAGAAGCAAGTTCCGATTCCCAGCTGAATCTGCCGCTGATTCTTTCTCTATCTCATGAATATCTTGAGCCTGGACCGTTCCATGCTCAGGTTTTGGAAGGTTCTTATCAGTAGTCATGGATTCACCCTAAGCTTATAGCCTGGGTATTCAGTGAAAGCTTCCTGGATATTCTCAAAAAATAATACTTTTAAATTTATCTGATACTAAAAAGGCTCTTTATTTACATAAAGCAAGATTTCTAACGCTTTATTGAAATAAAGAGCCTTTTTCGCACCCCGAGATATGCGTATTACTCAGGTGAACCTTCCGATGCCGATTTCGGAGAATCCGCACGAGCACTATCAGCAGCACCGTCTATGTCATACGTTTCTGCCGAGCCAGCATCCCCGGAACCCGCATTCTTCTGCGACTTCTGCCCCTGCTCTCTGCGAACCTGAACCAGCGGGATCTGCCCGGTGCTGAGGTCCTCAACCAATTCGTCGGTCAGGGTCGGACCGTTCACCACTTGAGGCTGCGAAGCTGCCGCGGACTCAGCCTCCGAGGCATCGCTCGCCGCATCGTCAGGGTGCTCGGTGTAGAGGGGCACCGCATCCGTCGCCGGTTCAGCCTGCATAAGCACCCGCCCCTTCTTGCGCTTGCGCCTAAAACGCTTCTTCTTACCCGGTTTGAGCTCATGAAGCTGCACGTCAAGCCCGGATGTCGCAGTTGCCCCCGCACCCTTCGGCGGTTTACGTTCCAGGGTGTAGATAACGCGTGCAGGCTTCGGTTCCATGCCGATTTTGGCGCGCATCCAGTTGATGATGCGGTCAAGCCAGTTGTAGTCTGCGGTCGCCTCAACTACCTGGTGGTTACGCGGAATCATGCCCACATCGCTGAGCACGCGCGGGTATTCATCAATCTCTTGAATGCCCGCCATGTACATGTTCTCGCGGAACTGCTGCGCAAACTCGTGCTGCCCAATAAAGAGCAGGTCAGAGTAGGTTTTTGCGGTCAGCCGCTCGGTGTATGACTGTACGGAATCGCGGCTGCCTCGCTTGGCGCCGTAGGTGTCCCAGAAATAGAAGTACACGTTATTGGCGATAATCGCCGAACGAATCTTGTTTTGTAGGTACCAGAGCCCGCCAACGGCGAGAAGCCCAATAATGATAATGACGAGCGAGCCAACCGGAATTGAATAGTCCACATAGTTATCGGCACTGCGGGTTATAAACATGCGGTACAAATACGCCCCGAACGAGATCAGCACCGGAATACCCAAGAAAATGGTGGCTATCGGAATCCAAATAAATGCGAAAAGCCACAGAATAAGACGATAGTAAATAATGGAATCGCCAAACCCGATGGGGGTAGGCTTTACGGGAGAATGCGCGCGTTTCATCAGCAGGTTGAATAGGCGGTTATTCTCGATACCGACCTTACGCAGCTTCGATTCGAGTGACGCACGCTTGAGGAAAACCCGGTAATTTTCAAGGATCTCGCGCTGTTCGGCGGTAAGTTCATCCTCGGGCGGCAGGTCGCCAATGTCGATTCCCGCTTCCGCAAGCAATTTGCTCCACAGCTCTAAGCGGGCAAGTTCCGAGGGTTTGGCTTGGGTTTGTGATTGGTAGTTTTTATAGGAGATGAAAATGGTACTGGCGCCGATGGCGAGCGTGACCATAGGCGCCATCCAGTCTTTAATATCCACGTGGTTATCCTCCCGGTGCGCGGCGACTGTAGCGGCTGCCCTTGTGCGCATCCTAGTAGCCTGAATGCGCGTATGCGGCGGCAAAGAACGCGTAAGCTGACGCGGCACCTACTCGCTGAAGCTGGTACTTCTACCGTAACATCTGAGCTTCTTCCTGCCGCGTTCATTTGGTTTCCACGTAAAATTTTATTCCCTGAATTATGGGTCTTCTGCGGTCTTTCCGGCGCCTACTTCCGCACTAAAAGAGCCTTTATGTGAATAAAGAGTATTTTTTACCGCTTTATTTACATAAAGGCTCTTTTTAGCACCGGAGTTTTTCTAGTGCTCTGCTTTCTCCAGTTCGGCGGGTGCCGAGCGGAGCATCCGGTAAGTGAAGACCGCCAGAACCGCCAGAAGCACGGCGCTAAAGGCTGCGGTCACCAGCACACCCGAGTCAAACGCGGCGTGTGCCGAATGCAGCAGCTCGGTACTTAGATCCGAGGGAAGCTGCCCGGCAACTGCGGTCGCGCCGCCGAGGGTTTCACCTGCCGCATGGGCCGCATCCGCACTAAGACCGGCGGGCACCGTCACCTGTGCGCGGTAAATTGCGGTCAGCATACCGCCGATCACCACGGTACCTAGCACGGTGCCGAACTCGTAGGCGGTCTCAGAGATTGCCGACGCAGCACCCGCCTTATTCGCTGGAACGCTGGAAAGAATCAGGTCATTCGAGATGGTCTGCGCCGCACCCACGCTCAACCCTAAGAACATGAAGGAAGTCATGAGCAGAAGGTCGTTGCGCGAACCGAAGAACATCACAAACAGGTACCCGAGCGCGCCCAAGGCAAGCCCTGAAGACACAATCACCGCCGGGTGGAACCGCGAAACGAGCTTAGCGGCGTACAGGCCCGCAATAATGGTGCACGCCAGCCCGGGAATCAGGAACAGTCCAGCCTGCATGGGAGAGTACCCCGAAACCAGCTGCAAATGCTGCGAGACGAAGAAAAGGAACCCAACATCTACGAACATGGCGAACAGGTTCGCCAGAATCCCCCCGGTGAACACGGTGTTTTTGAAGAGGCGAACATCGAGCATGGGGGTGGTTCCCGCACGCCCGCGGCGCAGCTGACGACGTACAAAGAAGAACCCGAACACGGCGCCAATAAGGGCGGTGCTGAGTGCGAGCGCATCCACGCCTGCCTCAGAAATATGGGTGAGTCCGAAGGTTATGCCCGTCATGGCGATCATAATGAGCAGGATGCTCACCATATCGAGCGGGCCGGGGTTTGGGTCTTTCGATTCGGGCACGGTCATGGGTGCGAGGGCAAGGAACGGTACGAGTACGGGTACCGCCATGAGGAACACCGACCCCCACCAGAAATGGCTCAGCAGGAATCCGCCCACGATGGGACCGAGTGCTGCACCGGCGGAGAAGCCTGCCGCCCACACGGCGATTGCGGTGCGGCGTTCTTTCGGGTCACGGAAGATGTTGCGAATGAGTGAGAGCGTGGCGGGCATGAGCATGGCGCCGAAGAACCCGAGTACGGCGCGGGCGATGACAAGCAACAGGGCGGTAGGTGCGAATGCGGCGAGTGCTGAGATAACCGCGAACCCGACGGAACCGATCAGCAGGATTTTACGCCGCCCGATGCGGTCCCCCAGGCTTCCCATAGGCACGAGCAGCCCGGCGAGCACGAGCGAGTATGCGTCTACGATCCAGAGTTGCTCGCTGGAAGATGGTTCGAGCGCCTGCGCGATTGAGGGCACGGCGAATGCGAGCACGGTGTTATCGACCGAGACAAGCAGCACCGGCAGCATGAGCACGGTCAAGGCAATCCACCGTTTGATTTTCTGATCGGGCGCGTGAATAGGCAGCGCCTCGGTGACGGGGTATGAGTTGTTCATCGTTGTGTTCACACGCATCTGGGAGTTTTCGGCACTTGCGGCAGATGCGCCGGGCGGCAAGTGCTCATAGCTCGCAGAGGGGTTGCTGCTAGAGGCTTTGCTTGGGGTAGTGAGGATGCGCCATACAGGCAACCACGGACACACTAACTATACCAACTAGACGGTAAAGTTTCTAATCCGTAGAATGGTGATTATGACTACCCCAGCCAGCGCATCCGAACCCCGTGCGACCCGCGCCAACAACTCGCGCGAGCAGATTCTAGACGCTTATGAACACCTGCTGGTACAGGCCGGTGAACGTGCCGCCACCCTTGATGCGGTCGCCGCCCAAGCGAAAGTTTCTAAGGGCGGTCTGCTCTATCATTTCGGCTCGAAAAAGGCGCTCTTTCAGGCGCTTTTAGACCGCACCCGCACCTACGCAGACGAAGACCTTGAGAAGATGCGCGCCGCACCCGAGGGGGCCAGTGCCTATTACATCAACACCTCAACCTTTCAGGGCACCCCATTCGATATATGCCTGGTTGCCCTCTCGCGGTTGGCACAGGATAAGAACCCGGCGGCACGCGAACTCATGGACGAGATTCAGGGGCAGTGGTATGAGCTGATTCGCGCGGAGATTGGGGACGATAAGATGGCGCGCACCGTGCTTTTGCTGGGGGACGGCATGTATTACAGTGCAGCGTTTGCGGGAGGCATGGCAAACCCGGCGGCACGCAAACGCATCAAGGCCGATCGGGATATCCTGCTGGATGCGCTCGACATTCTCAGGCGCGCGGCGCGGTAGTTCGTGCGGCGCGGTAGTTTTTGTGTTGGCGCCTGTGCGGGACGTATTCAGGCATTTATCGCGAGAAGCGGGTTTTGGGTCAAAAAGGTAGAAAATATCGCCTTCTCGGCCAAAAATCCGCTTCTCGCTGTATCAGCTAGGGGCGCGATAGTCAGAGAAACATGCGAAAAGCGGCCTGTTACACTCTACCCCTCGAAGGTGCGATGCAGTTTCGCCAGCGACAGCGCAATATTACGGCGGTTACGCGCGAACGCACCAACCGTACGGAATACGGGCGCAGCGGGGATGAACCCAAAAATTTTCGCTTTGGAAGCGTCCCAGGTTTCACGCACGGTCACGGTGCCGTCGTGGTTATCTGCGATCTCCCAGGTCCAGTAGTGGTCGGCGGGCATGCGCCACGAGAGGGCCTGGTTCTTCTCGGCGCGCACGACCGTGGGAGACATGCGGTATGGGAAACCCAGGAACATTTTTTCGGTGAAGGTATCGCCCTCACGCAGTTCAGAGGTCTCAGCGGTTACCAGTCCACGTACTGATCCGCCTCCGTCAAGCTCGGTGTGGCGGGCGGGGTCGGCAATCAGGGCGTACACATCGCTCGCAGCCGCCCGCAGAGTAGTTTCGGCGGAGATCATGGCGGGGTCAGTCTCAAGGAACTTTATCTGTGCAGTAGTCATACCTTTAACCCTACCCCGTGAATACCCCACGACTAGCCGCGAGCAGGTGGTTTTTGGCCCGAGGAGGTTGGAAAATCCTACCTTGTCGGCGGAATCCGACCTGCTCGCGCGTTAGAGCTCTGCCCGCGCGAGTGCATCCTGTGAAAGAATAGGAGTGTTCCGTATCTTGCGTATTAGGAGTCGTCATGATTTTTATTGTTGTGAAATTTCCCGTCAAGCCCGAATACACCGAAAAATGGCTGGATTTAACCCGCGACTTCACCGAGGCAACCCGTGCCGAACCCGGCAACAAGTGGTTTGAGTGGTCGCGCAGCGTTGAGGATCCGAATGAGTTCGTGCTGGTAGAGGCGTTCGAGGACGATGCCGCGGCGGCTCATGTAAACTCCGCGCATTTCGCCCAAGCTATGACCGATATGCGCCCGGCTCTGCGAGAGACTCCAAAGATTATCTCCCGCCAGATTGACGGCGACAGTTGGGGTGCTATGGGCGAGCTGAACATCGAGAATTAGCCGCTTTACTTCAAGAGTCCAACCATGCAGCGCGCGTATCCGCCGGATGCGCGCGCCGTAAGTCGTGTAACGCCGTTTTTACCCTTAAAATGGTTATAGTGCACACAAAAATAAGTACAGGAGTCATGGATGAACTCATCACCACATTACGCAGCTGAGGTCCCCGAAGAGCACGAGGCCGACCACAGTTCGGTTTCATTAGCGGTTTCTACCGTGATTCTTGCATTACGCCACAAAAAGAATAGTGCGCGCCCAAGTCTTTGGCTGCCGCTGGTGCGCCGCTTGCGCGAACCTTATAAGGGTCAGTGGGCGCTTCCCGGCGGTCCCTTGCAGTCCCAGCAGTCTCTAGAGCAGGCGGCGGGGTACACGCTCAAGCGCGCGACCGGTCTTGAGCCTGGGTACCTTGAGCAGCTGTATGCGTTCGGTGATGTTTTGCGTGCCCCGGAGGCACGTGCGGCGCGCATTAATGGCACGCCGGTTCCGGCACCTGGGGCGGATCATGAGCGTGTGGTTTCGGTGGTTTATTGGGCCTCGATCCCGGCGACTGAGGTTTCGCAGACTCGCGTGCACGAAAATATTCGCTGGTTCCCGGTAGATGAGCTTCCCGAGCTGGCTTTCGACCACAACGAGATTGTGGAGTACGCCCTGTACCGCCTGCAGAATAAGGTCGAATATTCGCGTATTGCGCACTCATTCTTGGGCGATGAGTTTACGTTGGCACAGCTGCGTGAGGTGTACGAGGCAATTCTCGGCCGCCCGCTGGATCCCGCGAATTTCCGCCGCCAGATTGCAGCCTCGAAATCAATTATTGATACCGGCCGGCGCATTGAGGGCACCCGCCACCGCCCGCCGCGCCTGTACCGTTACAATACGACGCAGGCTTATGCGGATGCGGGCCCGCTGGGCATGTACCGCGAGCGCCGCGAGTCTTAGACGAGTTCCGGGAGCGGCAATTTTGTGCCGCTCAGGGGTCGGATCGTGTGGAGTACTAATAGTCAGGCATTCTAAATCCGGGGGTGTTTTCTTCATACGGGAGCACTAAAGTGCTCCCGTATGAAGAAAACGCTCCCGTTTTTGTACTCTCCACATCATGACGTCTTGGTCAGCAGAAAATCCTGCATTAAGAATCCTTGTTACTGTGGCAAATCTGCGGTGATTGACAGAGAAGAGCCCTCAGACATTAAGTTTTGATATCTACACATAAATAACAAAGCCAGACATGAAAAATTTTCTGTGAGCTTCTTACTAAAGCACAGTGTCAAGACAAGTTCAGCGGTATATCGGCTTTTTCAGACATAGAATCCTCACATCAGACATGAAAAGTTTTTTCTGATGAATAATTTTCGTAGATGGAGTATTATATTTTTTGTTCTCTGCGTAGAACAGGAATACACCATGGAAGGCACCCCTTACAATAACCAACCTTCACTCGCTAAACCCAATGAAAATAAAGCAGGAACCTACACACTCATAGGTTGCCTGGGCTGTGCTGGGCTGTTGGCTCTTGGCCTGGTATTTGTTGGAGTGATAGCCCTCATTGGCGCATCGTCTCCCAGCAGGCCAGCATCGGCAAGCCCCTCTGCTGTTGCTTCTTCTCACATGCCCGAAGAAGCAACCCCAGAAAGCACTGCCGCGCAACCTCCCGCCGAAGAAAAGAAAGAAGAACCGCCACAAAACACTCACACAACCACAAAGAAAAATACGCGTACTGTGACCATTGAAGCTACTGCGTCAGGCTCTGGAAATGCATCCTACGGAGGTTCAGGGTCGCATAACACCGCAAAATTTGAAAATTCATGGTCATATACCGAAGAAATCAGTAAGAGCGACTATTACGCTGTTTCTGTCAGCGGAGACATTTTCAACTCTGATGATTCACAGGTCGTCACCTGCAAACTCATAATTGACGGCAAAGTTAAATCAGAGAAAAGTGCCACCGGTAAATATGGCAGCGCTTATTGCTCTACGTTATAACCATCGAATAGACAAACTCATCACGCAGAGATCTATAATTACTGCGGTACCAATGGCCGGTACCGTTATCACACAAATTACTTACAACTATTTCTAAGGAAACACTGATGTCTCAACCTTCCGCACCTCAATACCCCATGCCCGAACCCAAGAAAAAACCTAAATGGCCTTGGTTTCTTGGTGGCGGCTGCCTGGTCATTCTCCTCATTTTTGCAGGATGCTCAGCGCTAGTTTTTGCTGGCGCAAAATCTGCGTCAGATTCCATTAGTTCTGCGTCAGCCCATGCAGACGAGGATATCAAAGTTGAGCTAGTAGCGACCTCCACCGGCGAAGGACACGTGACATATGGCACACTAGGGTCTACAAGCAGCGCAGATTTTAACGGCGAATGGAAGCAAGAAGATCAGACTAAGCGCAAAGACGGTTATAACCTCCACGTCAGTTCCACCGAAGACGGCGTAGAAGTAACGTGCAAGATCATCGTTAACGGCGAAGTTAAAGATGAGCAGAAGGCTACAGGAGACGGATACTCCAGCGCCGATTGCCACCTTTCCGCAGATTTCGGGTACTAAGATAATTAATTTCTCAGGCTCGCCACAATAAAGCTGTCCCAGCTACCGGGACTTATTAGTAAGTAACAGTAGCTCATGGCAAATCAGAGCTCCGGCATCTTTGAAGGTGCCGGAGCTCGATTTTTATGAGAGTGCAAGCAGAACTTACGAGGCAGTTTGCCCAAAGTCAGCCTCGCGCCAGCAGGCACAAATATGTAAATATAAAGCTACCTGCGTATATACGCGTTCTGCAGCCTCAACGTGGAAAGGGATCGCCTAGTGACAGTCAGCAGCAGGTATGGGGCGCGGGCGGCGGAATATTGTGAAGCACTGGGGTCGCTCGATCAGATGGAACCGACTGATATTGCCCTGATCACCTCGTGGGGCGCATCCGTGCCAGGCAGTATTCTTGATGCCGGATGCGGCCCCGGGCATTGGGCGCGCCTGCTCGCCTCCGCAGACCGGCTCGTCACAGGCATAGATGTAACCCCCGAATTTATTGCCCATGCCCGCGCCGCCTCTAGCGCCCCAAACCTTAGCTTCGAGGTCATGGATATGGCACACACGCCCTATACTGACGGGTCTTTTGCGGGAATTCTCGCCTGGTATTCGCTCATTCACACGCCGCCAGCTCACCTTACCGGCACACTCACCGAGTTCTATCGGCTGTTGATTCCGGGAGGAAGCCTTCTTCTGGGGATGTTTCTGGGCGAACACGGATTGCCCTTCACACACGCCGTGACAACCGCCTATTATGTGAGCGTTCCAGAGTTTTCCGCACTGTGCGAGAAGGCTGGGTTTACGGTGGAAGAAGTTCACACCCGCAGCACCGGGAGGCACCGCGACCACCTGGCGATTGTGGCGCGCAAGCCAAAAGATTAATGCGCCCTATGATTGACAGGCGCTATCGCCACTCCCTACACTAGAGGTTATCCGGGTCACATTCCGGATTGTTCCTGTCTATTCCACCGAGGCGCACGGAAGCGCGTCGGCACACGAGGAGGCACCAGCACATGAACGGCTCCCGAGCATAGCCCGGATCAAAACACCAGGTCAGAGCGCTTTTATGCGCCCACCCCACTACCCGGGCTTACGTGTATCTACACACCGTGCTCGGGTTTTTCATGCCCTCACGCCTAACGCGCGCTGCGCTGGCGGGGATCCGAGCACCGACTCGAAGGAACTCGGCCCATGCCACACCACATTACACTCGACCATATTTCGTATGCGCATCCGGGTGAACCCCCGCTTTTCACCGACCTCTCCGCCGTATTTTCCGCGCCACTCACCGGGCTTATCGGCGATAACGGCACCGGAAAAACTACCCTCTTCAGGCTTATCCTTGGCGAAATAAAGCCTAGTCACGGCACAATCAGCACCCCGCCACGCATAGCGTATCTTCCGCAAGATTTGGGGTTGAGCGAGCATCAGCATCTTGCCGATATTTTTGGAATTACAAAAATTCTGCGAGCGCTTGATGCGCTGGAATCGGGCAACTACTCCCCCAGCCTTTATGACACCATCGGCGACGCCTGGGATATTGAAGAGCGCACTCTAGCGACCCTTGCCGAGTACGGTTTTAGTCCTGCGCTCACCACGGATGCTGGCGACCCGCATGCCATTCGCGACCTTTTGATGCGCCCCCTTAGCACCTTTTCGGGTGGTCAGACGGTCACTGCCGCCCTCGCCGCGCTTCTGCACTCGAACCCCGAGTTTATTCTGCTGGATGAGCCCACGAATAACCTGGATTCCGCCGCGAAGAGTCGGCTTTTCGCGACTCTTGAAACCCTCACCTGCCCGGCGCTGATCATCAGCCATGATCGCGATCTGCTCGCGCATATGAAAGCAATCGCCGAGCTGCACGCCGACCGTGAGGGACGGGCGCATCTGCACACATATGAGGGCAACTACGATACCTACCGGGCGGCGCGAAAGGCCGAGCAGAGCGCCGCGCATCGCCGCGTGAGTGAGGCGAAAAATGAGGCGCGTAAGGCTGAACGCGAGCGCGTCGAGAACCAGATTAAGCTCGATCGCAACGTTCGGCGAGGCCGCGATTTTGAGCGGTCGAAGCGGAAACCTGGGCTGGCGATGGGTCTGGATAAGAACAGTTCAGAGCGCTCTGCCGGGAAACTTCGCGCGGCACACGAAAGCATGGTGGCGGATGCGCGTGCGGCAGTTAGTGAAGCCCAAGAGAACCTGCGCGTGCAGGAGCGTATCTATCTGGAACTCGCGCAGGATGCGCTCCCGGTGGGGCGGAAGGTACTGGAATTACAGCGGGTGGGGAAGGACTCTTGCGTGTCTGCGCAACAGAGTGCCGAAATTAAGAACGCATACACCCAAAATATTGTTTCACATGAAACACAACCTTATGAAGTTGATTATTCGTCCCGCGGCCAAGACTTTCCCGAGGCTCTTATCCTGACCGGGCCCGAACATTTACGCATTACGGGAGCAAACGGCAGCGGCAAGACCATGCTTCTCAACGCGATAGCACACGCGAATGACCCCGACTACCGCTCCCCCGTGCCGCCCGCTTACCGGGTGCTCTACCGCCTGGGCAACGCCGCGTATCTGCCGCAGCGCATCACGCTTGATCCTGAACGCACCCTCCTTGAAACCGTGCAGCGGGCGAACCCGGGGGCAAGCGAACAGCATCTTCGCGACCAACTGGCGCGGCTGCTGTTCAGGCGCGAGAGCGTGCATCAGCGTATTGGGGAGCTTTCCGGGGGCGAACGTTTTCGCGCTGCGCTGGCGACGGTTCTGCTCACCGACCCGGTGCCGCAGCTTCTTCTGTTGGACGAGCCCACGAATAACCTGGATATTTCGTCAGTGGATTGGCTGGTACAGGCGCTCGATGCCTATACCGGCGCGCTCATCGTCGTCAGCCACGATGAGGATTTTTGTGAGCGTATCCGCATCGACCGCACACTCAACCTTTCGGTGAAAACCCTTGGGGAAATGTCATGATAAACATTCTTCGTTCCATCCCGTGGGCATTCCGTATAACCCTTCGCTTCACAGACAGGGTGACTAATCGGCCACTTCAGCCAACCCCACCAATCCGGGAGAAGTTTCTTATTCCGGAGCGATGAGAATATTCCCGTTTCTACGCCTCCCGCGCACAAGGTCAAGAATCGGGTCGTTTTCCGCCCGGAACATCCGTATTCTCTAGTGTTAAGACCTTGAACTAGGAGAATCTTTGAGCATCACAGACCGTCCCGCAGCGAGCACAGACCCGATCGAGCAGACCGTCCAGTTCGGGCGCATAGCCGCCGCTATCGAGTACCTATATGACCACGCCGCAGATCAGCCCACGCTCGCGCAGGTATCCCAAGCGGTTCATATGAGCCCCGAATACCTGCAGCGGCAGTTCCAGCAGTGGGCGGGAGTGAGCCCCAAGAAAATGCTGCAGCATATCAGCCTTGAACGGGCAAAGGCGGCGCTCGCTGGGCAGCAGAGCTCGCTCGATGCGGCCTGGTCGAGCGGGTTCAGCGGCACGGGACGCCTGCACGATGCGTTCGTCACCATTGAGGGCATGACCCCCGGCGAGTACAAGAACGGCGGGGCGAACCTGCGCATCGTCTGGCGTTACGCCGCGTCCCCTTTCGGCATGGTGCTGATCGCCGCAACGGATAAAGGCATATGTCATATGGCATTCGCCGATAACCCGGATGCGGCTCTCACGAACCTGCGCGCCGAATACCCAAATGCGCAGCTGCATGAGGGCGAGCATCCTTTTCACGAGCAGGCGTTAAGTATTTTCGGTGGAGGCGGGGGGCGCATCGCCCTGCATTTGAAGGGTACGCCGTTTCAGGTGCAGGTATGGCGTGCGCTTTTGAATATTCCGCAGGGTGCCGTGCAAAGTTATGGGTCTGTGGCTGAGAGTATTGGACGCCCGCGTGCCGCCCGTGCCGTGGGAACCGCTGTGGGACACAATCCGGTTGCCATGATTATTCCCTGCCACCGAGTGATTCGTGAGAGCGGGGTGATCGGGGATTACCGTTGGGGCCGCGGCCGCAAAATGGCGCTTCTCGCCCAAGAACTCGGCGCGGCCTAGCAAACATCGATCCGTCCCAGTTTTACCCGCTTTTACGCTTTCGAGAGCATCCCGCGAGTATGTGTACTCTTCGGAAGTCCGCAAAGTTCAAAGGGGACCCGTTTGACTCCTCGGTGAAAGTTACACAATTGCCATCGAGAGTTACATTTTTGTCACTTTCATTCCGTTTTTTATGCCAAAGTGACAAAAACCCGTCTGAAAGTTACATTTTGTCACCCAAAATCACCAGATTTGTAACTGTCAGCTCAGTCAGACGCTCATATTGTCACTCTCGGAGTTACAACATGTAACTCGCAGTCAATCGCAGATAAAACAAGTGCCCGGCGCCTCTTCTAACGAAGGCACCGGGCACCCGCCCGTATACGATACGCCCTGAGTGCGAGCGCATCGTTAATTCTTAAGGACTACTCGGGAAGCACCAGACCCTTGGTCTGCGACACTGCGCGTGCGAAGCGCTCAGCGACGTCTGCCCAGTTCACGATGTTCCAGAATGCCTTCACGTAGTCGCCCTTCACGTTCTGGTAGTCCAGGTAGAAGGCGTGCTCCCACATATCCAGCTGCAGAACGGGAATCAGTGCAACCGAGATGTTGCCCTGCTGGTCGTACAGCTGCTCAATGATGAGGCGCTTGCCCACGGTGTCCCAGGCGAGAATTGCCCAGCCGGAGCCCTGAATGGTGAGGGCAACGTTGGTGAAGTGCTCACGGAACTTGTCGAAGGAGCCGAAGAACTCGTCGATAGCCGCTGCGAGCTCGCCGGTGGGCTTGTCGCCGCCCTCGGGGGAAAGGTTCTTCCAGAAGATCGAGTGGTTGGTGTGACCACCCAGGTTGAAGGCAAGATCCTTGGACAGCTTGGAAACGTTGCCGTAGGAGCCGTTTGCGCGTGCTTCCTCAAGCTGCTCTAGTGCAGCGTTCGCGCCTGCAACATAGGCTGCGTGGTGCTTATCGTGGTGCAGCTCCATGATCTTTGCGGAGATGTGGGGTTCGAGCGCCGCGTAGTCGTAGGGGAGTTCGGGAAGAGTGTACTTTTCAGCCATAGTGTATGCCCTTTCAATCAGAAGATGGCGTCGTTACAAGAGTACCAGCGTTTGCCTGCGAGTTCAGTGGGTTCTGGGCATTGTGCGGGGATGCTGTGCATAGGGTGGAGAAAGTTTTCCACAGGGGTGGATAAACCCGTGGATTTTATTTCAAATTCATCACGATTTCGGAGTATTTGCCGGATTTTTGCGGGGTCCAGACCCGCAAATAACAGGTATGTAAGTTATCCACGCTGTGGATAAACTTTGTGGATAACCCATAATGATATTCTCTATCGCGCATAGATAGGGACGATTTATGACGCCAAAAGCCGAAAATTAGTGTCGTTATGTTACGTGTAATTTTTACCGTGTTCGCTGTGTTTTAGCGTCTTTTCGCCCATAAAAACTCACGTGCTAGTACCGCATATAGTTTTCACAAGCAAAATTTAGTGTGTGCATAATGCACAACCTATTCTGTGGATAATGACCGGTGGAAATTGTTCACAAAGTTTTCCACAGGTGTGGAAAGTATCTGTTTAAAACTTGTCTCGATATCCTCAAATTTCTGGATGCGTCCACCGAAAATTTTCATCTCAGAGTTTTTTCGTGTATTTGCACGGATTAACGGGCGCGTTCTAAGACACAGTGGGCGTGATGCGTGTGTGAGCCAGATTCCCTAATAACAGTCATGTAAGTTCTCCACACTGTGGAAAAGTACTGTGGATAAAGCCCTGAGAAGAGTTCATGCGGGTCATATCAGCCGCTCCCCTCCCTTAGAACACACATACGTTGCCCCTGTCGTTCCGCGTCGTGAGAGAGGTGCCTTCACCCTGTGAACGTCAGAATGCGTAGGAACGCGACACGCCGGGCGCATCCTACTCTGCTGGGGTAATTAAGGTATGGGTCTAGCGTGCTGCCCACAATCCGTATAAGCCACCATGCACCACGCCGTGCAGAAAGGCATGAAAAATCCCCCTAGACCGTGACCGTCGGGGGAAAAAATTAATAGAAAACCCCCGAAATATCGGGGGATTAGAGAGGTAGACACCGCATAATCTTTTTGATGTGCGCTTGCCCACCTATGAGGCATTCTTGCTAGTGTGGGCGGGGTGCTTAGGGTATTCTTAAAAAGAACGGCGCGGGGACCGCCCAACCACGAACAGTACCCGCACCGCACAACCGCCGGTAGAAATGCAGGTTACCTGCACACCGACGACAATCACCGATAAATAGAGAGTCGAACCCTGTCGGTTTGAGCTTCCGGTCTCGCCCCGCGGGCTTCTTTTTCGACCCCGTTATGCATACCAGTGTACACGCTTATTTATCATGTGCAAACCCAAATGGTATTTTTTCCCAAATTTTTTTAATCATTTTGTAATATTCCTGGCGAGTACTACCTAAGTAGCCTCAAAATTTTACCTTCTTTACGTGTAAAACCTTGAATTATCAAGTATTTTTTACAGGTAATCATTACAATGATTTCATTCGGGAAGCGCTATTTCCCGGGCAAATTGTCGAAGACACGCCGACAATGGTGTGACGTATTTCGGACAAATTTGTGCCGTCAGTGTGTACTTTAAGGAAAGACATACCAAGTTTTGAGCAATATCTGAGGGTTTGCTGTCTTAACAAGTACAATGAACTTTACACACCTTATATATGCGCTCAGTTTAAAAGCTGGAGGTGCGAGGAGGAACACTCATGCCCAAACAAGCAACCACCGTCTCTGGCGATCTTCCAGAGAAGGCGGAGCCCAAATGGCTAAATGAAGAAGAACGTGAGGGATGGCTGTTTATCAGCTCGATCATCTTCAACCTCACACGGCAGCTCGATAATCAGCTTCAGCAGGATGCCGATTTGAGCTATGTCGAGTACATGGTACTTGTTGGACTCTCAGAGTCAGAGGATCACGAGTTGACAATGACGCAGCTGGCACTGGTCACAAACACTCTGCCGGCGCGTCTTTCGCGCGTGGTCGCCAGACTGGAGAAAGACGGGTACGTGTCCCGGTCACTCAGCGCCGAAGACCGCCGTGTCAGCATTTGCCATCTGCTTCCTCAGGGTTTGCAGAAGCTTCAGGATGCGGCACCCGGTCACGTAGCACAGGTACGTCACGAGATTTTCGACCACCTCACGGAAGATCAGGTGCGTGCTTTAGCTAATATCGGCGAAAGCATCTTGGGCGATAAGCCTTCTAAACTTATTTCATCGTCGAGTTTGCGGCGCGGAAGTTACCCCGCCTAAGCCTGCACGAACGAATACACCCGGATTTTCCGAGGCTTGCGAGCACATCATAACGGTTCTGTTGTGGTGTGATAGACCGAGCTCAGGAACCCCTAAATAAGCCTCCAGATTAGCCTTTTCTCTCTATACAGTGCTGATTTGGCCCTCTATGATGGGTTCGACAGCGTTGCACTGTACCCTACGCGAATAGAACACACACCCTAATTTCAAGGAGAGAAAAGTTATGTCTAAGTCCTTCTACGATCTGCTCAACGAACAGATCGGTCACGAGTTTGCCGCATCCCACCAATACCTTTCAATGGCGATTTGGCTTGATGGTGAGGACCTTCCCCAGTTGGCGCGTTACTTCTACCGCCAGTCTTTGGAGGAGCGTGGGCACGCCCTCATGATGGTTCAGTACAAGCTGGATCGCGGCCACAAGGTTGAGATTCCAGCAGTTCCGAGCGTCAAGAATGATTTTAAGGATGTTCAGGAGATCGTGGATCTTTCCCTGGCGCAGGAAAAGGAAGTCACCGGTCAGATCGAGGCTCTTTTCTCTGCAGCGCGCAACGAAAACTATGCTCTGGGTGAGCAGTTCATCCTCTGGTTCCTGAAGGAACAGGTTGAGGAAGTTGCATCGATGGAAACTCTCGTCACCATCGTGAAGCGTGCAAACGGAAATCTCTTCGACATCGAAAACTATGTGGCTCGTGAGCTCGATGAGTCGCATGGCGAAGACAGCTCCGCTCCTGCCGTTGCAGGTTCCTAAAGTATCTCACACCTCATAATTGCATAATTTTTATATTCTCGCTCCGAGTCGATATTACGGCAGGGGCGAGAATATTTATATTGACCCTGAAATTTCGCTTACGTTATAGAATATATGCCCAAAAGGGCATATATTGGTTAAGTATATTTATACCTTTAGAAGCAAAAAATACCATCTCCTAGGTAGGAGCGTTAGAATAGTAAGAATTATTCCTATCCGGAGGATAACTACAGAGAATATGACCCAATCACAGACACCGAATTCAGAAAATACAGTTTTCAGCCGCGGATCCTACAGCAACTCTAAGCGAGTTGCAGATATTTTGCGCACGGAGTCCGTGGGCGGCAGCATCCTGCTGGTGGCGACCGTTCTCGCGGTAGTTCTTGCCAATACCCCACTGGCAGATATTTATTTTGGGGTGCGCGATACCGTTATAGGTCCCGAAGTTCCAGGATTTCACCACCTTCACATGAAGATAGGCACCTGGGCGGCAGACGGTCTCTTGGCAATATTCTTCTTCCTGACCGGTCTTGAACTCAAAAAAGAGTTCGCGATCGGTGACCTCAAATCACCGGCAACCGCGATCGTTCCCATCGCAGCAGCCTTTGGCGGCGTGATTACCCCCGCCATCATCTACACCGCTATCAACTTCAGCAGCCCCACCGCTATACATGGCTGGGCTATTCCCACGGCAACCGATATTGCCTTCGCGGTTGCCGTACTTGCGGGCGTGGGAACGTTCCTGCCCTCGGCAATGCGCATCTTCCTTCTTACCCTGGCAGTGGTTGATGACCTGATCGCTATCTGCATTATTGCAATCTTCTACACCGGCACCTTCCACGGCGAATACCTGCTCCTTGCGATCATCCCTATCTCACTGTTCGCCTTTATCGCCTATCGTGGCGAAAAAATGCTGCACCTCAAGCCCGCCGCGGCGTGGATTCTGCTTCTGCCCCTGGGCTTTATCACGTGGGCGCTTTTCCTTGAATCCGGTATTCACGCAACCATTGCTGGCGTGGTGCTTGGTTTCTGCGTTCCGGTTAAATTCAATAAACGTACCGAAGCTGCGGGTGCGGATGCGGGTCTCGCCGAGGTTTTCGAGCATCGTTTCCGCCCGCTTTCCACGGGTATCTGCGTGCCAGTCTTCGCCTTCTTTAGCGCCGGTGTTGCTGTGGGCGGTTTTGAGGGTCTTGGGCGAGCCCTCACCGACTCAGTCTCCCTGGGTATTGTGTTCGCCCTAGTCTGCGGCAAGACCATCGGTATTACGGGAACCACCTGGCTGGTTACCAGGTTCAGGCACGCCAACCTAGACCCGGATGTGCAGTGGATTGACGTCATAGGCCTTGCGGTTACCGGCGGTATCGGCTTTACCGTGTCGCTTCTGGTGGCAGAGCTTTCCTTCTCCGGTGGATCACCGCACGGTGAAGATGCCAAGATCGCTATTCTCTGTGGTTCGGTAACCGCCGCAATTCTGGGTGCTCTGATTCTCTCCCGCCGCAATAAGCACTACCGTTTGCTGGCGGAAAAGGAGAGCGTAGATGCCGATATGGATGGTATTCCGGATGTGTTCCAGCAGCGTAAATCACAGTCTTAGCCAGACTGTGTTTTGCGGCGGAGTATTGGTAAGTACCTTGCCCAAGCGTTAAGAATCCGGTGGTGACACCCCTAAGAATCACCACCGGATTTTTATATTCTCATTCCAGAATATAGTTGATATTTCGCAGGTTTGAGAGCTTTTTTCTAAACATCCAACCCAACACCTCTAACCATGCTGCACCCTTTCAGATATATTCTATTTTTGGAATATATCGATATCGGCGAGTCTACCGCGTATGCCATATGGCATTCAAAGCACCCCTGCACGGCAACCCCTGGCAGCGCTTTCAACCTCCACCCCAAAGGTGCGCTGTCTTACGTCTTCAGGTTCTGCGCATACACACGGTATGTCCGTAGAATGAAAAGTACCGAGTGATTGGTGGAGAACGGTTTATGGCACATCAGAAACGGGGCGCAGAAGCCCATCACACGACATCACGCTATGCGGAAATCATCGCCCGCTGGGTTATCGGTATCTACTCAATCGCGACAATTCTGACGCTTTTCACCTGGATTATTTCCCCGCTTCGCAGGGGCCACGGGTTCACCTGGTGGGAAATCACCGCGAGCCTGCTTAACATCCCATCAAGTCATACGCTGGTGAGCGCGGTCATCATGGTGGTCATGACATCCGCTCTGATTACCCGTAAACGAGCCGCCCTCTACGCCGTCATCTTCTTTCAAGTCATCGGCATCCTCATCGGAACACGAAGTGCGCTTCTGCTCTTCTTCCCCGATAACGTGATGCCGAGCGAAGAATTTTTCTCCTCCACACTCGACACCGTAGCTATTATTGTGGCGGCTATCTTTATTCCGCTTCTCATCCTGGCACGCTCTGCCTTCCCGGCGCATATAGGCCGAATTTCATGGGTATTGGCAACCGTGGTCTTCCTCGGCGGGCTAACGGTGACAACCCTGCTGGCCTGGTATTTTGGGCATCACGTGCCGGGGGTTACGGTTCCCCACCTGCTCAAACAGGGGTTAGGGCTCGATAGTTTTCCCGAACTCAAGGGTGCAAACCCGGGTGCCACGGTGGTGGGGGCAGCATCCGTGTTCTACGGAATTTTTGCACTGATCGCGGTGTATGTGGTGGTGCGGGGGTACCGTGTCCCTAATACCTGGACCGCCGATCGGGAATTGCGCCTGCGCGAACTTTTACAGGAGTATGGCGGGAACGATTCACTCTCGTACTTTGCAACACGCCGCGATAAGCAGGTGATTTTCTCGGCGGATATGCGCGCCGCCGTCACCTACAGGCAAGTGGGCTCTGTATGTTTGGCGTCCAGCGACCCGGTGGGCGATCCGGCGTCCTGGGGTTCCGCAATCGACCGGTGGATGCACCAGGTGCGCCGCTACGGGTGGATTCCCGCCGCCATCAGCGTGAGCGAAGACGGCGCCAGAGCTTTCGCACGCCGGGGACTGGGCGTAATCCGCATGGGGGACGAAGCCATTCTAGAGGTCTCACGTTTTAGCCTGAACAATACCTCGCTTACGGGGGTACGCCACGCCCACCAGCGGGTTCGTAAGGCCGGGTACACGCTGAAAATCTGCAGGCATCGTGAGCTTTCACCCGAGCAGCTGCACGAGGTGGAAAATAACGTAAACGCTTGGCGTCACGGCAAGGTTGAACGCGGGTTCTCGATGGCACTCAACAGGCTCTCAGACCCCGCAGACGGTCGCAATCTGCTTGTTTCAGCGCATGATTCTGCTGGCACAATGGTTGCGCTCCTCTCATTCGTGCCGTGGGGCCGCACCGGCATATCGCTGGATGTGATGCGCCGCTCCCCTGACAGCCCCAACGGCATCGTGGAATATATGGTTGCCCAGCTTATGGAGGATGCCCCCGACTACGGCATCACGCGTGTTTCACTGAACTTTGCTATGTTCCGCCATGTGTATGAGAACGCAGATCAGTTCGGTGCTAATGCCTGGAGCAGGTTCGCTTCTCGGTCGCTGGGGGTTTTAGACAGGTTCCTTCAGTTGGAGAGACTGTACCGCTTCAACCTCAAGTTCGCCCCGGAGTGGATGCCGCGCTATATGGTTGCGGAACCGACGCTGGCCTTTCTGAACGTTGCGGCAGCGGCTGGGGTTGCCGAGGGCTTCCTGCCCGATTTTTCAGCACGTAAACAGCGCCATGAAGTGCACCGCCTGACTGAAGACCAGATCGCGCGAGTGCACGAGATCGAGCGTATGCATCCGGGCGAGGCGCAGGCCCCCGAACACCGCTTCAGCGATCAGACCAAGCACCGTATTCGTCACCTGCAGATGCTTCGGGATGCCGGTATGAACCCGTACCCGTTGGGAGTCACATGCGAGTATTCGACGGTGCAGGTGCACGATGGGCTGAGCGGCCATACGCTTCCAAGCGGGGAGTTTACCATGTCGGGCAGGGTGCGGTTTATTCGCAACCACGGCGGGGTTATCTTCCTGACCCTGTCTGAGGAAGGCAAACAGGTACAGATTATTGCCGAGCGCAGCCTTGTGAGTGAGCGCGAGTTTCGGCTTCTCAAGTCCGCCGTCGATACGGGCGATATTCTGCTCGTGACCGGCACGGCGGGGGCTAGCCGCACCGGGACCGCATCCGTCATTGTGCACGGCTGGCAGATGGCGGCGAAGTGTCTACACCCCATTCCGTACGGGGCGTTGAATGATCCGGAGGCGCGCATCCGCAAACGCTCGACCGACCTGTTGGTGCATCCGCAGCAGCTTGAAAACCTTCGGATGCGCTCCTCACTGATCACTGCCATTCGCCGCACGCTTGATGATGCAGGGTTTACCGAGGTTGAGACCCCGATTCTGAATACTATTCATGGCGGTGCGAGCGCGCGCCCCTTCAAAACTTTTATTAACGCCTATGGCGCGGATTTGACGCTTCGCATAGCACCCGAGCTGTATCTTAAGCGCCTGGTGGTTGGCGGTTTGGGCGCTGTTTATGAGTTAGGGCGGGATTTTCGCAACGAAGGCGCGGATGCCACCCATAACCCGGAGTTCACGGTGTTAGAGGCTTATAAGCCTTACGCAGATTACACGGTCATGCGCAAGCTTACCGAAACGCTCATCAAGAACGCTGCCCGGGCCGTCTATGGTTCTGAGGTACTTCCGCTGGGCGAGAAGGGCAGTACCGAGCGTACTCTCACGGATGTTTCGGGTGAGTGGCGGGCAGTTTCGGTATGCGAGGCCCTTTCGCGTGCGCTGGGGCGCGATATTTCGAGTGAAACAGATTTTGAGACTTTGCTTGAGCTGGCGCATGAGCATCAGATTCATGTGCGTGATGACATGGGCGCGGGTGCCATTCTTGAGGAGCTTTATGGTGAGCTGGTAGAGTCAAAAACTGTGTTCCCCACGTTTTATACGGATTTTCCGGTGGAGACCTCTCCCCTGGCGGGTGCGCATCGCACCAAGCCGCACTTGGTGGAACGCTGGGATTTGGTGATTAACGGTATGGAGATGGGAACCGCCTATTCCGAGATGACGGATGCTTTAGAACAGCGCCGCCGCCTGACCGAGCAGTCTCTCAAGGCTGCAGCGGGAGACCCGGAAGCCATGCAGATTGATGAGGATTTTCTGTACGCCCTTGAGACCGGGCTTGTCCCGACGGGCGGGTTGGGCATCGGCATTGATCGCTTGGCGATGCTCATGGCGCAGACCCAGATTCGCGGGGTGCTTTCTTTCCCGTTTGTTAAACCCGTGAAGTAGCATGTAGTCAAAGATTCATTTTCTCCACTAGAGAGTGTTTTTATGTCCATTAAACGATGTTTGATATGAGTTGTGGTTCAGCCATAACTTTTTGATGTTTTTGCTTGTCAAACGGAGTATCACCCGTGTTCCGGCTATATTAATTATTCGTTACAAATGTGGACAAGACCCCCAATGAGATTGCCGTACACCCTTCATCAACGGAACAATAAGTACCTGTAATTTCTAAAGGGAATTTCTTTCCCTGGCGTGCGGTCTACCCGGTTTGCACCTTCGCGCCTTCATGCCCGCATAGTTGCTACCCCTATGACGCTTCTATGCCGTGACGAAAGAGAAAACCTGTGGACTCACTTGTGAATTATATTCAGGACATCAACGCCTCCACCGCTGGTGCGACCAGCGTGGTTGACAGCATTCAAAGCTGGATATGGGAAAACTTTCTGTTCGTTGCCTTGATTGTCGTGGGCTTGTTCTTGACGATCCGCACCCGTGCCGTGCAGTGGCGTTCCCTGCCCGAGATGCTGCGCGTCCTCACCGACCCGTCCGGCCACGAGGCCGATGGGCGCAAGAGCATTTCCTCATTCCGCGCGTTCACCGTTTCGGCGGCATCCCGCGTGGGCACCGGCAATATTGCTGGCGTGGCGATCGCTATTGCAATGGGTGGTCCCGGCGCGGTGTTCTGGATGTGGGTCATTGCTGCCGTGGGCGGCGCATCCGCTTTTGCCGAATCCCTGCTGGGTCAGCTGTATAAAGAACGCGGCAAGGATTCCTATATTGGCGGTCCTGCCTACTATATGCAGCGTGGCCTGAATGCACGCTGGCTGGGCCTGATTTTCGTGGGCTTTATCGTGCTCACCTATAGTTTTGTGTTCTGCGCGGTACAAACCAATGCGATCGTGGAAGCTAGCGCGAATTCCTTGGATATCGGTATTTCCGGTACCGAGGGTATGGGTTTCCGTATCGTAGTAGGCCTTTTCATTGCCGCACTGACGGCTGCGATTATCTTCGGCGGTATTCGTGCGATCTCGTCGGTAACCGAGTTTCTGGTGCCGTTCATGGCGGTGCTGTACATGCTGCTGGGGCTGTTCGTGGTTGCGCTCAATGTGGGCGAAATCCCGAACGTTCTGCTCATGATTTTCCAGGGTGCTTTCGGTCTGCGCGAGTTCGTGGTGGGCGGCACGATGGGCGCCGTTATTTGGGGCATGAAGCGCGGTCTGCTCTCGAACGAGGCCGGCATGGGTACCGCCCCGAACGCGGGCGCAACCGCAACTATTTCGCACCCGGCAAAGCAGGGTTACGTACAGGCTTTGGGCGTGTATTTCGATACGATGCTGGTCTGCTCGGTCACCGCGTTCATTGTGCTTCTGTCGAATCCTGTCTATGGCGATAAGACCCGCGGTGCGGGCCTGACTCAGGATGCGCTTGCCCACCAGCTCGGCACCTGGGCCACCCACTTCCTAACCATCGCGATTTTCCTCTTCGCCTTCTCCTCGGTCATCGGCAACTACTATTACGGCGAGTCAAATATCCGCTTTGTGACCGAAAAGCGTTGGGCGCTGACTGTGTTCCGCCTGGTGGTGCTGGGGTTTGTGTTCTTTGGCGCGATCGCATCGCTGAGCCTGCTGTGGACCACGGCAGATATGCTCAACGCGGGCATGGTGATCGTGAACCTGATTGCGGTGGTGTGGCTTTCGCCGAAGGTCGTTGCGGTGCTCAAGAACTACGAGCGGCAGCGCAAATCCGGTGTGGAGCCTATTTTCAAGGCATCCGATATGCCTGAGATTAAGAATCTTGCGGCTTGGGACGGCACCGACGAGGTGACCACCCGCGAGTTCTGGGCTGAGCGTGATGCGGCAGCTGCGGCCAAACGCGCCAAAAAGGCTGCGAATGTATAACGTTTCACCTAGATAACTCTCCCCGCAGCGCCCGAGGACATAAATTTTATGTTCTCGGGCGCTTGGCGTATCCTCTGGCATACTAAAGACGTGCTGACTTTAGGTTTTTCGGTATTTCCTCTTGTGCTTTTTCAGAATCCGACGGCGCAGGCAATCTACCAGTACACGGTGCTTGCCCTGATTTTTATCTGGATTGCTTCGGTGCTGTACTGCATTTTGACGGTGCATCGCAGCCCCTACTTCAACGAGATTCAGAAGCTCAAATGGCTTCTGTTCATTCTGGTACTCCCGTACTTTGGTGCGCTGGCGTGGTTTTTGCGCGTGCATCGCGAGAAAAAGGATGCGGCCGCCGCGAACCAGACCGATACCGCCTCGAACCCTCACGACGAAGGAAAATAACATATCCTATGACAATTTCAACCTTCGGTGAGTAAGTTCACGAATACCGAAGTGGACGGTCTGTTACGGAGCCTGTATAGTTCTATATGTTGCCTGCGGCTCTTTGGGTCGTATGACACTTGCGCGAGTGGCGGAATAGGCAGACGCGCACGGTTCAGGTCCGTGTGCCCGTGAGGGCGTGGGGGTTCAACTCCCCCCTCGCGCACCAGCAATCCCCGGTTCTGATGAGCCGGGGATTTTTGTTGTGTCGGCAACATTTGGGGTTTTCGAGTCTATATTTTACGAGTAAAAAGTATATTATCGGCATGGTGGTCACACTATCCCCTAGAATAGAGTTGGGTGTGTGCACTCACACCTAACACAGCAAATGCACAGCTACAAAAGCTAGACTGAACCCTTCGGGTTCCCAACCACGGGATGCCAGGGGTGACATCCGGCCCGAGCCATAAAGGAGGAGGCAATGAAGTTATTTGACAAGTTGGAACGACTGGAGCAAGGCATCGGTCGTACCGTTGGCTTTTCTAAAGGCTTTGGCACCTTCGCAAAGGCTGATGTAGCTAACCGTATTCGCACGTCGATGGATGATGCCTCATATGTGGACCAGGGCGGTCACACGATGGCACCAAATATCTTCAACGTTCGCTTTTCGAGCGCCGATTTTTCGCGCGTGCGGGAGTGGGGCAACCCATTCGCGGTTGAGCTGTGCAATCTTGCTATTTCACATGCGCGTGCGCAGGGGTATTCGCTGATTGGGGCTGTACGTATTACCTTCAGTCCTATTGCCGATCTCGAAGCCGACGAGTTCGAGGTTGTGCCCAGTTTTGAGGCGTTCCAGGCTCCGCCCTCGGGTGCGACGAACTATGTTCCTCCCGCCGGTGCCGCCCACGGCGCCTCCGACTACGCCCCTGTTGCCCCGGCTCGTGATACCGGTCTGCCGACCAGAATTACAAAACCGCGGGCTACTCCGCCGCGCCGCACGGAACAGCCTCAGCAGCAACAGCAGGCACCTGCCGCGTCCGCGCCGAAACCGCGTTCCCCGCAGAACCCCCCGCAGCAGCAACGTGCTGCGGCGCATCATGCCTTTGTGGATATTAACGGGCAGCGCTATGAGCTTTCTGGGGCACCTCTCGTCATCGGTCGCGGTTCCGATGCGTCCGTGCGGCTGGCTGACAAGGGTATTTCGCGCCGCCACCTACAGATTTCCCGCCAGGGAGGCAACTATGTTGCCACCGACTTGGGCTCAACCAATGGAACCCGGCTGAATGGTTTTCCGCTGAAAACCCCTACCGTTCTCCAAGATGGAGCGGTGCTACAGTTGGGCGGAGCCCGAGTTCTCTTCCGCTCAATTGCCTCTGGAGGTATACGTTAATGGCATCCGAGCTAACTGTAACCATACTGCGCTTTGCGTTTTTGGGGTTGCTCTGGTTCTTTGTGTTTTTCGTGGTGGCAGCCGCCCGCCGCGATTTGGGGCTGGGTAAGAACTTCCGCTCCGTACCCGTAGAATCTGCCGCAGACTCGCAGCCGCAACCGCAGCATATTGCAGCTCCTCCTGCACGTCCTTCCCGCTTGGTGATCACCAAGGGAGTGCAGGCGGGAGCTATGATGCAGTTGGGTGACTCCCCGGTTACTATCGGTCGCGCCAATGATATTGAGGTTTCGTTGCAGGACGATTACGCCTCCGGTCGCCATGCCCGTCTGTTCCCACAGGGTTCTCGCTGGTTCTTGGAGGATTTGGGCTCAACCAACGGCACATTCGTAAACAACCAAAAGCTGACCCGCGCTACTGCTATTGAGCCGGGTGTCGATTTCCGTGTGGGCGGAACGACTATGCAGCTGAGGGGGTAATCGTTGAAGATAGCCTTTCGCTTTGAAGCCCGTTCCGATACGGGCGTGAAACGCAGCAAGAATGACGACTCCGGGTACGGTGGGCGTTATCTTGCTGTTGTTGCTGACGGCATGGGCGGGCACGTCGGTGGTGACGTCGCTTCCGCTACCGCCGTTTTGAACCTGACCCCTTTGGACCACCCCGACTTTGACGGTACCGGCGGCATATACCTCGCCGACGAAATCCAAAGTGCCAACGCCATTATCAATGATCTGGCAACCAGTGATCAGCGCCTTGCGGGCATGGGTACCACCTGCACCGCTCTGCTGGTGGACGGCGAAAAGATCGAGATGGCCCATATTGGCGACTCGCGAGCCTATCGTTTACGCGCCGATGAAGACGGCGGTTTCGAGCAGATTTCGACCGATCACACCTTCGTGCAGCGTCTTCTCAACGAGGGCCGCATCACTCCCGAAGAGGCAGAGAATCACCCGCACCGCAACGTGATTATGCGCGTGCTTGGCGACGTCGATGCCTCCCCCGAACTTGAGCTGCAGACTTTAGAAGCCATTCCTGGTGAGCGCTGGGTGCTTGCTTCCGATGGTTTAGAGGCGGTGGTCTCTGATGAAGAGATCGAAGCCGTCATGCGTTCCACAGATGATCTGGGTGAGATCGCGGACGTTCTTATCCAGATGACTCTCGACGGCGGCGCACCCGATAACGTGACGGTCGTGGTTGTACAGGTTATTGACCGCGAAGAACTTCCCGCCGACGAACCTGTAGGTCCTTCTGCCCTGCCAGAGACCGGCGAGATCGATACCTCACTGACAACCTCTGAGCTTGAGGAAATCACCGAGGAAGTAAACGCCGAAGAGGGTCTGTCCGATCACGACCGCGCGCTCAAGAAGTTCCGCCGCGCCCGTGACCTCACAGATTCCTTCCCCCACGATGGCGACGCAAGCGATCAGGATGCGGTGTACTTTGCCCGCACAAATGCCGCCATTTTGCGCCACGAGCTTGGTTCTCGCCCGCATCAGCTGGTGGGCAGCGCTGCCGTGGCAACAGAGACCGGGCGTATTCCGGCAGTGACGAGCCGCACCCTGGAGCATCGGGCCTCTTTGGCGCAGCGCGTGCCGATGAGTACCGAGGAACCCGCAAAGCTGCCAGACGAGCTTGAAGAGCTTCTGGCGGACCCGATTCGACGCCGTCGGCGCCCGATTCTGCTGGTGAGTGCAGCAGTAATCCTTGTGCTGGCGCTCATTGCGGGTTGGAGCGGGCTGAAATGGGTTGAGGGCCGCTACTACGTTGGTGAAAATAACGGTAAGGTCGCCGTCTATAACGGTGTTCCGCAGTCGTTGGGGCCAATCCATCTCTCCCATGTGGTCGAGGAAAGCGAAGTGGAAACTTCACAGCTGCCCGAACATACACGCACGCTTTTGAAGAATACGATTCACGCGGATAATCTTGACGATGCACGGGTTATCGTAAACCGCATGCAGGCTCAGGTGAATCTGCAGGATGACCGGAATACACAGCCTTCCGGCGCGGCTTCGTCCGGCGCGCAGACAAGTCAAAAAACTTCAGCAACGGAAGGTGGTAATCGTGGCTAGGCTATTACGTGATGCACACATACCCCGTTCGCGTCGCCTGATTGAGCTTGTTCTGCTCGTGGTTGCGGTCGGCATCGGCTCATTTTCCATGTACCTGATTGACCCCGAAACGGCGTGGGACATGGGGAAAAACCCGTGGATTCAAGGTACCGTGGTGCTGGGCGTGTGCGCGCTCATCGCGCATCTGGTGCTTCAATTCCGGGCGCGTTACGCCGATCCGTTTATTCTGCCGCTCGTTGTGGCGCTCAACGGAATCGGGCTGGCGATGATTTTCCGCATCGACAAGGATCCCGCCATGCAGAAGGCCCCAGTGGGCGAGTCGCAGCTGTTCTGGACGGGCTTCTCAATGATCCTCTGCTCCGTTGTGCTGTACTTCCTGCGGGATCACCGAGTGCTGCGTAAGATCACCTATATTTCGCTGGTGCTCTCCTTCATCCTGCTTATCATGCCGCTTATCCCCGGCCTTGGTACCGAAATCAACGGCGCACGGATTTGGATCAGGCTCGGCGGGCGTACCTTCCAGCCCGGCGAAATTGCAAAGATTACCCTGGCAATCTTCTTTGCGGGCTACCTGTCCACACACCGCGATTTGATTCTCACCGCGGGTAAGCGTCTGGGGCCCATCAATCTGCCGCGTCTGCGCGATTTGACCCCAATTTTCTTGGCCTGGATGGTCAGCATCGGTGTGTTGGTTTTCCAGAAGGATCTGGGTTCTGCAATCCTGTTCTTTGGGCTGTTCATGGCGATGCTGTACCTCTCGACCGGCAAGATTTCCTGGCTTGTAGTCGGCGGTGTCGGCGTGGTGGTTGGCGGATACTTCGCCTATAACTCCATTTCTCACGTGCACGCCCGTATCTATGGCTGGATGCACGCCTTTGATCCCGAGGTCTATATGTCCTCCAGCGGTGGTTCCGGTCAGATCCTTCAGGGTATTTTCGGTCTGTCCTACGGCGGTCTCTTTGGCCGTGGATGGGGTCAGGGCCTTACCTCTTTGGTGCCGTTCGCTAACTCGGACATGATTATTACTTCTCTCGGTGAGGAACTCGGTCTGATCGGCCTAGGCGCTATTTTGATGATGTTCCTCATCCTCATCTCGCGTGGCTACCGCGCAGCATTGGGCACTCGTGACGGTTTCGGCAAGCTCTTAGCGGCAGGCCTTTCCACGGTTATGGTGCTTCAGCTCTTCGTGGTGGTTGGCGGTGTAACCCGGTTAATTCCGCTGACCGGTTTGACCACACCGTTTATGTCTGCCGGTGGTTCATCCCTGGTGGCTAACTGGATTATCGTGGCGTTGTGGCTTTCGATTTCGCATACCGCGCGAGCGCCTCACGTCGTGGTCGGGTTCGATGTTCCCGAAAGTATCGACCACGAAGACTACAGCTATGAATCTGAGGGCGCAACCAGCGTTCTCGCCCGTATTTCAACTCAAGAAGCAGGAGGTGACCGCAATGGATAGGGCAATTCGCCGCATGTGGATGGCCGCAGGTTGCGTTTTTATCCTGCTCATGGGTACGTTGAGCTATATCCAATTCTTCGACACCGAATCTCTCAAAGATAACCCGTGGAACTCGCGTTCTCTGTACGATAACTACGGTGCCAACCGTGGCTCTATCGTGGTCGATGGAACCGAAATCGCCTCGTCGGTGAAATCGGATGATGAGTATAACTATCAGCGCGTGTACTCTGAGCCGGAAAAGTATGCGGCGCTGACGGGTTATTTCTCGTCAGTGTATGGTTCTACCGGTGTCGAGTCCGCTATGGACAAGGAGCTTTCGGGTACTTCCGACAGCCAGTTCTACGATCGTGTTGCTCAGCTCTTCTCGGGTTCTTCGGCACGCGGTGCGAGCGTCGAGCTCACCGTGGATTCCAAGCTTCAGGAGCTTGCTAACAACCTGCTGCAGGGTCGTAAGGGTTCTATTGTGGCGATCAACCCCAAGACTGGCGAAATCTTGGCGATGGCCTCGTCTCCCTCATATGACCCGAATACGCTCGCATCCCACGATGGGTCTACGGTAGTCAGCAACTATGAGGAACTGAACTCGAATCCGAATAACCCGCTTTACAACCGTGCTATTGCGGGTAACACCTATTCGCCCGGCTCAACCTTCAAAATTATTGATGCCGTCGCAGCTTTGGAGTCCGGCAAATATGATGCGAACTCCACAATCGATAACCCCGCACAGCTTCCCCTTCCGGGAACCAATGTGTCGCTTCCGAACTTTGCGGGCGGTCAGTGTGGAGGACGCACCAAGGCTACGATTGAATGGGCTATGGCGCAGTCCTGCAACACTCCTTTTGCGCAGATCGCAATGGATTTGGGTGAAGATAGGATCTCTAGGACTGCCGAAAACTTTGGTTATGGTCAGGATTTGAAGATTCCGCTGGCGGTGGCTAAGTCGAGCTTCCCGAAGGGTATGTCGCAGAGCCAGCTGGCGCAGGCATCCGTGGGTCAGTACGATGTACGCACCACCCCGCTGCAGGTGGCGATGACTTCTGCTGCGATCGCTAACGGCGGTGTGCAGATGAAGCCCAATATGATTCGTTCTGTCAAAACCAGTAACTTGAGCGTGCTCTACGAGTTCTCACCCGAGAAGTTGCGCACCTCAACTTCTACTAAAGTCGCCGATCAGGTGAAACAATGGATGGTGAACTCTGTGGATAACGGTATTGCCCGTAACGCAGGCGTGCCCGGGTATAAGGTTGCTGGTAAGACCGGTACCGCAGAAACTACGGGTGGTTTGAATAACTCTTGGTTTACCGGGTTTGCCCCCGCCGATGATCCTCAGATCGCCATTGCGGTGGTCTATGAGGATATGGATGCAACAACCGGTTCCCAGCTTTCGACAAATGCAGGTAAACAACTTTTTGAGGCGGTGTTGAACAAGTGAGGCCTTCGGCTGATATCACCTTGGGCGGGCGCTACACCCTAACCGAACGTATCGCTATCGGCGGTATGGGTGAGGTCTGGAAAGCTCGCGACAAGGTTCTCGGACGCACCGTCGCCGTTAAAATCCTGAAAGAGGAGTATACGGGTGACCCCGGGTTCTTGGAGCGTTTCCGTGCGGAGGCGCGCCATACTGCGCTCCTGAACCACCCCGGTGTTGCCAATATGTTCGATTACGGTGAAGAGGATAACTCTGCATACTTGGTGATGGAGCTGGTTCCGGGTGAGCCGCTGTCGAGCATCATCGAGCGCGACGGCACGCTGCCGCCGGATCGTATCCTGAACTTTATTGCGCAGACGGCTCGCGCGTTGGCTGCTGCACATGCTCAGGGCCTCGTGCACCGCGATGTGAAGCCCGGTAACCTAATGATCACCCCGGATGACCGGGTGAAGGTTACCGACTTCGGTATTGCTAGGCTTGCGAACCAGGTTCCGCTGACCGCTACTGGTCAGGTGATGGGTACAGCCCAGTATTTGGCGCCCGAACAGGCAACCGGTCAACCTGCAACCCCGTCCTCCGATATGTACTCGCTGGGTATTATCGGGTACGAGTGCCTGGTCGGTCACCGCCCGTTCACGGGTGAATCACAGATCGCGATTGCTCTAGCTCAGGTGAACGATCCGCCACCGCCGCTGCCGGAGAGCATCCCGGCGCCCGCCCGCGCCTTGATTATGTGCCTGCTTGCTAAGGATCCTGCGGAGCGTCCTAAGGATGCTACCGCGCTGGCATCCGCTATTGATGCTATTCGCCGTCGCGATATTCCTGCGGCGATTAAGGCCGTGCCCACGCTGGAGGCGTTCTTGCCGGAGAATCTGGATACCGCCCAGACCTCCCTGATCGCCGAGCCTATTTCGGCATCCGCCGCTCCGAAGTTCGGATCTGGGTCGCACTTCACGCCCGGTCCTTCGACCGCTCCGATTCCTGAGCCCGGGTCAAAGGCTGCGGCCGCACGTACGGCAC
This sequence comes from Rothia sp. HMSC08A08, assembly GCF_001808385.1. Taxonomy (NCBI): domain Bacteria; kingdom Bacillati; phylum Actinomycetota; class Actinomycetes; order Micrococcales; family Micrococcaceae; genus Rothia; species Rothia sp. HMSC08A08. The sequence continues at coordinate 31,814 of NZ_KV793054.1, forward strand.
AACAGGGTCCGAAGAAACGCAACTGGGTATGGATCGTCGCTATTGTGGCGGCACTTGTGCTTATTCTCGGTATCCTCTGGGCTGTCTGGGCGGCCAACAGCCGTGCAACCCCCACTCCGAATACCACCAGCTCGGCAGCACCCAGCTCTGCGGCAGGGACTGTCACGGTAGCCACCCCGAGCGAGGAGTCCTCGGCTGCAAGCAGTACTCAGAAGCAGAAAATTAACCTGCAGGCACGCAGCTACGAGGGTCGTCCCCTTCAGGATGTTGTCAATGACCTGAAGAACCTGGGTCTTTCGCCCAGGACTGAAAGTGTTGAGTCTGAAGAGCCCGCCAACACCGTTCTGTCGATTTCACCGGCTGGTTCGGTAGACGAGGGCAGCACCATTACCGTGCGTTATTCAAGCGGTTCTAAGTCAGTGTCTCTTCCGAACGTTGAAGGAAAGAACTACGAAGAAGCTGCGCCTTCGATTACTTCACTTGGCGTTAATGTTCGTATTCACCTCGAATACTCTGAGACTGCACAGCCCGGTACGGTGCTGCGTACCAGCCCCTCTCCTGGCACTAAAGTGTCAGTTCCTAGTATGGTAGAGATGTATGTAGCTAACGAGAAATCAGGTACGAGGACGGATTCTGACTCGTCGCCATCCGCAGCTACGCCTTCAAGCGCGTCGACTTCTTCTAGTCCTCGTACTGGGCGTTAGTGTCTGAGTCCACTCACATCAAAAACTATTTTTACCCCAGGAGAACGTATGGACCTGTTGGTTCCTGAAACGGTAGATGGCCGTTATAAGGTACTCGATGTTATCGGTACCGGTGCGATGGCTACCGTATACGCGGCGGAGGATACTCGTCTCGGTCGTAAGGTCGCGATGAAGATCCTGCGCCCGGAGCAGGCCCAAGACAAAACCTTCCGTTCACGGTTTAAACGTGAGGCGGAGGCTGTCGCATCCCTGAACAACCCCGGTATCGTTGCGGTGTACGACACGGGCGCTTATTCCCCGTCAGATCCCAACAGCGGATATGGCGTTGATGATGCCGCCGACGATGACGAGGCTAAGATCCCGTACATCGTTATGGAATACGTTGATGGCAGGACGCTGCGCAGTGTGCTTTCGTCGGGCGGGTACATTCCCGTGCGTGATGCGGTGGGCTACGCAGAGCAGCTTTTGAGCGCTCTGAAATACAGTCATTCGATGGGTATTATCCACCGCGATATTAAGCCCGCGAATATTATGGTGCTTCCCCGAACCGAGGACGACGCCGCGAAGGGGCAGCCGGGTCAGATTAAGGTGATGGACTTCGGCATCGCCCGAGCTATTGAAGAGGCTGGCGAGGCTCTGACAAAGGCCAATGTGGTGATGGGTAGCGCACGCTACATGTCTCCCGAGCAGGTCAGTGGTAAAGAAGTCGACGCGAGAAGCGACCTTTATTCGGCAGCATGTGTGCTGTATGAAATGGTTGCTGGACGTTCCCCCTTCGATGCGGAAACTAACGTTGACTTGGCGGCAAAGCATCTTACCGAGCCTCCCGCCGCACCGAGTACCTTTAGCCCGCTGAGCGTACCCCCTGAGCTTGATGAAGTTATTCTTCGAGGTCTTGCCAAGAACCCGGATGATCGTTACCAGACCGCCGATGAGTTTTCGCAGGCGATCCGTCAGGGAGCGGGTCTGCAGGTTGGCGGCGGTATGCCGCAACAGGTTCCTGATGACTCCATGACCACCGCTTTTGCGCCTCTTGAGGCTCCCGCAGCGGGTGCGGCAGGAACCGGTACGGGTGAGGTTGATTTCGATGCCTACACCACGACCATGCCGCAGGTTTCGACTCCTGTTGAAGACGCGAACCTCAACGGTTTCTTCGATGACGATGAGTACGGCGGGGAAGAATTTGTTGAAGAGGAAGAGTTCCTTCCCGCCGAGCAACCCCGTAAGCGAACCTGGGTTCGTTTCCTCGTTGGTCTTGCTATTGCAGCATCGCTTCTGCTGGGTATCGGCTCGTTCCTGTACTACCAGGGCAAGCTCAATGAAGTTCCGCAGGTCGCTATTCCTACCGTGATGAACCAGTCGAAGGACGATGCCGAGAACCAGCTGCGCAATGCTGGTTTTGCCGTGGAGAGCCGCGGGGCATACTCCGAGAACGTGAAGAAGGGCGATGTTATTAGCGTCAGCCCTGGCGAGGGTACGAAGGCGGCTAAGGGTTCTACCGTATCGCTAACTTACTCGAATGGTCCCGAGCGCGTAACCCTGCCCGATAACCTGCAGGGTCAGAGCGAAGCCTATGTGCGCAACGCTCTGAAGGAGCTCGGCCTTAAGGATGGTCGCGTCAGCACCGTTGAGAGCGCATCTGTTCCCGCCGGTATGGTAGTTTCTCTAGAGCCTGAGAAGGCTGAAACCGATGCCAACGGTAAGACCACGATCGAGGCTGGCAGCAACGTAAACCTGGTGCTGTCCTCCGGTAAGGTCAAGGTTCCTTCGCTCGTGGGTCTGACGAAGGATCAGGCTATTGAAGCTCTGACTGCGTCCGATGTTCTGCTCAACACCAATATTGAGACCGTTCAGACAAGCTCTGCGGCACCGAATACGGTGATTTCTCAGAGCTCCGCTGCGGGTACTCTGGTGGCCCAGAACAGCACTGTTACTATTCGTGTAGCGGCTGCCCCGGCGGCGACCGCATCTGCCTCACCGCGTGCGACTACCCCGTCGACGAATAATAACAACAACACCCAGCGCCAGCAGGGCAATCAGCAGCAGAATCAACAACAGCAAGGTCAACAGGGCCAGCAGGGCAACGCTCCTGTACCTTCTGCAACGCCAAGTGCCGCTGTTCCTTCATCCAAGGCCGTACAAAACGGCAAGGAGAATGAAGAGAAAGAAGAAAGGTAAGGCTGGTTTGCTCAGGTAAATCCTGGTCATATATGTGGGGCGTGCTTTAGAATTTGAATCTAAAGCACGCCCCACATATATTTCTTCGGCTGTACCGCACACATAGAGAAGGCGCCTGACAGACCTACTTGGGTCTGTCAGGCGCCTTTACCGCTGCCCGCTAGGCAATTAGTGGGGACAACGATTTGGCACGCTCAGCGGCCCCCTCAAACCCCGTTTCTTCCAGCCAATTACCCAGCATCAGATAACCGCTCTCGGTAAGCACGGATTCCGGGTGGAACTGCACGCCATGCATGGGCGCATCCCGGTGCCGCAGCCCCATAATAATGCCGCTCTCAGTCGTCGAGGTGGTTTCCAAGACCTCAGGCATAGTCTCTGGGACGACCGCCAGCGAATGGTAGCGAGTCGCAGTGAAGGGGTTCGGTACGCCTTTGAACACCGAGTCATTCTCGTGAACCAAGGTTGAAGTCTTGCCGTGCATCAGCTCGGGGGCGTGCGTGACGGTACCGCCAAACGCCTCCGCGATAGCTTGATGCCCCAGACACACGCCGAGCAGGGGTTTATGAGTCTGCGCAGCCCAGCGAATGGTATCGATAATGACCCCGGCCTCTGCAGGCGCACCCGGCCCCGGAGAGATGAGCAGACCGTCATACTCGGCAGCCATTGTGAGCACGGTATCAAGGTCATACTCGTCATTACGGATTACGGTTGTTTCAGCTCCGAGCTGCTGCAGATATCCGACGAGAGTGAACACAAAACTATCGTAATTATCGATAACCAGGATGCGGGTCATGGCTTCTCCTTTGGCAAGCGCCGCTAATGGTTGATGGTAACGTCAAAGTTGAACGGACCGTACTCGGCAAAATTCGGAAACACAAATTCCATGAGGGCGTATACGATCACGGCGATAAGCAGAATAGCAATGATAATGCGAACCCATAGAGGTCCGGGAAGATGACGAAAAATCCAACCGTACATGTTATATCCTCTCGGGTTAGGCGGGGTTCTGGGCTGCTTGGGCAATTTCCGCAGGCGCGCCAGCAGAGTTAGGCTGCCAGGATTCAAAACGGGCGTGCACAATATAACGTTCTGTGTCACCGTAACGCGGGTGACAGGTCGTGAGCGTCATAATGCGCTCCGTGGGCTCTTGTCCGGGTTTGCTCGGAACCGGCTCGATCACCTCAATATTGTCAGGCTGCACAATCACATGCTCGTACACGGTGTAGGTGTAGTAGCCGTCTTTGGTGCGCACATAAATGTGATCGCCCACCTGCAGCTTATCGATATAGTCGAGCACTGCCCCGCGTGTCTGCCGGTGCCCTGCGAGCGCGAAGTTGCCCACGCCGCCCGGCATGGCGGTTCCGTCGTAGTGTCCCAAACCGAGGGTATCGATCACGTCTGCGCTGGTACCCTGCGCGGCGGGGCGCTGGTAGTCTGCACCAAACCGGGGAATGTAGACAACCCCGAATCCTTTTCCGTGTTCGGGTTCGGCTTCAGGCTCCGGGGGATTTTGGGGATCCCACTGTTCGACTGGCGCGGCGGAGCTGAACTCGTGCGTCAGGGAATCGACGGCTTGGGACTGTGAACGGTTTGCGTCTATATTGGTCCACCAGAGCTGCCACACGACAAAGAGCAGCAGCACAAGACCAACGGTGATCAGAAGCTCACCCGTGATTTGGATGGTCCACCGCAGAATAGATTTATGAGGCTGAACTGCCTGATGCGCTTTCGCGGATGCATGCGCCATAGTTTTGGGTGTCCTCCATAGCGGGATGTTACCGTCCCAGTCATTACACTTTCTTTAATGACAACGCCGGTGAAAGGTGAAATCATCCCGCGAGTCTGCAAAGATAGTTTTTAACGTACTACATAAGGTTACCCATACATCTGAGGCGGAGGAAAATATGTCCCCTAAGTCGACTGCGAAAAAGTCGAAAAAGACTGCCAATACTAAGTCAAAGAAGTCACAAGACAAGAAATCGGCTAAGGTCGTTGAAGAAGATGCGAGCGAGCTCCGTCTGTTGGAGGTCGCTCGCGAGATGGAAACGAGCGGGACACAGAGAGAGGGTACTCCCCTGTGGTATCGAGTAGTGATGTTTTCGCTCGTTGCGCTGGGTATTCTCTGGATTATTGCGTATTACATTTTTGAGGGTCGGCTTCCTGTGCCCGGTATTGGCATGTGGAATGTGACTATTGGCGTGGGTGCCATGATGGTGGGTATGGTCATGATGACTCGGTGGCGTTAGGTTTAGGGCTATGTCCGAATCGGATGGGTCTCCTTCGCCTCAAGAATCTCAGGATGCCCCGCATGGCTCTACCTCCGATCCCATGCGGAGTACCGAGGATATTTCAAAACGTGCGGATATTCGTGCCGCCCGTGTGGAGGCAAGGCTGCGCCGCTGGGCGTTGATCGGGTTTATCGTCGCTGCGGCGTTATTCTGGTTGGCGTCTCTTTTCTTCCGTTAGATCACGTATAAGCGAGGCGGTGCTGTATCCTTGGGGTGCGCCCGCCGCGTTCTTCTTGCTTTTAATCGTGCTGAGGCTCTGCGACTGGTTCTTCGCGCAGGGGCTGCAGAATCCGCACGAATACGATCATGACGATCAGCTCCACCATCGTCTGGGTCAGCGCTGTGTGCTGCATGAGGTCGGCCTGTGGCACGCACTTTCTTTGAGTCGTTCCACATGCTGTGTCATATACGGGGGTATACACCCGAGAATCCCTGTGCAGAGCGCAAAGATGACGTAGAACAGTACCCGTGTGAACAAGATTCTAGGGCGCTTCATCGATGCGACGTGCAGTAGAAAATACTGCCAAGATCTTTATATGCGAATATTCCAATATAAGCATATATACTAGTCAATTGAAGTTTTAAGGGGCTAGTAAAAACAATGGTTTGTGTAGCAGCAAGCGTAGCAAATAAAGGCCGCAACATAATCTGCAACAGCGCCAACACCACCAGGAATGCTGCCAAGGCGATCGTGGAAGTAAAGTCATAACCAGTAGAATACCGCCACGAAGTTGAGCGTTATCAGCCACAGGGTGAATCCGTGCGATGCAGAATTGGGTGCGGTGCGTTTGATGTCGTTCGCCCCTAGCTGTCCGTCATGAGTTCAAGAGCCCCTGATGAGCCGCATCAGCAACCCGACGACTAACTTTTTCCAGAACGGGCGAGTTGATATTCCAGTGCTGCCAGTAAAGTGGGAACTCCACAGGGTTCTGAGCGAGTTTCACAAGTGTTTGGGCGGCGAAATATTCGCTACACTGTGCCTCCGGCAGCAATCCCCACGCAATGCCCTCGTAGACCGCCTGCGCGTAATCTGGTGATGAAGGAATATAGAGCGTTGGGCTCTGCTCGAATTCGGCTCTGGGCAGTTTTAGGTCTTCCTCAATCAGAGCGCGGGCAGCATCCTGCACAAAGTCTTTACGATCATATTCCACCACTGGTGCCCGGTTCAGATCATCACGGGTAGTCTTCGCAGGGAACCCCGGAAGGTAACGATCCACATACGCTGGCGATGCCACACACCAGTAACGCGCCACGCCCAGGTAATCTACCGAGCATCCGGGGATTTTCCCGGGCTGTGAGGTTATGGCAGCCATAACTTCCCCGGTACGCAGAAGGGCTGAGGAATGAAATTCACCTTCACGCCGCAGGTCACAGAAAATTTCGTCCTCCTGAGCGAGCGTGCGTATGGCCTCCAAAAACCACGTTGCTAAAGAATCGGCGTTCAGGGCTATAGAGACTGTCTGGAATCCACCCTCGCCCATGAGTTCTCGTTCCAGTTCAAGCTGTAGGAATTCACTTTGCCGGGCAATACGTAACACGCTCTGCCCGGAGGCTGTTGGGGTAACCGGGTTGGTGCGCTGCAGCAGAACTTTACCGGCCAGCTGTTCCATTGTTTTTACACGCTGTGATATTGCGGAGGGGCTAACCCCAAGAATGTCGGCAGCAGCGTCGAAAGTACCGTACTCGATGACCGTAACGAATGTTTTGAGATGGTCGGTCGTAAAACGTGTCATAAGAACATCTTACGTACGTTGAAATAACTTAGCTAGGTTTACGGGGTTTTCAGACCTTTGCGCCCTGCCTATGTTCTATTTGACGTACACCATTTTCACCTTGGATGCACACCTCTAAGATAAAAGCAATGGGACTATCCCCATCCAACGTGTCTACATTGTCATCTAACCACCCGAAGGATATCCTCCATGGTCAAGCCACCATTCATGGAAATTGCATGCCCCGTTTGTTCCAAGCCCGTGAAGACTTTAGAACGTTATCCTCGCTCGCTCTGTCCCGAATGTTCTGCACGGGTGACTGACCGGTCTGGCCGCCCGGTTGTTTTCTACGATATACAGGTGCTGCCGACTCCCAACAGCTCAGGTGTAACACTGCTTGGCGGATTTTACGGATATTACGCCAATACCGGGCTGCAAGAAACCTACTCCAGTTCAACCTGCTACGTTGATGGAATAACCTGCGAGGCAAAGAATGCCCGTTTTGGCGGCATTGTGATCGAGGCGCTATGAGCCCACCTTCACCTCTGGCTATGAGTCTGTACTCCCGGATTCAGTGGCTTCTTCGAGACCATTATCCTTCACCGTCTCCTTATCGGTAGATGCAACGGGCTCTGTACTATCTTCTTGCGCCGATGCGGACCACAGTTCATAGCCCTCCAGTGTCTCTTCGGCGCCCGTACCTGAAAATGGAGAGTATATATCTCGAATTATCAGGATTTTTCGCAGACGCAGCACCATCGGTTCTAAGAAGTCAAGCGCGTGCCGACCGTCGCTGCTGGTCGTCGCCACAAAGCTCAGCCCAGAGGATACCGCAACGATCATCGTCACCTTAAGCATGACCGCGTTGTAGTTGACTTCAAGGTCTAAAATTTTCAGATGTTCGGGCTTGGTTCCTACTCACAGCTCGATGGTTTGGTCGGTAACCGCCACAGAAGCAAACCATGAGAAGAAACCGAACACCAGCAGCGAAGAAAACAGTTTGAATCAGCTGCCCCAAGATCGGGATTGCCAGCAGGTTCAGCCACTGCCCAATCGACAAAGAGCGATGAACGGTAATGTCGTGCTCGGCCTCTTCTCTTGTACTGTACTGTCTGCGATACCTCGTTCCGATACGGCATGCCTAGCGCTCATAGCTGTCAAGCATACCCGATACAAGAGACTCTGCTCGAAGTTCAGCCCCAAAGAATCGGGCGCACGCCTTCAAAATAAGTTCTGCGCCATAACGTTGGATCGTATAAACACCCAGCTCGTCGTACTCAGCCGCAAGTTCACGGGGTTTCGCTAAACCAGAGGTGATTTCCATAAGCGAAGATTCTGCGCCGTCTTCGTCGAAAAGTAGGCTAAACCCGCTGTCATCACGTAGAAGCTGATGCAGTTTAGTATCGGGCAGAGGCAAAAAGCCCAACACGTCCTCGGGCTCATAGTAGATTACCTCAGCAAGAGTTGTTACATACCCCTGCGGGTCTTCTTCGGTAAGAACTGTATCCGTAAGCTCCAGATAGCTTTCTTCGTCCCGCAGAAGCTCCCGCGGCCACCACAGATGGATATACTCGGTGCACGCCAGCCATAGTTCCGCTAAAGGCAGCTTAACCTCGGCGGTGAGCGCCACCGTCCGGTATTTTGAGGTGTCCTCTCCCGTATACGGTTCCTGCTGTCGGTCTGAAAAAAGCGGATACTCCATACATTCACTCTAACGCGAGAACAGGTATTCGTCGGTACTTGATACAGTAAACGTTCCAGAAACTCGTTCAGAAGAATGTGCAACGATTGGTATTAGTATTCCCGTGATGAAGCCTCAGGCACGCTATCACAGACCGGTAAAAAGGACTTCTCTGGCTTTCGAAATTCTACGTGTGGGTATACGCTGCTTAGCGCGCAAAAACATAGCTGAAAAATCGAGCAGGAATATGTGACCGTTGCCATTCGAGCTCTTCGGTCAAAGGTTCTCCCGAAAGCACTTTGCGAGTATATCGCTCAATATTGCGTGCATGGGCACCCATATGGGCTATGGCAATCGCGTGTCCGCAGGCTCTAGCTACGGCTTGCGCAGACGGGGTCTTACAGTCCCGGGTCGTAGCATGGCAGAGCAAAGCGTGCTGACGCATAGTTCCAACTGATAATGCACCGCGGTTGAACTCAGCGATCGCAGCAAGCCCCTGCTGAAGCCTAGGATCAGCAGGATACTGCTTCTCGAAAATAGGCAGTATCCGATACATACAGTCTGCCGCCCAGACGATAAGTTCACGCCTCTCATCTATCGATAGCGTCAAATCCTTCGGGTCTGGGGCAGATTGTAAAGTCTCCATGCCCCTAAGATAACAAGAAAGCATACGCGCTCTCACAGATTTTCAACGCCCTGATGCGCCGATTATATTTCATGAGGTCTTCTTAGCCTTTAGAGTATTCACCAACGCACGCTATGAGAACACAGCAGAGCCGATAGCTCTCAAGGAGAATGCAAATCAGCGGTTAAAACAAAAGAGACCCCTCACGGGGTCTCTTCCATACATATGTAATTAACTAACAAACCCTCAGGTTTGTTGTTTCAAAACTATACAGCGAACGC
>NZ_KV793055.1:0-735 GCF_001808385.1 Rothia sp. HMSC08A08
CCCCGGGAGGGGAGTGAAATAGTACCTGAAACCGTGTGCTTACAAGCCGTTATAGCCCCCCTTTTTGTGTGGGGTGGTGGCGTGCCTTTTGAAGAATGAGCCTGCGAGTTAGTGTTTTGTCGCGAGGTTAACCCGTGTGGGGTAGTCGTAGCGAAAGCGAGTCTGAACAGGGCGTTGTAGTGGCAGGATCTAGACCCGAAGCGGAGTGATCTATCCATGGCCAGGTTGAAGCACGTGTAAGAGCGTGTGGAGGACCGAACCCACCTAGGTTGAAAACTGGGGGGATGAGCTGTGGATAGGGGTGAAAGGCCAATCAAACTCTGTGATAGCTGGTTCTCCCCGAAATGCATTTAGGTGCAGCGTTACATGTTTCTTGCTGGAGGTAGAGCTACTGGATGGCCGATGGGCCCGCGAGGGTTACTGACGTTAGCTAAACTCCGAATGCCGGTAAGTGAGAGTGTAGCAGTGAGACAGTGGGGGATAAGCTTCATTGTCGAGAGGGAAACAGCCCAGACCATCAACTAAGGCCCCTAAGCGTGTGCTAAGTGGGAAAGGATGTGGAGTTGCTGAGACAACCAGGAGGTTGGCTTAGAAGCAGCCATCCTTGAAAGAGTGCGTAATAGCTCACTGGTCAAGTGATTCTGCGCCGATAATGTAGCGGGGCTCAAGTACACCGCCGAAGTTGTGGCAATCAGTCTTTGTGGCTGGTTGGGTAGGGGAGCGTCCTGCACGAGG
>NZ_KV793056.1:0-1949 GCF_001808385.1 Rothia sp. HMSC08A08
CACATCAGGCTCCTCCGCATGACCCGGACACCCCTTCGCCCCCGGGTCCTCAGTACAAGTCTTACCCACCGAATGCACCTCAGACTCCCACACCCGCACCAGCACCGGCTCACTCACACGAGACACCTCGGTTCCGAAAAACTGCCACGGCCCACCATCAATACTGTACTGACCCGCATACGTCACCGTGACATAGGCATGAAAATTCCCCACCTGCGGATACGCATAACTCGTCGACGTCTCATGCAAGGATTGACCAGAATACTGTGAAGACACCGAGCTACCAGCACTATGTGTTTTTAGATCGTGCCCGTCTCCATACTCATACCGATACGCCACCGGCACCGCACGAATCCTAGTGCGTCCAATCGGCAAATCCCCTTCAAAAATATTAGAACTGCCCTCTAAAGTGGTGTAGAAATTCGTTTCCTCACCCTTACTCGTATGTGGTGGATGCGCACTATCCAAAGTCAGGTGCGGATGCGCCGGGATCAACTCCAGCAAATGAGTGCGCATCTCGGTGATAATCCGCTCATACTCACCCTGAGCTTGCTGTGCTGCTTCCGGGTCGTTCAGGGTGCAGGTATCACCGAACAGATGATTCGTAATCGTCTCCCCAACAGGTTTAGCCTGACCATCATCAGTAAATTCTTTATACTGGCCCACACGCCCATCCCGACTAACACAGTACGAACCATCATTGGCAACATCAAATCTAAACGACTTATTAGCACCACTTTTATCTTGAGCGAACCCAAGATTCCCATGATGATGCTCCCGATACCATCTCGTCCACTCATCTTGACGACGTTCATTATTTTCCTGAGACGTGTGCAGATCGGCATTTGGATACTGTCCTATATTTTGCTCTGGCGCCTGTCTCCCACCGCGCCACTGTTGGCTTTGAGATATCTCCTGCTCTGAACACCATAGTGAAGCATCCGAATTACCGCAGAGAGGATCACCCATAACCGGAACACCTTGAAAAAGTGAGGCACATACCAATGATGCAACCATTAGGCATGGAAGAGCTCTATTCTTCATTCTTCTCACCCTTCATATCCAAGAACTCAACGCTATCGATAAGCCACCGATTCCCATCATGGTGAAGAGTCATCATATACCAGTTATTCTCGTAATCTTTATTAACAACTTCCTTATAGTGCTCTCCATCAGCCTCAATATAGATGAGATGTGGCCAAGCCATGAAGAACTTCCACTTATATTTACCACCACCGTGGTTAATAGGCTCACCATGGAACTCGTAGCCATGCACATCTCCACCTACAATCCACCCGCCCTTTTTATAAAGACGAGTATCAAAATCATAGGTCTTCTGTTCATCTGTGAAGTTCTTACTGATATATTTATAGGCCTCTTTGAAGTCCCCGGTCTGAAGCCCGTAGTTACGCCATTCCGTCCACGCCTGCACCGTCTTACGCATCCCCTCTAAGGAAGCATTCGTATACCCCTCCTCCGTCTTGGGCTTCGGAACATTCTGCGCAGGACCATACACATCAGCGGCACGAAATTCTCCATCTGGTGCTTTCGAGTTCCCCGAATAATGCGGCGGCACACTCGACGACGGCGATGGGCCATTACTGGATGAAGCAGAGGCAACGACAGTCGCAGAAGAGAAAGAACTCGAACTCTCAGTAGCCATTCCAGCAGGCTTCGAGTCCTCCCCACACGCAGATAGCAACACAGCAAACCCAGAAACGCCCAAAGCGCTCATAAGGGCACGACGAGACAAACCAGGGATACGAGTATTCATCGGTGAACACATCCTCAAAAAAATTGTGGCTGGGTGAATAAGATAAGACCAACTCTGAAAACCACACGTTCCATGCGCCATTCCTCCGATGGAACAGCTTATTCGCACGTACTAAATGGACTCAGAAGAAGTCATATCTATTACTCTACGATGATTCAAAATATTTAGCGATTCA
>NZ_KV793056.1:1969-40019 GCF_001808385.1 Rothia sp. HMSC08A08
TAGCGATTCACCCGCGACATATATAACCATTTATCAATAAACAACTCTGTGGATTTTATTCAAAACATTAAAGATATTAGACTTTCGAGTTTACATTTAAAAACTCAACTTCCACGCAGAACCACTCTTAAGAATTGCACCCAAAAGACTATATTTAGATAACGCACACAATGACACACGCCCTATACACTCTGAATACAACAGAGACCCTTATACAAAACCCGCCCGGCGCCTCCTCATAGAGTACGCCGGGCGGGTTTATAGTCTAAAAATTGCTTATGCTGCGTGCTGGCATGTGGGGCATGCGCAGTCATCACATGCGCAGTTGGCGCAAGAATCATTGCAGTGTGCGCATTCGCAAACCGCATGGTTACAGGTCGGGCAGGTGCAGTTATCGCAGGTGCAGTTGACGCACAGGTCAGAGCAGTTGCCGCAGGAGCATACGTTGCACTCATCGTAGTGCCCTTCGTGCTCGCGGTGCGCGTGCCCGTCATGCAGGTAGTCTACGTGATCTAAGTGAATAACTGCCTGGTGACCGCATGAAGGCCCGTGGGTATGTGCGTGGCTTTCGGAATGACGGTGGGGTGCAACGGTGGTCATGATCTCTCCTCAGATAAACCGAGCTAATCGCCGGTGTGTTTCGTATGTTCGTGCACATCCTTCACAATGTGACTGATGTGGTGGTCTAACAATTTGTAGATAGTGGTTCTGCCGTGCTGCTCCCCTTCAACAACATGCGCCTCTCGAAGGATGCGCAAATGATGCGAGGCGAGCGGCTGCGAAATACCCAAGCAGGTATGCAGTTCGCTCACACTATGTGGACGCTCCACCAAATGGTGTGCAATCGCAAGTCTTAACGGATTAGCGAGTGCTGAGAAAATTGCTACGGATGCACCGAATTCTTGTTCCCAGTCTCGTGGTTCCGTCTGACCTGAACCGTTATCCATAAACATAATTTTATATAAACGCCTTTTTATAGGTCAATACGCTACAAACTTCTCACCAAATTGTGACATTAACGTACTGACTAGGCGTTTTCCTCCTTTACATGAAATATAGACTGCCCAAAACCTCACAGTCCTCTTAGACTATGCGCGCCCCATCGTTTCCGTTTATTCTCACTCTAGCAGGCACCCTTCTCCGTCAACCCTTAGGTTACGTTTCCTAATACCTCCTATCGCCCACAAAGGTTTCAGGTCGATAAAAGTACCTGCATCCTCTCCTTTGCATGGGCGAGAATGCAGGCACCTTAAATACAAAGCCAGGAACGAACGCGCAGACCATACGGTACTGGACTCTTTGCAGCGTTTACCTAGCTATCTGAATAAACCTTGTCTTATCCGCTATAAGGCTGCGAGCACCTGTTACTGATAGCGCCAATTCCTTCAATGCGGGTTACTAGAGTCTGCCCAGGCTTAAGCCAGTTCCGTGGGTGCAGTGAAAGCCCTACTCCGGCGGGAGTTCCGGTAGCGATGAGGTCGCCAGGTTCTAGGGTCATGAACTGCGAAATATATGAGATAAGCTGTGCAGAAGTAAAAATCATGTCAGAGGTATTACCGTGCTGACGTACCTCGCCGTCAACTTCGCAGATAAGCTCTAATCCGCGAGTCGGGTCAAGTTCGTCCGTCGCAACAATATAGGGACCAAACGGTGTCATGCTATCCCAGTTTTTACCCTGGAACCATTCGCTGGTGCGTCCCTGCCAGTCCCGCACCGAAACATCGTTGAGAATGGTGTACCCCAGCAGTCCAGCGAGCGCATCTTTTTCATCTACCCGGCGCATCTTTTGCCCAATAACAAGGCAAAGTTCGACCTCCCAATCTATTTTTGTGCTTCCGGTTTCGTTTGCAGAAGGCATTTGAATTTCTTCGTTGGGGCCGATGAGCGCATTCGGATATTTCGTGAAGATGGTGGGATATTTTGGGATTTCGAGTCCCATTTCTTCGGCATGATCGCGGTAGTTGAGCCCGGCACAAAGGACTTTTCCAGGGCGGTCCAGCGGTCGTACGAAAGGTAGGGTATTCCAGAGTTCTTCGCCATGTCCTAGAGTTGTAGCACCGTTTTCGCGGAGGATGCTCACCGCGTTGGCAGGATCGCCGAAATTGGTGCGGTAACGGCTGTAAAACTGGAGTAGGGGTGAGAGTTTTGCGGGGAGTTCATAGATGGTTTCTTCGTGCATGCAGACGGCGCGGCGGCCTTTGTCGTCTTGGATTTGTCCCCAGCGCATATGCTCTCCTTGAGGTGTGAGGGCGGTCGTATTACCAGTCTACGGTGAACTTGTCTTTATTGTCTCGCTAGGGGTGCCGTGCAGCTGCATGGATTATGTGGGAACCGCCGGCTGTCTTAGCTAGTCATAAGGCGGGAACACCGCCTTGGTGCATAACGGCTATTTGAAGCCGTTCTGTGCATAAATCTCTAAAATCGCGTCTTCCAGGTCTTCCATGAGCAGAGCGGGGTTTGCGTCTTCAGCGGCACCTACAGTTGCAGGGTTAAGGGGCATGCCGAGAGCATCGTATACTCGCGAGGTAATTTCGCGTAGAGATGCCGAGTTATATACAACGATTCCGGTGCTGAACCACCAGCCACCCTGAATAACGCGCTGTGCGGTCCCCACAAGTTTGATGCGTTCCCCAGCATGTTCGCCGCCTAGCCGAGCGTATACGGAGTATTCACCCGGGCAGTATTCTTGGGGGATTTCGCCGACTGCCGCATCCACCCCGACGAGTTGCAGGGCTTGGGCGTACATGTCTCCGAAGAGTTTGTAACGCAGGTTGTTGCCGGTTTTTGCGTCTTCGGCGGGCTGAAAATGATCGATGACGAGGCAGCCGGTGTGGTAGGCGGCCGCGTGACCGCCTACTTTACGCACGAGTATGTCGTACCCGAGATCACGGCATGCCTGCGCGGCGGCGGTAAATCCTGGATTGAGCTCATCGCGACGACCGAAAGCGACGGTAGGGTTCGGTTGGTAGATACGCAGGGTTGCGGTGCGTTTTCCCGCTGCGACCTCGCGCAGCATTGCCACGGTATCGTCGTGGTGCATCAGAAGTTCACCGGATTTTGGGCCTTGTTCACGAAGGATTTCCACGGATTTTATTCTACCGGGTTGGCCCATCATTCCCGACTGTTCAGCGAAAGTAAAGGAAACCAAAGCAGCCCTGTGTTTTGCGGGCAAACCCTTTTCTGAAAGGTGAGTCTAGACGTAAACTTAAAACGTCTGAACGGTATTCCCACATAAGCCATCAGATACCAACACATTCACAGCATAAGAACGCTGACGAAACCGTATGCACACTGTACGTGTGCGCCTATCAAGTTTCGTTTCAAAGGAGTACGGACATGAGCCAATCGTCCTCGACATCCGAGCCCGATGCCACCGCTCGCAATGAGCAATCGCAACCTCCCGAAAAACCCAAGCAGACTAATACTGTTCTCATCGTCAAAGTTGCGGTGATTCTCGCGATTACTATAGCCATCTGGTTTATTCCCGTACCTCCAGGGGTGGAACCACGCGGTATGCATATGCTCGCTATCTTTGCCGGTACTATCCTAGGTCTTATCTTCCAGCCGCTGCCAACCCCATCGGTGGCGCTTATTGGTCTCGGCGCTGCAATGATCACCGGTACCATGAACGCGAAAGAAGAAGCGCTTAAAGGCTTCGGCAACGACTCAATCTGGATTATTGTTGCCGCGTTCTTCATTGCCGATGGGTTCCTCATTACCGGGTTAGGAAAGCGCATCGCCCTATTGTTTGTGCGCATGCTCGGTAAGTCTTCTCTCGGGCTTTCTTACGGTATGGCGATCACAGATCTCGTGCTTGCACCGGCTACTCCTTCAAATACGGCTCGCGCGGGTGGCGTGATTTACCCGATTATTCGCTCTCTTGCTGAGGTGAATGGCTCTACCAACGAGACCCCCGAGAAACGCCGCAAGCTAGGCTCTTATCTGCTCATGACCGAGGCGCAGGTCAATACCATCACCGCCGCAATGTTCTTAACGGCAATGGCTGGTAACCCGCTGGCTCAAAAATTTGCTCAAGAAAAAGGTCTGCACCTGGACTGGGGCACTTGGGCACTTGCCGCGTTAGCCCCCGGCCTGATTGCCCTTGCTATTATGCCTTGGTTTATCTCGAAGGTATACCCGCCGACTATCAAGCACACCCCTGATGCTCCCGATCATGCACGCAAAGAGCTTGCCGAGATGGGCCCCTTAAGCGTGCCGGAGTGGATTATGCTCGGTACCTTCGTACTGCTGTTAGCCCTATGGATTGGCGGCACGTCCTGGGGTATTAGCGCGACCAGTGCAGCCTTCTTCGGCATCGCAATTCTTCTTGTGACTAAGGTGCTCACCTGGAAAGATATGGCGAATAACTCCAGTGCTTGGTCCACTCTCATTTTCTTTGCGGTGCTTGTGGGCATGGCGGATCAGCTCAAGAAGCTCAAGGTTGTTGATTGGGTAGGCGATCGCGCCGCGCACAGCGTTGCGGGTATGTCCTGGCCGCTCGCCTTTGGCATTCTGATTCTGGTGTACTTCTACATTCACTACATGTTTGCTTCTAATACCGCGCAGATTGTCGCCCTCTATGCTGTGTTCCTGGGGGCAGCAATTTCGGCGGGTACTCCCCCAATGTTCGCCGCACTTTTCCTCGGCTTTACCGGCAACCTTATCGGCGGTATCACTCACTATGCCTCTGGACCGGCAGGGGTGTACTACGGATCGGGGTATTTCAGTGTGGGTGAATGGTTCAAGCTGGGCTTCCTGTCTTCGCTCGTAAATATGATTATTTGGGGTGTTGTGGGCACCGCGTGGCTATTCGCTCTCGGATACGCTACACCCTAGTGAGCGCTCGCTAAGCTCTTCCGGTCTATTCAGCCACATAAGCTCCGGGCGCTGAATCCTAGAAAAGGGTTCACGCCCGGGGCTTTTTATTTCTACCGACATTCTGTATGCTGCCTGCACACCCAAAAAGCGCCCGATACAGCGCGGCGTAAACAAAGCCGATACACCAGGGTTCTAGCGTTGAAACTTAAGCCATCTTCCGTAATCTTACTGCTCATCTCTGCAGGAATATGCGCTAAAACTGTTAGGGTTGTTGTACAACAACGGCGATGTGTTCTATCCGCCATATACGTATTCCCCATCTAAGCATTAACTGTCCGCCATCTACGGGAGAGCCCCATGCATCAAGACCAGCATTTCACGCATGACACCCAATCGCTGCCCATCATCAAACCCCACCTGCACGGTGCGTTTCCCCCAAATTTTCTGTGGGGAGGCGCTTCCGCAGCCAACCAGTGTGAAGGTGCCTGGGATGAAGGCGGCAAGGGTCCCAGTATTCAGGATGTACTCCCTCACGGAGGGCTGAGCCCACGAAGTGCCGCGCCCACACCCGATAACCTCAAACTTGAGGGCACCGATTTCTACCACCGCTACCCCGAAGACATCGCTCTCCTTGCGGAAATGGGGTTCAAAGTATTCCGGTTCTCCGTCGCTTGGTCACGTGTCTTCCCAAACGGTAACGAAACAGAACCAAATGAGGAAGGCCTCGCCTTCTACGACCGTGTGCTTGATGAACTTGAAAAATACGGCATCGAACCGCTCATCACTATCAGCCACTACGAAACACCGCTTTACCTTGCAGAACAATACAACGGCTGGGTAAGTCGCGATCTTATCGACTTCTACGAACGATACTGCCGGGTACTCTTTGAACGCTACGGCCACCGCGTAAAATACTGGCTCACCTTCAACGAAATCAATTCGGTGCTGCACCTACCGTTTATGTCTGGCGGTATTAACACCCCCAAAGAACAGCTGAGTGAGCAAGACCTTTACCAGGCAATTCATCATGAGCTTGTCGCCTCAGCGCGCGCTACCCGTGCTGCCCGTGAGCTCGTACCTCAAGCCCAGATTGGCTGCATGATTTTAGCAATGCCCACCTATCCGCTCACACCATCACCCCAGGATGCGCTCGCCACCCTGCACGCCGAACACGCGAACTTTGCCTTCGGCGACGTGCACGTTCGTGGAACCTACCCCGGATATTTCCTACGCATGCTCCACGAAAAAGGTATCGAGCTCAACATTACCGAACGAGATCGGGAAGACCTCAAAAATACGGTCGATTTTGTCTCGTTCAGCTACTACATGTCCACCTGTGCCAGCAGCGACCCAAGCCGCGGCGAAAGCAGCGAAGGGAATATTCTCGGTGGAGTGTCTAACCCGACATTGACCGCTTCCGAGTGGGGATGGCAGATCGATCCTGTCGGGCTGCGTATTGTACTCAACCAGTACTGGGACCGCTGGCAGAAACCTCTTTTCATCGTCGAGAACGGCTTAGGCGCACGCGACGAACTTGTTGAGGCCGATGGTGAAATGACCGTGATCGACGATTACCGTATCGATTATCTGCGGGCACACCTGGAACAGGTGCGCGAAGCTATTGCCGACGGTGTGCAGCTACTCGGTTACACTACGTGGGGCTGTATCGACATGGTTTCAGCGTCTACAGCGCAGATGTCAAAACGCTACGGTTTCGTCTATGTAGATCGTCATGACGACGGTTCGGGGTCACTCTCCCGTTACCGTAAGAAGTCTTTTGATTGGTACCGTCGAGTGATCGCATCTAACGGTGCGGAGCTTGAGAACTCCTAGTAAATCTTGTGAGAAATGCGGGGTTGGTCTTCGGGTAAGTTTCTGAAAGACCACCCTTGTGTTGTGGGCGCTCACTGAAATTCTCTAAATTTACGAACTTTACGATGCTTCATCGAGCGGCATATCGTGCATGCTCGTTGAGATAAACTCCCACCATGTAGGGATGAATCCGGCTGCCAAAGCCACGCGCTGTGAGAGCACATGCGAAGGACTGGTTCCATAAAATGGAAGATACCCATCGGCAAGAACCATTCGAGAAAGTTCATATACAAGATGCGCAGCAAGCCCGCGTTGTCGTACATGTGGCAGCACATCAATACCGATTTGACGCATCAGTGGCGAATCGTCACTTGCACCCGCCATTGCTAAAGGTTCTGCTAAAGCAAGGTCGGCGTCAGAGTCAAACGCGGCAAGGACCATAATATCGGGGCGACGATCACTAAACCCTAAAGCGTTCGCATACCGTGGATCATCGCGAAAACGCTCGTACTGCTCAGGTTGAAGGAGCTCTATTCGCACCGAGAGTTCCGAAACCGCCATATCATCTTCGTCTGCCTCTAAAGCATCTGCCGAGGCGTTCGGCGCTTTCGTCACCGTGCGAAGACCACAAATATGTTGCCGTAACGATTCTCGAAGAACGCCGCTATCTACCCGGCGCATCATGCCGATTCCGGGTACCGCACATTTAACCTCTTGCTCCGGAATATCCGGCGGAACCACAGATTCAAGCAGGTTGCGTGAAGGCGTGTAATATACGCTTGTTCCGCTCACCTGCTGGCTGTAAGGGGTCAAGAGTTCATTCAGCTGGCGCAATGGTGCGTAATCGCCCATCCAATTTGAGAGATCCCCACGCATATACTCAGTGGCCGTTTTCAAAACCCGGGGATACTTTGCGCAAAGCAACCCCACGCCCAGATAGTTACCTACCCGAAGTTCCCAGGTATCAGCGTTGCGGCGGCGGGATGCGCTCATCTCTTCCGCTGGAAGCTGCAGTGCACTCAAGACCTCAGCACCCAGATTCTGTGCTTGAGAGATAGCTCCCGCAGGTAAACAGAAATCTGCCTCTAACTGAGCAGCAAGAATATGGCGTACTCTGTCGAGAGTTGTTACAGCACCGCGCATTTGCGCTCGCGGATGATTACCTGAAATATGACTCACACCAAAAGTTCCTTGATGAAACGTCCGGTATGAGACTCCTCAACCTGTGCGACGTCTTCAGGCGTTCCTTCGGCGATTACGGTGCCTCCACCATCGCCACCTTCCGGACCCATATCAATAATCCAGTCGGCACATTTAATGACATCAAGGTTGTGTTCAATTGTGATAACGGTATTGCCCTTATCAACGAGAGACTGAAGCACAGTTAAGAGCTTACGGATATCCTCAAAATGCAGACCCGTTGTAGGCTCATCAAGCACATAGATCGAACGACCGTTAGAACGCTTCTGCAGCTCTGCGGCAAGTTTCACGCGCTGCGCCTCACCACCTGAAAGCGTGGTTGCGGGCTGCCCTAGACGAATGTAGCCAAGCCCCACATCAACCAGCGTGTTCAAGTGCCGAGCGATCGGGGTGAAGGCCGCAAAAAATTCTGCAGCTTCCTCCACCGGCATTTCAAGCACATCAGAAATAGTCTTACCTTTGTAATGCACTTCGAGGGTTTCGCGATTATAGCGTTTTCCCTGGCAGGTTTCACAGGGCACATACACATCCGGCAAGAAGTTCATCTCAATCTTGAGGGTACCGTCACCCGAGCATGCTTCGCATCGACCGCCTTTAACGTTGAACGAGAACCGCCCGGGCGTATATCCGCGCACTTTAGCCTCATTCGTCTCGGCAAAGAGCTTACGAATATGGTCGAACACGCCGGTGTATGTCGCAGGATTCGACCGCGGAGTACGCCCAATAGGCGATTGGTCAACGTGAATAACCTTATCCAGATGTTCCAGACCGTCTACCTTCTTGTGCCGTCCTGGAACCTGTTTTGCACCGTTGAGTTTATTCGCCAGTGAGGTATAGAGAATATCGTTCACGAGGGTTGATTTACCCGATCCCGATACGCCTGTGATCGCGGTAAAAACACCTAGGGGGAAGGTAACATCAACATTTTTGAGGTTGTTCTCGCGAGCTCCATAGACCTTTAACACACGTTTACGGTCATGTGGGCGGCGTTTCTTTGGAACTTCAATAGAGCGCCGACCCGCCATATAATCACCGGTTATCGACTTTTTATTGGACAAAAGTTCTTTGTAAGTGCCCGAATGGACGATTTCACCGCCGTGTTCGCCCGCACCTGGTCCGACATCAACAATCCAGTCGGCTTCCCGCATCGTGTCTTCGTCATGTTCCACTACGATGAGGGTGTTTCCCATATCGCGTAGCTTTGTCAGGGTATCGATTAGACGTCGGTTGTCGCGCTGGTGCAAACCTATAGAGGGCTCATCCAACACATAAAGCACGCCAACGAGCCCGGAGCCAATCTGGGTTGCCAGTCGTATGCGCTGGGCCTCACCGCCCGAAAGCGTGCCAGCAGAGCGTGATAACGTCAGGTAATCGAGCCCTACGTCCAAGAGGAATTGCAAGCGTGCATCAAGCTCTTTAAGTACCTGGTCGGCAATCTTAGCCTCACGAGGAGTCAGCTTTAGGGCGCGCATAAAATCTAAGGCGGTACGAAGTGGCATAGCGGTTACATCCGCAATGGATTTACCCTCAATTTTGACGCTGAGAATAGTAGGGTTCAGCCGCGCACCGTGACATACCGGGCATGCAACCTGACGCATATATTGTTCGTAGCGATCACGCGCAAAATCAGATTCAGTTTCTTGATGTTTACGCATGATATTGGCTTTAACACCCTCAAACCCGGAAGTATAGCGGCGTTCGCGTCCAAAACGGTTGCGGTACGAGACCTCAACTTTAAAATCTTTGCCCTCCAGAATTGCTTTGCGAACTTTGGCAGGAAGATCTTTCCACGGAGTGTTAAGATCAAATCCGAGCTCTTCGCCGAGACCTGCAAGAAGACGCAGCCAATACTCGGTGGTAGATTTTCCCTGCGACCACGGAGCAATAGCACCTTCACCCAGAGTCATGTCTGGGTTGGGTACTAAAAGATCTTCATCAACTTCAAGCCTGGAACCAATACCATCGCAAGCTTGGCATGCGCCGAAGGGCGAGTTGAAGGAGAAGGCACGCGGCTCAATAGTGTCCACCTGCAGGGGGTGATTGTTGGGGCAGGCAAGGTTTTCACTAAATGTTCGGGTGCGTTCGGGTGAATCTGCCTGTACATCTACGAATTCGATGAGCAAGCGGCCATCGGCTAGTCTGAGTGCGGTCTCCACGGAATCGGTCAGTCGCTGGTGAATACCCTCCTTAATCACGATACGATCTACCACAACGTCAATGGTGTGTTTGTATTGTTTCGCTAGTTTAGGAGGATCCGAGAGTTGAACTGTTTTTCCGTCCACCCGGGCACGCGAATAGCCCTGTGTCACCAAGTCTTTGAACAGATCAACAAACTCACCTTTGCGAGCTGATACCACGGGGGCAAGAACCTGCAAACGCGTACGTTCGGGGTATTCCAGCAGTGCATCGACAATCTGCTGCGGGGTTTGCTTGGTAATTTCTTCACCGCACACTGGGCAGTGCGCACGCCCTACACGAGCCCACAGCAGGCGCATATAATCGTAAATCTCGGTTATGGTGCCTACCGTCGACCGCGGGTTTTTTGAAGTAGATTTCTGGTCGATAGAGACCGCTGGCGATAGCCCCTCAATAAAATCAACATCAGGCTTATCTACCTGCCCAAGGAACATACGCGCGTAGGAAGATAGTGATTCAACGTACCTGCGCTGTCCCTCTGCGAAGATGGTGTCGAAAGCAAGTGAAGATTTACCAGATCCCGATAGCCCTGTAAAAACCACCATTGCGTCACGTGGAATCGTAAGATCAACGTTCTTGAGGTTGTTTTCGCGAGCACCCTGCACACGAATGCTGCTAAGGTCATTTGAACGCAAAGGGGCGGTTGCTGATTCAGCACGGGGAGGCATCGAAAATCCTTTCGTCTATCTTCGAATCTACATTCTACGCTCTTTCGGCGGGGATAGCATGCTTTATGATGCGGGTTTGACTCGTGGCGAACGTTTTTCCTGGTGACTTTCATTCCCGTTACCCCCTTATACCTGCCGCTAGAAACGGGATATACACCGCATCAGTACACTGGATATATGGCTACTTATCCCGAATCAACTCTTATCTTCGAAAATCCGGAATTTACGGTACGTGCCCTAAGCGTCTCAGACATGGATAACAGCGTCTACCTGATCACGATTCGCCATACTGGTGAGCAAATGCTGATCGATCCCGCTTATGATGCAGAAGCACTGTATACCTTCACGCTTGAGGCAATCATGCAGGACTGTCCAAACCTAGCCCTTACAGAAGAGAACGACCGCCGAGTGCGCATTCTCGAATCTGAAGAAGATTTCGAGCCTATCCCCCGCCGTGCTCTTGGCGTGACGGGTATTATGGTCACCCATGGGCACTGGGACCACATTCGTGCTCTGCGCGAGCTTGAATCTCTCACCGGTGCCATTACTTATGCAGGATCCGCGGACGCCGAGGCCATTCGTGCGCAAGAAAATTTCACGGTCGAAAACGAGTTAAACGGCGGCGAAGTTTTTGATTTTTACGATACAGAGCTGCAGGTGCGCGCTATTTCCGTTCCCGGGCATACTCCCGGATCCATCGTATATTCTGTGCAGACCACATGGGAAGATGACTCCCCTGCTACCTTGCTTTTCACCGGCGATGCGCTCTTCCCCGGCGGCGTAGGCAAGACCGATTCTCCCGCGCAGTTTGGCGAACTTTTCTCAAACGTTCTTGAAAAGCTCTTTGGAAACTTTGATGATGAAGCGATTGTGCTTCCGGGTCACGGGCGTTCCACAACATTAGGCACCGAGCGTCCGCACCTTGAAGAATGGGGTTCACGGGGCTGGTAGCCCAGTACATCCTGTAGGCTTTCTAGCAGCACAAGTCTGGTTAAACAAAACGACCGCGCTACCATAGCGCGGTCGTTTTATGACACCCGGGGGTATCTATCACTCACTCAAACACAAGCAACTCGAGGACAATTCATGAAACCTTCGATCACTTGATAACTCAAGTTTAGCCTACTTTTGGGTCGGTTTTCTACATGGTTTTCACTCTCCAAAAACCTTAGATAAGCTGAGCGCATATTTGTAACCATTCTGTTATTTTTACCCCGCATGAAAGCAGGGCATTTAAATACCAATCGAGATTTTATTGATTTTTGTATGGCGTAAATCACTAAAACTTTTTTCTGGAAGTTCCGCGTCATACAGCCATTTTTCAAGGTATACCCCTAAATAACAGTATTGTTAAACCCGCGTAATCATGCGGGTTCTATACACCAATTGGTCTGTTTGAATGGTTTTTTCGCAACACACACGAAATCGGTAAAAACTACCCCTCGGTACAGCCCGCGAAGACACAGAAAAGGTGCCGTGCGCATCCCAACATAACGAGGATGCCCACGGCACCTTATCAAGCTTGCCTTCGTCTTTTATGGGCGAAATATGACCCAGAAACCACTACGAAAGACCGATCATCGTACCGTTTTCATCAAAACCAATACGCTCTGCAGCAGGGCTCTTGCTCAGACCGGGCATGGTGCGCATCGTGCCGCAAATAGCGTAAACATAACCGGCACCTGCGGCAAGACGAACCTCGCGCACAGGCAAAGTCCAGCCGGTGGGTGCACCCTTGAGGGAAGCATCAGAAGAGATCGACAGGTGGGTCTTTGCAATCACCACAGGTAGATGCGAATACCCCAGATCGGCAAAACGCTTAAGCTGCTTTGCCGCTGCGGGAGCAATCGAGATACCGTCTGCCCCGTAAACCTTAGTGGCAACCTTCTCAAGCTTAGTTTCGAGAGAATCCTCAAGATCATAGGTGTACTCCAGGTTCGAAACGTCGTCGCAAGCCTCAGCAACCACATTTGCCAGGTCAATCGTACCCTTGCCACCCTCAGCAACACCATGATGGATAGCTACGCGAGCGCCAGCCTCTTCGGCAATACGGCGAATAGCTTCATGCTCAGAATCGAAATCGGTGGGGAACGCGTTAATAGCCACCACCGGCTGCACACCGAAGTTACGCACAATCTCAATGTGCTTCTTCAGGTTAGTAGCCCCTGCTTCAACGTCGGCAGGGTTCTCTTCAAGCATGCCTTCGGGCAGAGGCTTGCCCGGTACGATCTTGTACAGCCCAGAGTGGGATTTGAGGGAACGTACGGTGACAACCAGCACAGCGGCATCAGGCTTCAGCCCTGAGATTCGGCATTTAACGTTAAAGAAACGTTCAGCACCCATATCTGCACCGAAACCTGCCTCAGTAATCACGTAGTCGGAGTATTCCAAGCCAACGTAGTCAGCGACAACTGAGGAGTTACCGGTAGCGATGTTCCCGAAGGGTCCCGCGTGAATAAGTGCCGGAGTGTGTTCGAGAGTCTGAAGCAGGTTGGGGTTAATGGCATCCGCCAGAATAACAGCCATTGCGCCGTCAGCCTTCAAATCGGCGGCGGTGACTGCCTCACCATCGTAGTTCAGACCGATAACAATCTTCGCCAAACGTTTGCGCAGGTCCTCAAAGGAGGTTGCCAGCGAAAGAATCACCATGATTTCAGAGGCACTGGTAATATCAAACCCGGTCTGTCGGGGCACGCCGTCAATACGCTCGCCCAGACCGACTACGATGTTGCGCAGGGAGCGGTCGTTCATGTCGATAACGCGGCGCCACTCGATAGCACGGGGGTCGAGACGCAGGTCATTACCCTGGTGCAGGTGGTTATCGATCATGGCGGCCAGTAGGTTGTGGGCTGCGGTAACGGCGTGGAAATCACCGGTCAGATGCAGATTTAGCTTCTCCATGGGAACGATCTGCGAGTAACCGCCGCCAGCGGCACCGCCTTTAATACCGAAGGTTGGTCCCATGGCAGGCTGGCGAAGCGCCAGCGCAGCTTTACGTCCGGTCTGGGCGAATCCCTGTGCTAGCGAGACAGAGGTTGCGGTCTTACCTTCGCCGAGCGGTGTGGGAGTTACAGCGGTAACGACAATGTACTTGGAACCGCGCTTTTGGGCGGTTTCTGCGTTGGTGCTTTCGTCGAGCAGGACCTTGGCAACATATTTACCGTAGGGCTCCAAACGATCTTCGCTGATGCCGTTCTCGGCGGCTATTTCGGTGATGGGCTTAAGCTCAGCAGCGAGAGCAATTTCGAGGTCGGAAGGGAAAGGCTTGGTCATCATCGTCCTTTGCAGTTGTAGCCAACAGTTCCATATCCCATTCTATGCTCTAGCTCACGGAATGTCACTCATTTCTGCCTATGCTAACGGACTCTCAATACCTTTCGACATACAGAGAGAATACTTATCAGTGGTAACTTTATAGCCAGTGTTCCATAGGATTCTGCCACATGTGATCACCCTGAGAGTGTATAAGGCGGGGGACATTTGCAGCGGGGCGTGATCTTCGAGCCGGTGCTCTCTAAGTTCAAAGAAACTATATACAAACTGAACGAGTTTCTTGAACGTCTTTACATCTGCTATCGCCCTAGGAAAGGACGGAACCGCTCGTACAGACCTCGAGTTGCTTTTTCGACACGTTTCTTTGTGCGGGCATACGCACTCTTTGTAGCACCAAACCGGCGTATTTTTGGCAGGATTTTCGGGAAGTCAGTTCCAGTTGTCTTGAATTCTCCTGTCTCAAAGGCCCTGTCCATAAACAGTTTAGTTTTTTCAGGGTTTAGTTTCTCAGTTTTGATCAGCTCTTGCTCTTCGTTTTCACGAATGCCAGACGCATAACGGATTAGTCCTTCAGCCGTATCAGCGTAAACATCCGGGTTCTTTACCACTTCTTCTACGTATCCCCGAATAATATCCTCACTGGGGCGTAACTCGGGGTTTGCATGTACCGCGCGGTTGATGGAGCGGCGAATGGTATCGCGTTCCTCCCCATCTTCCGCACCGTGAAGGCGAGCAACGAGTTCCAGAATATAATCAACATTGACTTCCTGGTGCTTCACCAAGTCGATTTCAAAAACCAGCTGCTCGAAAGCCTCAACAGTTTTTTGAGCTTCGGATACTTCCTCGTCAGTTGATGCTGCGAACTCGTCAGGATCCTCTAAAATAATATGCGCTTCGGCAACTTCTGCACGTACATCCTGGTAGGTTCCGGTGTAGTCCTGGAGCGTGTAGTCGTCAATTAGTTGTGCCTGTTCGTCATATTCGTCGAACATCATGAGCTTATTATGTAGATCAAGCACTTCGCCCAGAGTCTGCACAAACTCCGCTTTCTGGCCCTCGCTAGCCAGTGCTAATCCTGTAGCACCAATAGGAAATGATTCAAGCAGCTCAGTAGCTTTTTGGGTGTACGCTGCGTATATCTGTGAGTAAGGTTCAATGAGAGCGGTGCTTGCAGCATTTTTATCGCCGAAAAGCCCAAGCGCCTCATTCGTATTTTCTTCAAGATCGCGAAAGCACACGATATTCCCGTAGGGTTTAACAGCGTTAAGGATGCGGTTCGTACGGCTATAGGCTTGCATAAGCCCATGCATGCGCAGGTTTTTATCAACCCACAAAGTATTAACTGTTTTGGAGTCGAACCCGGTAAGGAACATGTTAACCACAATAAGAAGATCAAGCTCACGGTTTTTCATCCGTTGAGAGACATCCTTGTAGTAGTTTTCAAAGCTGTTTCCTTCAAGCGAGAAGCTCGTCCCAAACATAGCGTTATAATCGCCCACAGCGTCCGAAAGCAGCTGCCAGTCTTCGTCGTTCAGATCATCCGTATCGAAGTTTTCTTCACTCATAAAGCCCTGCTGAGCAGCACCTGGTTTTGAGTATATGATGGCTATTTTGAGCGCAGAATCTTCACGAATATCATGACTTGCTATACGTTCTGCCTGCAGATGAGCGAACTGAGTGTAGTACTTACGTGCCGCCTCAATACTGCTGGTCGCTAGAATCGAGTTAAACCCGCGCCGTTGCGTACCTTTATAGTTGTACCCACTCCCCTGGTTAGTTTTCTTAGCATAGTTAGTCAGGATGTAGTTCGCGATAGTGCGAATGCGGTCATCAGAATTTAGTAGTTCACGGGTCTGCTCGTCTTCATCGCGGGTTTTTCCCTCAACGTCACGGTATTGAGCACTAACATTGTTGTACTCAATGCGGAAAGGCAGCACGTTACCGTCTCCGATAGCGTTGACTACAGTATATTCATGCAGACGTTCGCCAAAGAGGCTTTCGGTGGTAGCACCCAGTGCGCCGGTAGAGTTTGCGTCAAAAATTGGTGTTCCGGTGAATCCAAAAATACTGTATTTTGTGAAGCGTTTAGTAATAGCTCGATGCATATCGCCGAATTGGGAGCGATGGCATTCATCAAAAATAATCGCCACACGTTGGGAGTACGCCGGATGGTTTGCCTCGCTCTTAATTAGGCTGTTGAGCTTGTGAATAGTAGTAATGATAATGCGTTTTGATGGGTCACTCAGCTGTGCGTTTAAAATCCGGGTTGAGCTGTTGGAGTTTGCTGCCCCCTTCTCAAAAGCGTCGTATTCTTTCATGGTTTGATAGTCAAGATCTTTGCGATCGACTACAAAGAGGACTTTTTCGACCAGACCTGTTTCAGCCAATAATTGCGCGGTCTTAAAGCTGGTGAGGGTCTTCCCTGACCCGGTAGTGTGCCAGATAAAGCCTCCCCCTTGACGGGTACCAATGCGGCGGCGGTCGTTATTGGCAATGAGTACACGGTTAATGATACGTTCAGTGGCTACGATCTGGTAGGGTCGCATGACCAGAAGCGTACCCTCAGTATTCAGCACACAATAACGGGTAATGATATTGAGGATGGTTCGTTTTGCGAGGAAGGTTCGCGCAAAAGGGATAAGGTCGGTAATACGGTGGTTCTGTGCATCTGCCCAGTAACTTGTGAATTCAAATGACTCTGTACCTGCCTTGATATTTCGCTCTTGGGCATTTCCATATTTAGCTACCTGTGCGTTCCGCACCGTGTTGGAGTAGTATTTGGTCTGCGAGCCATTACTAATAACGAATAGCTGCACATATTCGTATAGCCCTAAACCCGCCCAAAAACTTTCTTTCTGGTAGCGGTCTATTTGTTGAAAAGCTTCTTTGATACTCACTCCGCGTTTTTTGAGCTCGATATGCACCATAGGAAGGCCGTTAACCAAGATGGTGACATCATAACGGTTCATCAGAGGGTGGGTGCCATCGCTGCCCTGCACACTGTACTGGTTGATGACCTGTAGCCGGTTGTTATTGGGGTTCCGGCGGTCTAGAAGCGTAATATTGCGGGTAGTTCCGTTATCCCGTTCAAAAGCTATGCGCGGTTCTTTCTGGATGCGGTGAGTTTTCTCGGCACGTCCCTCACTTGGTTTAGCAATGTAATCGGCAAGGAGCCGTTTCCACTCATCGTCGCTAAGAGCAAGAGGTTCGTTGTCACGTGTGTTAAGAATTTCAATTTGTGCACGCAGGTTGGTGAGCAGGTCTTCTTCTGTATGAATAGGCAGATATTCATACCCCTGAGAAATTAGGACTTCGATGAGCCGTTTCTCAAGCTGCGCTTCGCTCTGGTGGGTGCCATTTTTCTCGCGTGGTTCATCGTATTCTGCGATCACGGTTGCATAGTCGGCGTTGACTATGAGCGTGTCAGTGGGGTTAGTAGGCACCGGGTAGTGGGGTACAGTTTCCATACTGAGAGCCTTTCAGCTAGTGCTTGTGTTCGGTGAAGTCGGATGCGCGCGGAAATGTAAGCAGACGGTCACGATAGTATTCATACTGCTTACGGCGAGCCTCAATTTCAGCAGGTAAACCTGAGCTAATATCGTTCACGAGGGCATCGAACTTATCGAGAATTTTCACGATGCGCTCCTGCTCGGCGAGAGATGGGATAGGAATTTTAATTTTGGCTAGATTACCTCCAGAAATCCGACGTACTTTAGTGCCGGTAATATATTTTTTCTTCTGATCATGAAAAATATATGTTGAAAAGAAATAGGATACATACTTAGGGTTCATAGAATGTTTATAAATATAAGAATCTCCACTAACAGCAACTTCTTTATTACCTAACCAAGCTACTGCTTTACCTAAATCCTCATCATTTTCACTTGTTGTGGCAATAATAATCGATCCAGGTTGCGCCTTACGTAATTTCTTATAATTACTCTCGTCTATATAAGACATTGTATCGTGAGTCCAAATCCCATATTGCGTATATATCTGCCCATAATGTATTGCTGGGTTTCCAGACACACATAGGTCTTTTTTCTGCAGCCCATTACCACGAATAAATTTACCTAAATTCCCTAAAATTTCAGACCCCCCCCCGCTCAGATTCTCAAAGAGGGAGTTACGATAATACTCATACTGAGCACGACGAGCCGCGAGCTCCGCTTCTAGCTCCGCTTCTAGTTTCGTGAATTTGTCAAGAATTTCAACAATCGCATTCTGCACTTCTACAGGTGGCAGAGGAATTAGAAACTTTGAATAATTTGAAATCCACTGACGAGCATGATCTTGGGTTTCATATTTAATACACTGCATAGCATAGTATATATATTTTAAAGAAGTATTAGAATTGTAACTAGTTAATAATTTTATAGCCGTAGATTTTATTTTAAAATTAAAATCCACCCACTTAAATGCAGTTGTAAAATCATCAAAAATTATTACTGGATCTTTTTTGGAAGCGGCGTAAATACCATCCACCTCATCGGTATATCCAAGAATAAAAGTCTTCCCTGCTGTTAAAACTGGGGTCGAATATGAGTCATCGTAGTTTGTAGAAGAAACCGTATACTTTCCTGGTTGTTCATAGTTCAAGAGTTTGTTTAGCTCCACATACTCCACCCCACACGGGCAAAGTTCAGCCACAAGTTTTTCAATATAGTTAGGCGCTTTAGGGGCTTCCATATCCGAGGATACCTTTGGCATATCTTTTGTTTCTTCGCTCAATTTATGCTTCCGTCCCTTCCAGCTCAGCCACGATCGCATCAATCTGGGTTCGAAGCTCAGTCTGACGCGCCACGATCTGTTCAATCTGTGCGTTTAACTCACCAATATTGATCTGCTCGCGTGTGTCTTCTGCTTCTACCCAGCTCGAAACAGACAAGTTTGCATCCTGCTCCAGCAGAGTCTCGCTCTTCACCAGTTGTGCAAAATACTGCACGTTCTCGCGTGTCCTCACGGCTTGATAAATCTTCTCGCGGTGCGATTCAAGAAGCCTATTCTTATTGCCTACACGTTCAAATTCCGCTGAAGCATCCACAAAAAGCACGCTCGTATCGCGCCGTGTACCCTTTTTGAGAACAATAATGCAGGTGCCAATCGCGGTACCAAAGAAGAGATCGGGCGGCAGCTGAATCACCGCGTCAACATAGTTATTGCGCAGTAAGTATTCTCGGATTTTACGCTCAGCACCGCCCCGGTACAATACACCAGGGAACTCAACAATAGCGGCTGTACCATCTTCGGCAAGAGATGACAGCATGTGCATGGTGAACGCCAAATCGGCCTTCGCCTTAGGGGCTAGCACGCCAGCAGGTGCGTACCTATCATCATTAATCAATAAAGGGTTCGAGTCCCCTTCCCATTTCGTTGAATACGGCGGGTTAGAAACAATTGCTTCGAACGGCTCTAAGTGTCGGTGCTGCGGAGCTATCAGTGTATCGCCATGCGCAATATCGAACTTATCAAAAGGTATGTTGTGCAATAGCATGTTGATACGGCACAAGTTATAGGTGGTGGGGTTACTTTCCTGCCCCAAGAATTCCTTCACATTCTCTGTACCTAGCAGCTTGGCGAACTTGAGCAGAAGTGAGCCGGAACCACATGCTGGATCATAAACGCGCCCCACCTGGGTTTTACCATCGGTTGCAATACGCGCTAGCAGCTCGGAGACTTCCTGTGGGGTATAGTATTCCCCGCCGCTTTTGCCCGCATTTGCGGCATACATGCCCATCAGGTACTCATAAGCGTCACCGAAAGTATCGTTGGCACTTTGCCGATAGCTTGTTTCCAAGTTCATCTCAGCAACAGCGCCCATAAGTTTATACAGGGTCTTATTACGATCTTGAACACTCGACCCCAATTTCTTGCTATTCACATCGAAGTCGTCAAAAAGACCCGAGAAGTTTCTTTCACTTTGCGTATTCTTTGTAGATTCCTCAACCGCCTGAAAAACTTTCTCCAGAGTCTCATTCAAGTTCTCATCGGTGCGAGCCTGCGCGTACACATTCTCAAAAAGTTGACTGGGGTAAAGGAAGAAACCACGCTCTTTCACAATCTCCTGAACTACATCAAGGTCGATCTCCAAGTCATTTATCTGCGCGTAGTCGAAGCCTTTGGCACCTGCTTCTTGTTCCTCGTACGTGATGTACTCCGTGAGATTTTCAGAAATAAACCGGTAGAACATCATGCCCAGTACATACTGTTTAAAGTCCCAGCCATCTACCGACCCACGAAGATCATTGGCAATACGCCAAATAGTACGGTGCAGCTCTGCACGTTCATTCGCCGATATTGATGCGGCACTGTGCTGGGCTACCTTGACGGTAGAACTAGTTTTTGCAGCTCCTCCCCCAGACAATTTTTCTGCGTCCGTGGGAGCGTCCTTCACCTGCTCAGTCATAGCGGAAGGGTCCTTTTTCTATTTGTTTGTGAGAAATTCTACGTGTGGTTAAGGATCTATATAATCTTTCCTATACCACCCCTTCAAGTATACGGGCGTCTTCTACGCAAATCACCCTTGGCTGTCGAAAAGGTCTAGGGAGTGTCACCGGCGCTTTACCACGCTGGCGACACTCCCTAGGTTGTCACAGAACTATCGTTCGTATCTGTCTCTACATCGTCAGCAGCACCTTGGTCGCGGTACGCTGATCCATTGCCTCATAGCCCTTGGGAGCTTCGTCGATGGGCAATACTAGATCGAAGACCTTACCGGGTTCAATCTCACCCTTGTAAATCAGGTCAATCAGGGTCGGCAGGTACTTGCGCACGGGGGCGGGGCCGCCCTCCAGGTGAACCTGCTTGAAGAAGAGATTATCGGTGTCGATGGCGCTGTCGTGCGGCACACCCACGAAGCCGATGTAGCCGCCGTGGCGCACGCAACCGAGTGCCTGGTCGAAGGACTGCTGGTTACCAACAGCCTCCGCGACGCCGTGTGCGCCCACACCGTCGGTGAGCTCCAGAACCTTGGCGATGCCCTCTTCGCCGCGCTCTTCCACGATGTGGGTTGCGCCGAATGCCTTAGCGAGCGCCTGACGTTCAGGGTTGCGGGACATGATGATGATCTTCTCCGCGCCGAGCTGCTTAGCGCCGATGACTGCGCTCAGGCCGACTGCACCGTCACCAACAACCACGATGGTCTTGCCGGGGCCTGCCTTCGCTGCATCTGCTGCGTACCAGCCAGTGCCGAGCACGTCGGACGCCGCCATCAGGTGCGGGATCTGCTCTTCGGTGGGGGTTGCGGGGGTCTTGACGAGGGTGCCGTCTGCGAAGGGTATGCGGGCGTATTCTGCCTGGGTGCCGTTGGAGCGCATACCGATGAAGGCGTCGCCTGCTGCGCTTGCCTTGAGGCAGCGGGAGGGGTAGCCTGCGGTGCAGATTTCGCACTCGCCGCAGGAGATGCAGAAGGAGCCTACGACGAAGTCGCCGGGGGCTACGGTGGTGACCTCGGAGCCGATTTCTACGACCTCGCCGATGTATTCGTGGCCCATTGATCTGTGGTCGACGGGCTCTGCGTCTGCGCCGCGGTAGGGCCACAGGTCGGAGCCGCAGATGCAGGATGCTGCGAGCTTGATGATGGCGTCGGTGGGTTCGAGCAAGGTCGGCTTCTCAACTTCGTTGACGACGACCTTACCGGGGGCTTCCATGATTACTGAACGCATTAGCTGTACTCACTTTCATGTAAATTCTTTAGGTTTTAACCAGTCGTTGTATTAGAGTACGCCCTTCGAGTTACTCGAAAGCAAGCACCATGGAAGATAAAAGCTATGTTATTCCACATCTATTTTTGAGAATAAAACTTAGTATCTTATACCTTTGGGGTGCCGTGAGATACTGGAATTATGAGTTACAGCGTCAAAGAAATCTCAGAAAAGCTTGACATAAGCCCGCATACGGTACGGTATTACAGCGACAAAGGCCTTATTCCCACTGTGCAACGAGATGAACATGGACGGCGTGTTTTCACCGAAGAATGCGTGGGGTGGTTTGAAACGATTCACTGCTTACGTGCATGCGGTATGAGCATTAACGATGTCAAAGCCTATGTAGACCTCAGCCGTCGTGGCGTGTCTACAGCATCGGAGCGTTTACACATTATCGAATATTACGCACACGTTGCCCGTCAGCAGCTACTTGATGCTCAGCGAAGGATTGATTTTGTGGACCGAAAAATTGCGTACTACCAAGATTTAATGGCACAAGAGAATAAGAAGCATGCATAACCTAGCGCTCAATTTATTAGTGAATATCGAATATAAATCGGGGTACCTCACACCATTTTAGGTGAGGTACCCCGATCATTATTCCTCTCAGAGAGTATGTGTGAAAGACCCGTCTACCCAAGCTATCTTTTGATACTCTCTAGCATTGGATCTCGCCACCTTACACAGGCTGGATCTTCTTCTTATTCATGAAGGGTTACCTGCGATGCAGGAAGCTGCTGCACCTTCAAGGACGATGCAGGAGCATTGGTGTAAACCCTTACCTTAACGGTGCGCCCTTCCATGGTGCACTTATCGGGCGCTCCAAGCACGGAGCCCTCAACAGTGGCCACGTGGAGAGTACCGTTACTTTCAGCAGCTTCGGCACGTACATCAAAACAAGTTGCGGTACCGGTCGGTACGCTAAAGGTAATCTCATGATCACCCGTCACCTCATAATCCGACCAGTTAACAACATGTTCATGTTCCAAGGGGACGGAGTTCGAATCATGTACTGCCGGAGCTGAGATACCTGCATCCGAGCTAGTTGCCGGAGGAATGACCGGAACGAACGCCTGCACATAGGCAGAAGCTGCGGGGGCGGACAGCATCGAAGCGCCCAACGCGAGAGAGACGGCACCGACCCCGACCAGGGTGGCACGCCGAACGGCTGACAGCGTAGTCTTAAACATGAGCATCGCTCCTTTGCTCGACAATTGCTTGCACCTCCACCCTATAAGTTTTTAAATCTCAAGTGAAGAGTTACATAAAGATGACACACCCAAGATTTAAAAAAATTTTTACGAGTCTCCTAGACTCCCCTGAATTTGACGCACAAAACCCGTATATTCCCTATGTTTTCAAGGAAATATACGGGTTTCTTAAAGTTATATCTTCCTGATCTCAGGATCAGTTTTTGAGACTAAAAATCCCAGTCCTCATCCTCAGTGTTCACGGCTTTACCGATCACATAAGATGAGCCAGATCCCGAGAAGAAGTCGTGGTTCTCGTCGGCGTTGGGCGAAAGAGCCGATAAAATAGCAGGCGAAACATTGGTCACGCTCGCGGGGAACATCGCTTCATACCCCAGGTTCATGAGAGCCTTATTCGCGTTGTAGTGCAGGAACTTCTTGACGTCTTCGCTCCAGCCCACACCGTCATAGAGTGAATGCGTGTAGGCTACCTCATTCTCATACAATTCGTACAGCAGGTTGAAGGTGTACTCCTTAAGTTCTGCCTGCCGTTCCGGGCTCTCTTTTGCTAAACCACGTTGGAATTTATAGCCAATGTAGTAGCCGTGAACAGCCTCGTCACGAATAATCAGACGAATCAGATCGGCGGTATTCGTCAGTTTAGCGTGTGCCGACCAGTACATGGGCAAGTAGAACCCTGAGTAGAACAGGAAGGACTCCAGCAGCGTAGAGGCAACCTTCTTCTTAAGCGGATCATCCCCCGTGTAGTATGCGAGAATAATCTTCGCTTTCTTCTGCAGGTGCTCATTTTCGGAAGCCCAACGGAAGGCATCGTCAATCTCTTTAGTCGAACTCAGAGTCGAGAAAATCGAAGAATACGACTTAGCGTGCACCGACTCCATGAAGGCAATATTGGTGTATACGGCCTCTTCGTGCGCAGTGACTGCATCAGGCAAAAGAGACACAGCACCAACGGTGCCCTGAATAGTATCCAGCAGAGTCAGCCCCGTAAAAACACGCATGGTCAACTCTTTTTCTTCTGCCGTCAAGGTCTTCCATGAGGGAACATCATTGCTCAGCGGAACCTTTTCAGGCAACCAAAAGTTACCGGTCAAACGGTCCCATACCTCAAGATCCTTATCATCTTCAAGACGGTTCCAGTTAATAGCCTCAATCGGGTGGTCGACGAGGTGCACTTTTTCACTCATGTGTATCTCCCAGATTGGATGTCACGCCCACACAGGCATGTAATATTTTCTAAGTTACCAAGCGAGTCTGTTTCGGGGTACAAGAAGAACCTCTTGCACCCCGAAACCCGTAAGATGCTGACTCATTTACAGCATGCAGGATACGCAGCCCTCAACTTCGGTGCCTTCAAGAGCCATCTGACGCAGGCGAATGTAGTAAATAGTCTTGATACCCTTACGCCATGCGTAAATCTGGGCACGGTTAATATCGCGAGTGGTCGCAGTATCTCGGAAGAAGAGAGTCAAAGACAGACCTTGATCCACATGCTGCGTTGCCACGGCATAGGTATCAATGATCTTCTCGTACCCAATTTCATAGGAATCTTGGAAGTATTCCAGGTTATCGTTCGTCATGAACGGTGCCGGGTAGTAGACACGCCCCAGCTTACCTTCCTTACGAATCTCAATCTTAGAAGCAATCGGGTGGATCGAAGAAGTCGAACCGTTGATGTACGAGATAGACCCGGTGGGCGGAACGGCCTGCAAGTTCTGGTTGTACATGCCGTATTGGGCTACATCGGCGGCAAGCTGAATCCAGTCTTCGCGGGTCGGAATATGATGCTTAGCAAACAGCTCACGCACCCGTTCGGTCTGCGGTTCCCATTCCTTCTCAATGTACTTGGCGAAGAACTCACCGTTAGCGTACTTTGAACTCTCAAACCCTTCAAAGGTCACGCCGCGCTCCTTGGCGATCTCCATGGAAGCGCGAATAGCATGGTACGTCACCGTGTAGAAGTAAATATTGGTGAAGTCCAGACCTTCTTCGGAACCGTAGTAAACGTGCTCACGCGCCAGGTACCCGTGCAGGTTCATCTGCCCCAGACCGACCGCGTGGCTCATATCGTTACCGCGTTCGATAGACGGCACGGAACGAATATCGGATTGGTCGGAAACTGCGGTAAGCGAACGAATAGCGGTTTCGACGGTTTTTCCTAGGTCATCACCGTCCATGGTCATTGCGATGTTGAGAGACCCAAGGTTGCACGAAATATCTTTCCCAATTTCGGCGTAGCTCAAATCGTCATGGTAAATCGACGGCTTTGAAACCTGCAGAATCTCCGAACAAAGGTTAGACATGATGATCTTGCCTTCAATCGGGTTAGACCGGTTAACCGTATCCTCAAACATCACGTAGGGATACCCGGACTCGAACTGCACCTCAGCAATAGTCTGGAAGAACTCGCGCGCGTTGATCTTGGTCTTGCGAATCCGCGAGTCATCCACCATTTCGTAGTACTTCTCAGAAACGTTGATATCTGAGAAAGCTACTCCGTAGATACGTTCTACATCGTAGGGCGAGAACAGATACATATCTTCGTTACGCTTTGCCAGCTCGAAGGTAATATCAGGAATCACAACGCCCAAAGACAGGGTCTTAATGCGCACCTTCTCGTCCGCGTTTTCACGCTTAGTATCTAAGAAAGCATAAATATCGGGGTGATGCGCGTGCAGGTAAACCGCGCCTGCACCCTGACGAGCACCCAACTGATTTGCATATGAGAACGCATCCTCAAGGAGCTTCATCACAGGTATAACACCGGATGATTGGTTCTCTATCTTCTTGATGGGAGCCCCAGACTCACGTAGGTTCGTGAGGGCGAACGCGACACCGCCTCCACGTTTTGAAAGCTGCAGGGCAGAGTTGATGGAACGGCCAATCGACTCCATATTGTCCTCAATACGCAGCAGGAAGCAGGAAACGAGCTCACCACGCTGCTTCTTACCAGCGTTCAGGAAGGTCGGGGTTGCGGGCTGAAAACGACCGGAAATGATCTCATCTACGATCTCTTCTGCAAGTTTTCCATTGCCTTCAGCAAGAAGCAGAGCCACCATGCATACACGATCCTCGAAACGCTCCAGGTAACGCTGACCGTCGAAGGTCTTGAGCGCGTAGGAAGTGTAGAACTTGAAGGCGCCTAGGAAGGTGGGAAAACGGAACTTGGCAGCATAGGCACGTTTGAAAAGAGACTTCACAAAGTCAAAACTGTACCGGTCGAAGAGTTCCGGCTCGTAGTACTGATTCTCAATCAGGTACTCGATTTTTTCTTCGAGATCGTGGAAGAAAACCGTGTTGTTATTAACATGCTGAAGAAAATACTGACGTGCGGCTTGACGGTCGGCGTCAAATTGGATCATGCCGTTTTCATCATAGAGATTCAGCAAAGCGTTCAGCTCGTGGTAACTCATACCTTTGAACTTGTCAGGTACCGCTTTGGAGCTGTGTCCGGCACCGAGAGTCTCTAGCGCTGAAGGCAGTTTTGCGTCCAAAATTCTTCCAATCCTTTGTTTACTTTTTCGACATCTGAGGAGGTTCCCATAAGCTCGAACTTGAAGAGCAAGGGAACATCGCATTTCTTCGCCACAATATCTGCTGCGATTCCGAAGAGAGATCCGAAGTTTGTATTTCCCGATCCGATAACACCGCGAAGCTGGCGACGGTTCTCTTCGTTGTTCAGGAATTTGACTACCTGCGGGGGAACATTGCCTGCACCTTCAGGCTTCCCGTATGTGGGTACGCACAGCACATAGGGTTCGTGCATAACGGGAGTCTCATCCTTAGTTCGCAGAGGAAGGCGCACGTTTCGTGCCTGTAGTTTCTCAACGAACTTATGAGTGTTGCCTGAAATTGAGGAGAAGTAGACAACGAGCGGCGAATCCTTACCCAACGAGCTTTGAGTCGCTCGGCCCTCAGCGGCATCACGTGTCTGAAGAATAATCTTCTGAATCTCAGCGTTCTCATGCGTAGGATTTTGTGCGAGGGGGGTGCTCATATTTCTCCTTACTCCACGATCGAATACCCACGGAAATTCTGTGGGTTGAGTCGTGCTTGACGCTGCCGCCTATGCTAATGCAAGCGCGTTAATCTTGTCAGGCTGGAATCCTGACCAATGCTCTTCACCGGCGATGACGACCGGTGCCTGCATGTATCCGAGGGACTTAACCATCTCTAGCGCCCGGGAATCTTCCGTAATGTCTACTTTGTCGTAGTTGATGCCCTTGGCATCTAGCGCCCGGTAAGTCATGTTGCACTGAACGCACTGCGGTTTGGTGTACACGGTCACTACCATCGGTTTTCTCCTTGTCAGCCCCAAGGCGGAGCGTAATTGCGTGAATACTTTGTGTGCAAGGCAGAGGATTCTTGTGCTTGATGAGACTTCCTTTAGCTCTAGAAGACTGGAAGCATTTCGTCATCGGCCGCGCAAAGAATCGAGCCGGGTATTAATACTACATGTTGTGTCTGAAAATTTCTCTGGCACAAGATGCTGTGGTGAAGTGTGGAT
Organism: Rothia sp. HMSC08A08; assembly: GCF_001808385.1. Lineage (NCBI taxonomy): Bacteria > Bacillati > Actinomycetota > Actinomycetes > Micrococcales > Micrococcaceae > Rothia > Rothia sp. HMSC08A08. The sequence continues at coordinate 29,361 of NZ_KV793056.1, forward strand.
GTTTTGTTCGAGAAACCCACACGCGAGCACAAGGACATTCAGTTTATCCACACCTCAGGAGAGTGTAATTCCGCTAATTATTGCGGACAATACAGAGTTATCCACATATCGGCTCTGTGAGCGGAACGCGCATCGCTCTTTTAAACTGAAAATCTGTTCTGTTTTTTCAGGGCGAACAGGCCTTTGTGTGAGATTTCTGGCATTGTTTCCCTCTTGATTTTTAAGCTTTTATACCCATTCCTTGATTCTCTGCGGAACGAGGCTGAAAAACTCGACTGGAATCCACCTACATGCGTCGTGTTGGAAGTTTTTTATGGCTTTTGAGAGTATGGCAAAGATGTGATTAAGAAATTTTTGAAACATTCAGATGATCGGCGTGTTGTTGGGTTTTTGTGAAAGAAATCGTCAAACCCAGTAAAACCCACATCTCGTATGAGGTCAGTACAGTTCGCCTGTGGATAAGCGTAATGATCTACTGTCTCAATAGTTGATCTTCCCCTGCCAGCCCTCAAGATGAGGTCAGCTCTTCCCCACGCTACAGAGAACAGCCATACAGATGTATAACCTAATACGTGTTTAGAGAAGTCCTCGGTCACGAAGCAGTCGGCTCAATGTATGCCCGTCATTCGCCTCCATCCACAATGGAGAATTTGTCATTTTTTGCGCTCTCTGATCGCTCCAGACCCGCCCAGAGGCGAGAACGCTCTCCCCCACCGTGAGGTTACGAATCATAATAGCGGCGACGTTCTGCGGGTAGCGCACCGCAAATCCGTTGTATATATCCGGGTCACGCTGTCCGTCGTCGCCGATAAGAATCCACTGCATCTGGGGAAATTCTTGGGCAAGTCGTTTTAGAGAGTTCACTTTGTGTTGGGACCCCGACCTAAACCAGCGGTCAGGAGTTGGCCCCCAGTCTGTTAATAGGAAGGTTCCACGCGGGTAGCCATTGCGGGTCAGAAAGCGACGCAGTGTCGGTGTGATATTCCAAGCGCCAGTGGAAAGATACATAAAAGGTGCCTGAGGATGTGCTCGATGAATGCGGTCCATGAGCACCGCCATGCCCGGGGTCGGAATGCGCGCGTGCTCATCCAGTACAAAAGAGTTCCACGCAGCGACAAGAGGACGCGGCAACATAGTCACCATAACGGTATCATCGACGTCTACGATAACCCCGATTTTCTGGGATTCCGGAACGATATAAACGTTAGTTTCAACGGCGCGGGAACCCGGTATATACATGATGACCTTATGCATTCCGGCCGGTAAGTCTAGGTCAAGGCGCACATCCAGCACTCCACCACGGTCGGTTTGTACCTCAAACGTATGCCCCGCAATAAGAATAGTCACATACACATCCGACATGGCAACGGTGGTAAAAGCCCGCCACCCGCGCGTCGGGTTATCGGTATCTTCGGTGCCTTCCACCACATGCAGGAGTTTTTCAAAAGCAGCCGTCTTATAGAGGGCACGCCCAAGAATACGCACCCACCCGGATTCAGTATCTGTGGCTACCCGTCCATATCCTTCAGAAGGCACCACAATAGGCTCACGCCCGTGAGCCACAGCTCGCTGTTCACGCCAACGATGCACGGCATCGCCCATACGATACCCTAGGTTAACGGCTTCACCTGCAACTTCGGTGACCACGCTGCGCAATTCTTGTGAGCCTAGATTCTCCATGCTTTCTAGTTTTCCATATCTTGCAATAACACCCTATTTTCAAGTTCGACTTCTAAAGCGTCCTCATCAATTAGTTTCATAGCCGCTCAACCTTTTTCTCAGGGGGTATTCAAACGGGTTAAAGAGAAAAGGATCTCGGTTCCCCTCTACTGTGGAAACCGAGTCCTTCTCGTTCGTCGTTAGGGCTGCTACGGATTTAGTGTGTGCGATAGATCAGATACTCTCAGCCGATGAAGGAACAAGTATCAGTTCAGTGCTCACCACTTTCTAGTGATGCTCAGACTGCCCGGATTCTTCAGTATGCAGCTGGAATGGACCTGAGCTGAGTTTTACCTGGCAGTACGCCGCGCCTTTACCTTCTGACTGTTCTACGTGGTGCACAGGCTCTTCTTCACCGGTAACTTTGATACCGCATTTCACCACGTCATTAGGGTTATCCGCATAAACAGCTACCTGAATGACCTTGCCAGCCAACTCATGGTTATCAGTCGAAGTCAGTCGGTAGTAGTTAGTTTTCGCTTCTAGACTCTGTTCGGCAGAGTTGATTTCTTGACCGTCTTGAAAGATCCGAAGCTTTCCAGTTTGAGCCTTATAACCATTATGTTCACTGCCGTTTAGGATCTCGGCAGAGACGGTAATATCGCCGCGATTTCCATAGTCTGGAGCGGAATTCAGAGACAAACCGGGCACAACTTCTGCGGAGCACCCAGTGAGTAACGCAACCGAAGCGGCCGCAACGAGAGTAATTTTCTTGACCATATGTCCATGGTAACAGTAGGCTACAGGCGAAAACGCTAGATGATGCAAGGTTTCAGCATTGTATCCGTACTAGTTAAAATCTGACACTTTCGCAAAAGCGTCGATGGTCATCTCTTGAGCTAACCGCACGTTATCCTTAAGAGTATGTCGCACTCTCCTTCACGCCGTCTGCTTCTCGCTGGTTCTCTCGGTGCATTAGCACCGATTATTTTTGCCTCCACGCCCAAGACTATTAATGCGACTACTAGCGATTTTTCCTCTACCGCTCATGAAACACAGGATAATGTTCCTGAGTCGCTCACGTTCTCTCCCGCAGCGCCGCCAAAGCCGAATGAAGGTTTCAACGTAGCAACTATTGCGAAACAGCCGTGGTCTGCCCCTATGACCCGCCTGCCGGGTGAAGGACGTTATATAGCGTGGACCGTTGACGATGGAGTCAGCCCAGAAACAATTCGAGCCTACGCAGAATTTGCTGCGCGTACCGGTGTGCGCCTAACCTTCTTTGTCAATATGACCTATGTGGGGTTCACTCAAAATGTTGATGTGCTTAAGCCGCTAGTGCAAACCGGACAGCTTCAAATTGCAAACCACACCTTTAGTCACCCCGATTTAAAAACTCTCAAAGATGATCAGATTAAGCACGAACTAGAGAAGAACGAAGCTGAGATTCAAAGAGTTTTTGGGGTCTCGGCAAAGCCCTATTTTCGTCCGCCCTACGGCAGCTATGATGCGCGAGTGCTCAAAGTAGCCGCTAGCGTAGGATACACGCGCCCGGTGCTGTGGGAAGGAACTCTCGGAGATGAGGCCAAAACCTCAGCGCGTGTTATCTATATGCGATCGCTCAAATACGTTCTGCCGCAACGAATCCTGTTAGGGCATCTGAATTTCACGACCATTATTCCGCTTCTTGATCGTCTTGCTGGGCTAGTCGCCGAGCGTAAGCTCATCACGGTCACACTCAACGACTATTTTGATGAGCTAACCGAGGAAGAACGTAAGGCCTCCGAACCAAAACCCGAAGATAAGAAGGACGAAAAGAAAGAAGAACCAGCTTCCCCAGCTCCGGCCGCGGGATCTGGTCTTGGCACCACCGGAAATTAGAAACATACAGGATTTTAAGAAATATGTGCATCTTTGACCGTAGGTACAGCAAACAGTTAGAGAGGCACATGTTTTGATCTAGCATCATTTGCTTTGGTTGCCATAGGAACAGCCATGCCCACTGAATCCGCAGGTTGTTCCTTCCGCTCTCCCCTTGGAGGCATTAGAGCTTTGAAGCCGTGTTCGGTCTTACAGGGCTCATAATTTAGGGCTAGTGAGTTTCAGTCCAAACCCGGTTGAGCCCTTCCAAAATTGCCGCGGACGGTTGAGCTCCGTTAATAACCCACTGCGCTTCAATCAAAAAGAAAGGAACGCTCGTGATGCCCAATTCCTGTGCCACGCGTTCGTCAGCGCGCACATCCTCAGCATAGTGGTCGCCCGCGAGTATTTCATCAACCTGACGTGAATCAAGGCCAATATCAGAGGCGATCTTCCGAATGGACTCGTGTTTTTCAATGGAGCGTCCCTGCGTAAAATATGCTTTTTTGAAAGCCTCTTGAGCCTCTGCTGCTTTCCCCTGTGCAGTTGCGTGATGAATAATACGGTGAGCATCAAAACTATTGCCGTACTTTGCGATGCGCCAGTTAAAATCCAAGCCCACTTCTTGGGCACGTTCTGCTATTCCTTCTTGGGTAGCAATAGATTCCTCTAGGTTGAGAGAATATTTCGCGGCAATACGTTCAGCAAGCGGCAAAGCATTATCTTCCCGGGCATTTTGGTCGAGCTCAAAGCTATGCCAACGAACCTCTACCTCATCACGGTGCTCAAATTGGGCGAGAGCTATTTCAAAATTCCTCTTACCTAAATAGCAGAAAGGGCAAACAATATCTGACCAAATATCTACGCGCATCATGTACCTTTCAAGAGACTAACGATTACGCCGGTAAAACTCGCACAGCACTAATTTATCCCAGCGTACGTTCTACCCGTAATAGTCGCGCAAGGTTACGGGGGTAAGATTCCGTTCGTCCAAAAGCATTTTGATCTTATCGAGCACTTCAATAACTCCGGGGTAGTTCAAATGACCAATGAGAATAGTCTGCGAGTTCGCATATTTTTTGGAATATGCGTATATTTCTTCGGCAGGTATGGGTGAAGAATCAGCTAAAGACCCGTACCAGAGAACCGCCCTGTCGAATCCTGCACCTGCCGCAGCCTCAAGCACACGAGAATCATAGTATCCATATGGTGGGCGGTAATATGGTTTAGAAGACACGCCGAAAAGCCGCTGTATCTCTTCGTCATTTTTCGTCAATTCTTCGGCAATTCCTGCATCATCTAGCGTAGTCAACGCCGCATGCGACCACGTATGATTGCCGATTTGAATCTGCCCTGATTCTACCAACGGTTTAAGAACGTCTAGGTTCGGTTCAAAAGCGTTATATGACCCGTTGATAAAGAAGGTAAGCCGGGTTCCCGTTCGGGCGGCAAAATCTGCATAGGCGCGCACAACATCAGGGCTTTTCCCGTCATCAACGGTCCAAGCAATATAGTTCCCTGCACCTTCCAAAGCGGTTTGCGGTTCATCCCACGGGTGCGCCACCTCTATGGGGTTTATCGACTCCGGCAAAGCCGCTTTCTGCTGGTCATCCTCTTCTGAGGAATCTAACGCTGGTGCCGAAGATGCAGAGGACGAATCTACCCATGATGCTGATTCTTCAATACCCGCGACCTTTTCATCTCGTGTTACGGCATAAGGCACGCCTGCGCCCAAAAGCGGGGTGAGCATACCTAAAACGGCCGCTCGGCGTGGTATACGGGTGAAACGATCCGCCGAATTACGATGTGGAGTTTCTTTGCTTGGACTCTGGTGTTTATATGGGTACATATACTTCTACCCTATCGTGCTCTCGTGCAGAGACATAGTGCTTTTACATAACTTATAAAGTTGGGCGGGAGCGTTCCCACCCAACTTTTTATAACGTAGTTATTAGGGTTTATTTCTTTTTAGGTTCGCAGGCGATACCATCACCATCTGAATCAAGATGAGTTCCATACCCCGGCTGTCCGCGGTATAAAGGCGCAGCCCCTGCCGCCCGTACAGCAGCACAATTTTTGTAATAGACACCACCACCGTTATTTACAGGCGCAGGCTGTTCTGGAACCGGGGCAATATGCCGTTGCTGCGCCGAAGTCTGCGCAGGCACGGGAGCAACAGGTTGCTGCTGCACGGGATCCTGTTGCTGTTGAACCGGAGAAGGTTGTTGAGCTGCCTCGGGCTGAGGGGTAGAAGTAGAGGCGTCATCAAGAGGTACCTCGACAACATCCTCATGCTGTTCAGCGTCAGCAGTGGCAGCTGGTTCTGGCGTTACTTCAGAAATAGTGGGAGATGTAGTTGGAGTAGGGGTTAGTGACGGAGTTATGGAAGCCGTAGGGCTTGCAAAAGTGCTCGTAGAGACCGTCGCAGAGACTGATGGGGATGAAGAAGGGGTTTGTTCTTTGCGGGCATTATTGCCGGAGCATCCGGTAAACAACACGGCACCAATAAGCGCCACCGCGACAATGTGGTTTCTCATATACAATTATTCCTCATGAATGAGTGGTGAATAAATCCTCATGGAGAGCTACCGTAGCTCTCTGTACTAGTTTAGCCTAAACTTATGGTCTCTAATACTCCGTGTTTTTATATTTGAGAAATTCCCAATGGAGTCATATCTTGACATATGTTTCTTAGAACAGGTTCATTATTATAAAGTTTTTATCTCTAAGTTATAACGAATGTCTTCTCCAGAAGATCTTCAGATTTTCCCTAGAAGCCTCACAAAATTCAGCATAATATTCTTGCTATCGAAGGTTTTCGAGAAAATTATCGAGCTCGGCAGGAGCACAGAACCGGTATATATGGGCTTGTACTTCTGGATGCGCGCATGCCGCCATAATACGCGGCAAGCTGTCGCGCCTATAGCGCAGAATCCATTTCCAAAATTCTAGGTTCTCCGGGGAGCGCCGTAACGCACGCATACCGCATACGAGAGCGCTAAAGTCTAAGAGAATAACCGTGTCTGCCGCCTTGAGCCGTTCTAGTAGTTTGGTATCATACACGCCTAAATCACCGTCTATAATCCATTCAGGCTCAGAGATGATCTGCTGATGAATAACATTCCACTGATCTACTGGAGTAGGCGTAAGGTCTTCATCCCAGAAATACTGGTCTAGCTCGAAAACAGGTAGTTTATAGCGGGTAGCAAGATAGGAAGCCAGGGTACTTTTACCGGCACCACCGCGGCCTAAAATAGCAATACGTTTCATCATGACACCTTATAAATTCTCAAGAGCTAATAGTGTTCGAGTTCGTCAATGCTGCCCAATACGGCAACATCCATAGCTTTCAAGGCCTCAAGATTTGTAATAGTGTCATCTTGATCAATCAGATATACAGTGTATCCCTCGTGTCTCATTCTTCTCATAATTTCTAGAAGCATATGCTGGGCTACCTCATCCACAGAATAAACTCGGCTAATATCGAGTGCTATTCGTGTTCCCGTGTAGTGTGTATCAACAATTTCACGGATAACTCGCTCTGCACCGGCAAATCTAATTCTGCCCTGCAGTTGAATTACCTGGGTTATTTTCTCACCGGAGCCTATTCGGTAGTTAGCTCGTATTGCGGACCGAGCAACAGTGGGTATGTTCATAACGTGCATGCCCATATCTGAGGAAAACCGTTCGAAGAGAGATACACCGCGCACGCTGTTGCCGTGTACATCTAGGCGTGGTGAAAATGTTGCTAGTCCCAGCTGGCCCGGTACGGCGCCAATAATTCCCCCGCCTACCCCACTTTTAGCAGGAATTCCGACCTGCGTTGCCCAGTCCCCTGCAGCGTTGTACATACCGCAGGTGAACATAACACTCAGTACCTGGCGCACCACTGTCTTAGGTACTACCTGTTCCCCGGTAACGGGTTGAATTCCGTAGTTTGCCAGAGTTGCCGCCATCATCGCCAAATCCTGCACGGTTACCAGCAAAGAGCATTGACGGGTGTAGCCTTCGACTACACCGGTGGGGTTCTCCGTGAGAATGTCGTGACTGCGAAGCATATGAGCGATCGCTAGATTACGATGCGCGTGCTCGATTTCAGATGAGTACACCGCTTCATCAACGTCAAGGGAACGGCCAGCGAAGGCAGAGAGCCCAGAAATCACACGTTCCATACGCTCTGCCCGATTCATTGTTTCTGTACCGACTAAAGAATGCGTGGTAATTGCGCCGGCGTTAATCATGGGGTTTAGCGGACGACCAGAGCTGTCTTCAAGGGAGATCTCGTTGAAGGGTTCCCCGGACGGTTCAACTCCAACTTTGTCTAAGACTTTCTCAAACCCGCGATCAGCAAGGGCTAAAGCATACACGAAAGGCTTTGAGATGGATTGAATGGTAAATAGCGAATCAGTATCGCCGGAAGCATAGAGTTCCCCATCGACCATAGCTATAGAGGCGCCAAGACGTTCAGGATCAACCTCGGCAAGTTCAGGAATATAATTCGCAAGTACACCCGTTCTATCGGCCGCAACGCTTTGGAGGACTTCGTCAAGGTAGCTCGGTATAGGTGAATGCATGAGTTCCCTCCTGACGGATGATATTTTCCTAGTACACGGCGTAAGGTTCTTGAGCGTAGAAACTTCATGCATCTTCGCGGTGGCAAGATTCCGCCCATTCCCTAGCTTCTTGAAGTTTAGCTTTTACGTCTTAAATACTCCAAATATGGCTTAACTATTCCATCTGTTCATAGGTGTATTCCCCTTTCCTCTTCTCAAGGGCTAGGGCAAATTCTGCTTTCAGGTAGTTTTTCGTGTCCTGCAGGTCTTTAGCACGACCGTATATTGTAGCTTTGACATTGATACGAAAATTACGAAAGGAGAATCATGGCTACATTAATTACTGGTGCTTCCTCGGGCATCGGAGAAGAATTTGCACGTCGCTACGCTGCCCAAAAACAAGATCTCGTACTCGTCGCGCGCAGCCAGGATAAGCTCAATAAGCTCGCCGAGGAGTTCACGTCTCAGCATGGTATTCGAGTTACCGTCTTTGCTCTCGACCTATCCGAACCCGATGCGGCTGAGCGACTCTGGGAAGAAACGAACCGTGCCGGGTTAGAGATTGATGTACTCGTCAATAATGCAGGGTTTGGAACCTCCGGTGACGTCGCCGATGAGAACCCTGAGCGTCTGGAACAAGAAGTACGCCTTAACTGCCTCACATTAACAGGTCTGACGGCTCGGTATCTGCCCGCTATGCGTAAACGCAAAAACGGAACCATCATCAACATTGCTTCGACTGCTGCCTTTCAGCCACTGCCGCATATGGCGGTGTACGGTGCCACCAAAGCATTCGTGCTTTCCTTTACTGAAGCGCTCTGGTCCGAAACCCGAAAAGACGGCATCCGCGTACTTGCGGTCTGTCCCGGCCCCACCGATACCTCATTCTTTGAAATCGCCGGTGAATCTGCAGCAGTCGGAAAAATGCGCTCTGTCCATCAGCTGTTAGACAACACGTTGCGTACTCTAAAAACCACGAAACCCAGTTTTGTGGATGGAGTGGGGAACGCCATTGTGGCACGATTTGTAACCCGTGTGGTGCCTAAGCGCTTCGTTATGACAATAGTCGATCGTGCACTTCAACATAGGAGCTCTCAATAAGATGCATACCCCCCTCTCTTTCCTGGATGAAGGAGCACATTCTTTAAACTCTTTTTAGAATCTTAGCTAGGTTTTTAAATGTATTGTTCGGGGTAATCGCCATACCCCTCTTATCTCTTCGCACTATTAATTTCGTGTGAGGGACAAATACTATTACGCGCCAAAGGTACATTCATGTGAAAGCACCATGTACTGTTAGAAAAATAATAAAATACCGCCCAGTCCTTTTGGACCAGACGGTAAATAGTGGAGATAAGGGGACTCGAACCCCTGACCCCCTGCATGCCATGCAGGTGCGCTACCAGCTGCGCCATATCCCCTCATATAGTTTTGCGTTGCCTTAGCAACAGAAAACATAATACACATCTTTCTGCCACGCATGCAAGTTCTCGCACTGGTACAGACATAAAATGCAGAGCACCGCCGAAGATACCAAATTCTGGTATACCTCAGCGGTGCCCGCATGGTGCAACAAAATTGTTATTCGTCAGCAGGAACGACCCGAGACGCTTCCTCGTCGCTTTCGCCTTCTAGGTCAAACGGAACTTCATGGGTAACTCCTAGTTCAATACGCGGAGCCTGCGCCCACAAACGATCCAGAGCATAGAACTCGCGATCTTCTACATGCTGAACATGCACTACGATGTCCCCAAAATCCAGGAGAATCCAACGACCAGATGCACGTCCTTCTCGGCGTACAGGCTTCAAATCAGCCTGTTCTCGAAGCGCATCCTCAATTTCATCAGCAACCGCATTGACGAGGCGCTCATTATGTGCCGAAACTACCAAGAAACCGTCAATCAGCCCCATAGCGTCAGAAGCATCTACCGCAAAAAGCTGGGTTCCTTGTTTTTCTTCCGCCGCTCGGGCGGCAATGCGCAGAGCCTCACAAGAGGACTGTGCAGCAGTCATTTTTTCCTTTCTTGCCGCCAGGTTTCTCTGACGGACAGGCGCCAAAGCAAGCAAATGCTTAATGCCAATCGTTACCTTTGATTGGAGATAAACATGTACACACCCAGAATAGCTAGGACAATGCACCCGATAATTACGATCCAGGACAGCAGGGACAAGGACTTGTTTTCGCTTGTCTCAATAGATTCATACTTCGACACTGTTTCATCCGTGTTCGTTGCAGGAACCTGTTTCATGCTTGCAGTATTTCCAAGCCTACGAGGAGACTTAGCAGCGTTAACCTTCGCAATTGAGGAGGTCATCGCCTTTTCCGTACGTGCAGACACGCGCTGTGCGAGTTCAGTTGCTTGGTCTGACGTGAGGTTCTTGCCATCATTTAGAGCTTTATCAAAGCCTGGCTTATTCTTCGAAGGTGCAACAGGCTTTGCATCCTTACTCTGAGGCGATGGTTTAACAGCAGAGGTAGAACCTGTTGTCGGAGATTTAGCGGGTGCAGAATCAGACTTCTTCACCTGTGAAAGCGAACCAGTACGCGCGTTTACCTTCGGGGTGGCACCGGTACGCTCGGAAACCT
>NZ_KV793056.1:40039-174699 GCF_001808385.1 Rothia sp. HMSC08A08
GCACAGATCCAGTGCGCGAAGAAGACACCTGCGAGACGGAACCTGTACGGGTGTTCACCTTCGGGGTGGCACCGGTACGCTCGGAAACCTTCGGAGTCGAACCGGTACGATCCGAGACCTTCGCCATCGAGCCGGTACGAGTAGGCACCTTAGGCACAGATCCAGTGCGCGAAGAAGACACCTGCGATACAGACCCGGTACGCGGTGAGACTTTGGGGGTTGAGCCGGTGCGCTCGGACGCCTGCGACGGTGAATCTGCGCTCATCGGATTCTGCAGACGGACAGTATTCCAAGGGTTTGCAACCTTCGGAGCTGCATCTTTCTGCTCAGACGCTTTCACCTTGGGGGTTGAACCAGTGCGATCCGAGACCTTCGGCATAGAGCCAGTACGAGCAGGAATCTTAGGAACAGTGCCGGTTGCCGACGGTTTTCGTTTAACAGAACCGTTCTTTGCCGCTTTCTGTGCAGGAAGAGCACCAGTCTGAGCATGCTGCGCCGAACTCTTTGCTGCGACGGTATCGTTTTGTTCCTTAGCCTCAGAGCCAGCTTGAGCGGATGCGCTATCTTGCTGAGATTTCTCGTCCAGAACCGACAGGTCAAGTCCCTGAGCATCCATCGCGCGGATGGGCGAAGGAAGGTTCAACGGCACAGGAGCAACATTAATGCGGTTCTCATCGGCTTCACTCTGCGCATCAGCTGTATGACGGCTTTGCTGAGCTTTAGAGTCACTAGGTTTTACTGTAGGCTGCGGTGCAGTTGCCGGGCGAGCCTGTGAGGAAACAGTTTGATCCTCGGTCTCAACGATCTCAGTATCTTCACCCTCGACAACAGGCTCATCGCGCACCATGTACTGGTGCATCTTCGGGGAATTATCAGGAGAAATAATCGGGATTGACGAGGTGAACGTCAAATCGTCTGCCTCCACATGGAGGGAATCCTGAAGCAGGGAATCTTCCGGCTGTGGCTGAGGAGCAGGCGCCGGAGGCGCGGCAGGGGCAGCAGCTGGCGCAGGCTTATTAGCTTTAACCTCTTCCGGGCGAAGAGCACGCATAGTGCTGGTTAGCGGCTCAGGTTCATGCAGTTTCTCTTCATCATTCGCATTCAGCTTAATAGACCCCTGAGTAGCGAGTGCAGCAAAACGACGCTGTACCGCCAAAACGCGTGGATCTATATCGTGGGTATTTGCCAAAGACCCCATATTCTCAACAGGGTTAGGGCGCTCGCCACGACCCATAGCGCGCAGATAGTTCGCCACGTCTTCGCGATAACGTGCTAGACGGCGCGGACCCATCACACGCGTGGGAGGCGGCACCTCAATGCCGTCCTCAGTCACGTATGTTTCGTAGAGGTACGCGTCTCCCTCGCTGTAGGGCTTCTCTTCTTTGCCCTTAGCTTCAGCCATGTAAAACCTCTTGTTCCATTACTTTGTCTTCACTAGTTGGTTGAATATCTGTTGAGTCTTTCTGGCGAGGCAGCCCGCCGCCGTAGTGCGTGGCAGCATCCTCAGGAGAATACAACCGATACTTATTGATGTACTGCACCACGCCATCAGGAACCAAATACCAGATAGGGGCACCCTTAGAGGCGCGTTGGCGAATATCGGTTGACGATATTGCCATCGCGGGAATTTCAAGTGTGGTAATCTGCCGTCCTTCGCCTAACGGAGGATCAAGCTCGTGTCCCGGACGGGTCACTCCCACAAAGTTAGCCAACTCCCACAGCTTATGAGCATTACGCCACGTCATGATCTGGCTAATCGCGTCTGCACCGGTGATGAAGAAAAGATCTGCATCGGGTCGCAGAGCACGTAGTTCATTAAGGGTATCAAAGGTATACGTTGCGCCGCCACGATCTATATCTATCCGGCTTACCGTAAATCGTGGATTAGATGCAGTCGCAATCACCGTCATGAGATAACGATGCTCGGGATCGCTCACGTGCCTCTCCCCCGTCTTTTGCCACGGCTGACCAGTCGGTACGAATACTACTTCGTCAAGATCAAACACCGCCGCAACCTCGCTGGCGGCTACTAAATGCCCGTGGTGAATAGGGTCAAAGGTGCCGCCCATAACTCCTAGACGTACACGCCCAGGAGTTCGCGACGGAATCGACTCAAGGCTGAGCCGCAGAGCTTGAAAAGTCACGATACTTTCCTTAGCGACTAGCGGTTATGCTTCTCACTATAGCTACGCAATGCCTGTGCTTCGTCACCCTCCATGAGCTCCGGTGTGTGATCGGGCCGTACAATACCGCGTCCGCTGTACGAGAGAGTAACAAGCAGCAGAACGGTAAATACGACGGCAGCAACGATGCCGTAAACATAGGTCGGGATGCCGTTAAGCATTCCCGCAGTGTGCTCAGCACCGTGAGCTGCTAGGACAACCGAGTTCATGTGTGTGCTTCCTTTCGATGGTTAAGCTACTCTCTATGCTACCGGTTAGGGGCGAAAATACGCGAAACGACGGGCCTATTTATGCGTGATAGTTGAGACATCTTCCACGTCGTCAGGCTGCCTAATTCCCCGGCTTACCGGGCTATTGCTTGGCCTCAGGCATATCAATACCTTCAGCTTTACCTTTTTCCTTGAGCTTACGGCGATATTCCACCGATTCAGTCCACACACCCGCAACGCGCTCTTGCTCAAGCTCGGCGCGAGCCTCTGCTTTTGCATCCATGCGTTCCTTATATTCCTCACGTTTTTGGGCTCGGGTGGGGCGAATAATCTCTTCGAGGCGAGAGTCAGTACCACGAGGGGAAGACAGAAGTTCAGCGCCGCCTACCATAGTGGGTTCCCAGTCAAAGACCACGGAGTTATCATTTTCACCGATAACCACGGCGTCTCCGGCACGGGCACCGGATTTAAAGAGTTCGTCCTCAACCCCCAGTTTTGCCAGGCGATCCGCCAGGTAACCAACAGCTTCATCATTATTGAAATCGGTCTGCTGAACCCAACGTTCCGGTTTCTCCCCAATAACCCGAAAGAGCGGCTCCAAATTACGTTCTTCGCGGCGAATAATAAATTCTTGTTTTTTCTTGGAGCGGAAGCCCTGGGGGCGAATAACTGGGGCTTCAATCGTAGAATTATCTTCTTGAGTAACACGCTTCTGACGGTCTTCTTCCACAAGGTTTGCCATTGCAAAGATGAGCGGTTTAAGCCCTTCATGGGACGCCGTCGAAATTTCAAAAACTTTGTACCCCATGTTCTCAAATTCAGGTCGCACGAAATCGGCAAGTTCACGCGCTTCAGGCACATCAATTTTGTTGAGAACAATAATCTGGGGACGATCATTGAGCGGCACAGTTACCCCAGCGGTGGGGTCTACCGCATAGTTTTCAAGCTCACCACGAATAACTTCAAAGTCGCTGATAGGGTCACGCCCGGGTTCTAAAGTGGCGCAGTCAATCACATGCACCAGTGCGGAGGAACGTTCAACGTGACGTAAGAAGCGGTGGCCAAGCCCTTTACCCTCGGAAGCTCCTTCAATCAGACCGGGAACATCCGCAACGGTGTACCGAACATCACCTGCCTGCACAACACCCAAGTTTGGGATAAGAGTGGTAAAAGGATAGTCAGCGATTTTAGGCCGAGCCGCAGAGATAGCAGCAATCAGCGAAGATTTACCGGCTGATGGGTACCCAACAAGCGCAATATCTGCAATGGATTTGAGTTCTAGGACAATATCGGTTTCTTCCCCCGGAATACCGAGGAGTGCGAAGCCAGGTGCTTTACGTTTGGTGGATGCCAACGCAGCGTTTCCGAGACCGCCCTGGCCGCCTCGTGCAGCAGTATATTCGTCACCCACATGCAACAGGTCGGCAAGCACGTTACCGTCACGATCTTTGACGACGGTTCCCTGAGGTACGGTAAGCACTAGGTCTTCGCCGTTGTAGCCGTGGTGCATATCGCCGCGGCCGATATCTCCATTGGGAGCGTGTTGGTGCGGGCTGTGATGATACTCCAATAGTGTGGTGGTTTGGTTATCAACACGCAAAATCACGTCCCCGCCGTTACCGCCGTTACCGCCGTTGGGGCCGCCGAGAGGCTTGAATTTTTCTCGACGTACAGAGACACATCCGTTGCCTCCGTGACCACCGGATACATGCAGGACCACGCGGTCCACGAATTCTGCCACGGGTGTTCTCCTTCTGGTAAATTCCTGGTTCGCACAAGCCTAAAATACACGAGATTGCTTGAGCTTGGCGAGGGGGCGCATCCTCAAGTAGATGCGGAAAATCTTATGGTAAGAGGGGGTAGACTTTCGCCTACCCCCTCTTCCTAGCGTGAGCGAGTTTTACTCAGCTGCTGCCAGGATGTTAACGACCTTGCGGCCCTTGCGGGTACCGAATTCGACGGTGCCTGCTGCCAGAGCGAACAGAGTATCGTCGCCACCGCGACCAACATTCAGGCCGGGGTGGAAATGGGTGCCGCGCTGACGAACAAGGATCTCGCCTGCATTGACGGTCTGACCGCCGAAGCGCTTAACACCGAGGTACTGGGGGTTCGAGTCACGACCGTTGCGGGTGGAGCTTGCGCCCTTCTTATGTGCCATTCTGTTTTCCTACCTTAAGGTTTGTATCCGGTGGTTAAGATTACGCGTTGATTGCGGTGATCTTAACGGTGGTCAGCTCAGCGCGGAAGCCCTGACGCTTCTTGTAACCGGTCTTGTTCTTGTACTTCTGAATAACGATCTTCGGACCGCGCAGGTCTTCAATCTTTTCAGCAGTTACCTTGGCGGAAGCCAGGGACTTTGCGTCAGCGGTGATCTTGTCACCGTCAACGAGCAGCAGTACGGGCAGCTCGATGGTGCTACCGGGTTCACCTGCAACACGGTCAAGGGTAATTTTGTCTCCGACAGAGACTTTTTCCTGGCGGCCGCCAGCGCGTACAATCGCGTATGCCACTTTGGGACTCACTTTTCTCGACATCTTGCTTCTTCGTATCTCACACGTGCAGACAGCCTGCGCTTTCATTGCTGTGCGCTCCACGTGTATCTCTCATGGTGAGTAATAAGATGTGGATGCGGCCCGCGCTCCTTGTGGGATTGCCCAGTTGGATGCGCGCTCGGTCTGCCGGTGGTGTCTTCCGGAAGTCCTCACTATGGGGGAAAACCAGAAGCGGTATCTCCCGCTGACCCTGCGTCGATAGGGCTTCACTGAGATAAATACCAATCGTTAAGGATACTGTATGCGCGGGGTCATGCGCAATTGTATCCCTAAACTATAAAATAACGTTGGCAATACAGCCTCTAGTCCTGCATTGCCAACGTTATATTCATCATCTGCGGCAAGGAATCATATACGGTTAGTCTTCCTTACCAAGCCGCTTAATATCTGCAGCAGAAACACCGATACCGAAGAGAGTCGGAGCCTCAGATTCGACGGGTGCTTTCGCATCTGCCACAGAAGCCGAAGCCACAACCGAACCGTGAGCCGACTCGGTGGCGTCCACCGTCACGACCTTCGACTGCGCTCCCGCCGACGAAGCGGCTCGACGGGAGCGACGTTTACGCGGTGCAGATGAAGCAGCTGGCGCAGCTATCTTCTGCTGAGAACCATCTTTATCGTTCTGAGTCTCAACCGAGTTAGAGGCAGACCCGCCGGGGGTAATCACACCGGACACACGCGGCGCGCTGCCAATAACACCACTTACACGGGAGGCCGAAGCTGACTCTTCCGCACGTTGCTCCTGCCCTCGACCTGAACGCTCCTTCTCAGAGGAACGGCGCGAACGGCGGCGCTTACGTGGGCTCTCGTGCACATCTTCAACCTGCAGATTCTCACGCTCGGCGCGAGGCGACTTCTGCTCTGCTGAAGACTCGTCACCCTGATTTGACTTAAATCCACCGCTCTCGCTGCGGGTAATGCGGCCAGCCTTCTGTGAGGCACGAGCCTTCGCCTCTCCAGCGCGGATAGCCTCCGAACGGGAAGACTCGCGGGTAAACCGAGCATCATGTTCTGGGGTCAAATCACGATCGAATGCCCCAGCAAGCTGTTCCAGTGTAAAGTCGCCCTGCTCACCAATCCAATCGGTCTCGGTTACTTCAGCAACTTTGTCCTCACGGGATGAGACTTCGCGGTGTGCCTTCGCCCCCGCCTTGATGCCTTGAATCTCCTGCTCCAGCGAAAGCTCGGCAGTTTCGGTACGACGAGAGCGCTTACGACGTTTACGCTTCTTACGGTTTGCTTGGTCCTCAGCTTCAAGCTCGTCAGCCGTGTGCGAGGCTGCAGCAATAGAGGCCATAGCGTTGCGGCGCTCTGCCTTCTTCTCGTCCTTCTCTGAGTCCACGCCCTCAGCGGCATCACGGGTATTATTGCGCGAAGCCGCTCGTGAACGCTTACGTTCGGTGCGCTCTTGACGGTGAATGAAATCGGAGGCACCGCCGGAACGTCCGCTTAACGGCTGATCGTGCACCAACAAACCGCGTCCACCGCATGAGTCACATTGCTCAGAGAAGACCTCAAGAAGACCTGTTCCCAAACGTTTACGGGTCATCTGCACAAGACCCAGCGAGGTTACTTCAGCAACCTGGTGCTTAGTGCGGTCACGCCCCAGGCACTCGATCAGACGACGCAGCACAAGATCACGGTTTGATTCAAGCACCATATCAATAAAGTCGATAACAATAATGCCGCCAATATCACGCAGACGCAGCTGACGCACGATCTCCTCTGCCGCCTCCAAGTTATTCTTGGTGACGGTCTCTTCAAGGTTACCGCCGCTACCGGTAAATTTACCGGTGTTAACATCTACCACGGTCATAGCTTCGGTACGGTCGATCACCAAGGAACCCCCCGAAGGAAGATATACCTTGCGGTCTAGTGCCTTCGCCAGCTGCTCATTAATGCGGTAATGGTCGAAAAGATCATCTTCGTCCTCCCACTTCTGCAGGCGTGAGAGCAGATCAGGGGCAACATAGGTCACGTAGGCCTCAATAGAGTCCCATGCGCTCTGGCCCTGCACGATCATAGAGGTGAAATCCTCGTTGAAGACATCGCGCACGGTCTTAATCATCAGGTCAGGTTCCTGATAGAGCATTTCGGGGGCAAGCACCTTGCGGGAATTCGCTTTTTCCTGAATCTCTTCCCACTGCGCGCGCAAACGATTAATATCGTGGGTCAGCTCTTCTTCGGATGCGCCTTCCGCTGCAGTACGCACAATCACGCCTGCGCCATCCGGCAGCTTATCCTTCAAAATCTTTTTGAGACGTGCACGCTCAGTATCGGGGAGCTTACGTGAAATACCGGTCATTGAGCCACCGGGCACATACACCAGGAAGCGACCGGGAAGCGAAACCTGACTCGTCAAACGCGCGCCCTTATGACCGATTGGGTCTTTGGTCACCTGCACCAGCACGGAATCGCCCGGTTTAAGTGCATTCTCGATCTTGCGGGGTGCACCGTCAAGACCGGTAACATCCCAGTTCACTTCACCCGCATAGAGAACAGCGTTACGACCACGCCCAATATCGACGAATGCTGCCTCCATGGACGGAAGAACATTCTGCACTTTGCCAAGGTAAACGTTCCCAATCAAGGAATCCTGCTGGGTTTTAGAGACAAAGTGCTCTGCCAGCACGCCGTCTTCGAGAACTCCAATCTGAATGCGCCCCTCTTTTTGACGCACAAGCATCTGACGATCTACTGACTCGCGACGCGCCAAAAACTCTGCCTCGGTCACGATGTGACGACGGCGACCCAGCGATCGGGACTCGCGGCGGCGCGCACGTTTAGCTTCAAGACGGGTAGAACCACGCACGCCAGTCACGGTGTCAGAAGCATGAGAATCTGCAAGGCGAGGAGTGCGGACCTTGGTAACGGTCTCAACCTCGTCATTGGCGTTACCTTCAATTTCTATATCTTCGGTTCCACGACGGCGGCGGCGACGGCGGTGACTCGTCACCTCAGCTTCAGCTGCTGCCTCTTCACGACGGCGCTCCATACGATCGCGGCGCTCTTGTTCCAAACGCTCGGCACGCAAACGCTCGCGCTCCACAGCGACTGCAGAAGCAAGCTCAGAAAGCTCAGTGGGTTCGGGCGAATAGAATAGGGGCATAGCGCCCGGGCGCACCGATTCGCGCAACTGCGCAATCTTCTCATTCTGTACGTCACGCAAAGTTTTTGCTGGCTCCGCCGTTTCCTCTTCGTCTGACTTTTCATCTTCGAATGTGCTGGCAGTGCTCTCTTCGTCTGTCGGCTCAGAAGTCTCAGCTTCATCCTCTTCAGCGTCGTAGGTCGCTTGAGGCTCAGAGTCTTCATCGTTCTCTGCCACTAATTCCTTTGACTGGATGGTATGAGGCTCGTCAGCATCTTTAGTGTTTTCTTCCGAAGATATCATGGCTGTCTTATCTTCTTGAGCAGCTTCTTCAGTCTGGGCTTCTTCACGGTTATCAGAGACAGGCTCTGCTACCTCAGTCTGTTCGGCAAGTTCGGACACCTCAGTGTCCACTTCGGGAGAGGCAAGGTTTTTGGCAGAAGAATCGCGGGTTTCAGTTTTCTGAGATTCGGGTTGGGGCATAGTTTCATCAGCTGATGCTGCAGACTCGGCGGCTTGGGTAAAAAGAGTATCAAGAGTGTTCGCGACTTCTTCGGCAGAGGCCGCAGCCACAGTCTTCCTTGGTGCAGGGGCATGCTTAGCCTTCTGATTACGTAAATCCGTTAACCCAGCCGCAACAGCGTCTTCGGGCGTGGGTTCAGCAACTTTCTTAGCGCGCGATGAGTTCTTACGACGCGGTGCTGCTGATACTGCAGATTCACTATCCTTCAGGGGATCTGCCTGCTTTTCAACCCGGGTATTATTTTTTTCCTGATGAGTTCTCATCGTCTCGCCGGAGACATCCTGTTTATCAGCGAGAGAGATCATGTCAGCAAGAACATCCATATTCATGCTAGATTGATGGGCGTTCTTTTCGTCAGCCATTCTTTTCTTTCTTCTTCCTTCAAGAATTTTACGCCGCATCGTAAAACTCTCTGCATCGACGCGTTAGCGTGTCATAAGCCTAATTACCAAGAAATACGTGGCTCAAGCCTGCTCTTTGTGTCTGCCTTCGTTTGCTTCCGGGCGTACAAGACGGCGAGCACGAAGTCGGCTTACTCCGCAAATACGGCGGATGCGTTTCTTCATGATTTTCTCGGCCAGTATGTTTAACCGAGATGTCACTAAGATGCCAATGCCTGGGGTCATCATCCGCTAACGTCTTATCTGAACTTTTGCTATGACGGATGCGCGTGCACGTTCTCTCGGTCAATATACTGGGTATCTTTTATGCGTGCGGGGCATAAAAATGTACCGCTCATCATTATACCGTGTGCAATCCAGAACACCCCATACATGCATAAAAAGCGCAACATTGGTGTGACCAACATTGCGCTTATAACGAGAGTAAAACCTAGCCGAGACCTAGTTCAGCATCACGTTTTTCGCGTGCTTTCTGCGCCAGTTTTGGGTTACTAGGCAGATACTCTGGCCCGGAACCTGTGGCAAAGGGAATACCGAGGATGAAAGCGAAAGGAGCTGCGATCAGTAAAATAACCCACACCATCGAGAACTTTCCTGCGGTCAGAAAGAGTAGCGCCGCCAAAAAAATTACTGCTGATGCCAGCATCAATGTTGTGCCAAAGCCTTTCACGGATTCTCCTCGGTGATTGAACAATAACGCTACGATTATACGCCTCTTCTTAAAAATTTCGATGCGTATCTTGGCTGAAGCACACATGTCGGCGCCTCTTTCCCCTATGATATTGAGCAACCACTACAGAATGAACGCAAACAAGATAGAGGAAAATTATGACCGAAAAGACCCTAATTCTGGTAAAGCCTGACGGTGTTGAACGCGGGCTTATTGGCGAGATTTTGAGCCGCTTTGAGACTAAGGGTTACGTGATTGAAGGACTGAAAATGCTTCAGCCCACCGAAGAACTTCTCGCCCAGCACTATGCTGAGCACGCAGGCAAGCCTTTCTATCGTTCCCTCGTGGATTTCATGGTTTCTGGTCCCGTGGTCGCCGCTGTTCTCAGCGGAGATCGTGTAATCGAGGGTGTACGTACAATGCTGGGAACCTCAGACCCGACAACGGCAGCACCGGGAACAATTCGTGGAGATTACGGACGTGATTGGGGTGAGGGTGTGCAAAAGAACCTGGTGCATGCCTCAGACTCCCCCGAATCTGCAGCCCGTGAGATTGCTCTTTGGTTGTCTTAGAGTTGAAACCATATAACAGTGAGGGTGGGTCTTCCAGAAGATTATGGAAGACCCACCCTCACTGTGTTCACATAAAAATTAGCGCATCATATTCATGATCACGTCAAAGAAGCGGATCACAATAATCCCAAAGATGAGAATGAGCACCAAGGTGATAGTAAACCAGCTCCACGTACCGATACTCTCACGAATATTTTCAGGGGCAGGAATAACGCTATGAGAAATATTGCGTACCGTCACCTTTACAAACATAGTAATCGTCATAACCCACACGATCATGCAGAAAAGACATAGTGCGTTAATGTGGAAGGTAGTCTCAAACCAGAGCCAGAAGACAAACGCCGTAGCGAGCGCTAAGCCGATGTTGGTGGCTACCCAGAACCATTTTTTGAAGGTAGCTCCTGCAAGCATGGAGGCGGCTATCGTCATAACGATGGAGAACCCTATGAGTCCGATGAAGGGGTTGGGGAATCCAAAGGCTTCAGCTTGCGGGGTGCGCATCACGGTGCCGCAGTTAAGAAGGGCGTTGATGTCGCAGACCGAGGTATGCCCCGCATCCACGAAAATCTGAAGACGCTCAAAAACAAGGGTTGCCGATGAAGCCAGGGCTATAGCTCCCGTCATAAAGAGCCAGATCGCTAAGGAACGCTCCGATCCTTCTGCCGTATCTCGCTCACGAGAGGAAACCTGGGAGTCTATAACATCTTCAGATAGTAGATCGTCGGTTTCCGATGTTTGCTCAACGGCACCCATGTGCTGCTCCTTTACATATACCTGTTTATCGGTGGTGATAAGTGACGCATCATACCGCAGCCGCAGTATGATGCGTTGAACCCTTTGTAGCTATCCTAACGTGTTCGGCGCCTAGGGTTAAGTTTCTCGTCATAAAGACAGGGATTTTTATACCTATATCTTGGTGTTGCCAGCGATCATGGCATAATCGCCTGTATCGTTGCTTACTCACTCTCATGTAAGTTTTTACGCTCCCATTCTTCTTGTTCGGCGGCGCGTATTTCGTTTTCGGCATCGATGCGGGTACCGGCGTGTAGCGCATACCACCAGCAGGCAACAAACGGGATTGTTACTACGAGCGAGAGGGGTAACGCAATGACTGAGGCAAGAAGCATGGCGCCTTGAAGCACCCAACCAGCAGAGTATCCCCACGGTTTTGCCAGCTTAGCGGGTAGGAATATACACGCACCGGCAAGAACCAAACCTGCAACCCAGATTATAATTTTTACAGTGCTCGGATCGTTGAAATGAAGTCCGAAAACGGCTAGTGTGCCGAAGAAAATCGTGAATGCTTCGAGTACCAAAATGGTGGAAGCAAACATGACTTTCGTAGAACGTGGTTTCTTAACCGTCCCGGGCTTCCAATCCCGTTGAGCGCGTGTCATAAACTGCTTTTTTGCCATATAGTCTTAGCTTTCCTCAGGATTATCGGTGCCGTCTGCCAGAGGCAATCCCAATGAGTCTTCTAACGGGATTTCACGAGGTTCCTCCCCCGCCAGCTCAGCCATAATCTCGCCAAATAGTTCATCGGAATCGGTTTCTGCAGCCTCAGCGAGTTCTTCAGGCTCGGCGTTGTGCTGTGCAGTGGATTCTTGGGCGGGTTGTGCCAGCAGGGTACGCGCCTCCCCAATGACCGTGACCGATCCTGTTACCAACACACCAGCAGTTTCCTGCTCAAAGAGGGCGTTCTCCATGGCGATGGCAAGAGCCTCATCCAGGTGGTCATATACCGTAATAATGTTTTCGTCGAACCCGGCGTCGAGGGCGATCTCTTGAAGTTCTTCCGGGGCAATGGCTCGGGAAGATTCTGAGGCAGAAAGATACAACCGGAATGTGGCATCGGTTGAGTCTACGTATTCTTCACGAAGTACTTCAAAAATACCGAGAGCGTCTTTTTCGCCTAGAATACCGACGACTGCATGCACATGGGACAGTTCAAATGCCTCTTTAAAAGCCGTAGATGCGGCGCGCACCCCATGCGGATTATGGGCGGCGTCAAGCACTACCAAAGGCTCGCTGCGAATCATCTCAAGCCGCCCTGGCGAACGTACCTGGGCGAATCCGGCGAGTACTACATCTCGCGCAAGGGCACGATCCCCACCGAAAAATGCCTCGACTGCGGCAAGAGCTAATGATGCGTTCTGCCCCTGGTGCTCACCGTGTAGGGGGAGCTCAATCTCGGGGTATTCTCCTGCTAAACCTCGGAGAGTCAAAAGCTGCCCGCCGACCGCGCGGTCACGCTCAACCACACCAAATTCAACACCTTCGAAGGCGTACTTGGCGTTCTGCTTACGAGCAGTATCAAGAAGTATGGTCGCTACTTCAGGGTCTTGCGCCGCAGAAATAAGGTATCCGTCGGGTTTAATAATCCCGGCTTTTTCCGTTGCAATCTCAGCCAGAGTATCCCCCAGCATATCGGTATGGTCAAGGCCAACGGGTGCCACGACGGAGACAATACCGTCGGCTACATTCGTAGAATCCCACGAACCACCGATCCCGACTTCTAGAATCACCACGTCCACGGGCTCATCGGCAAAAATAGCGAAAGCAAGTACGGTGATGGACTCAAAGAACGTAAGTTTTGGTTCTCCACGTGCAGCAAATTCTTCGTCCACAAGAGTGAGGTATGGCAAAATTTCATCCCAAACGCGCACGAACGTGGCATCAGGCACCGGTTCACCGTTAATGCTGATGCGCTCAGTAACGCTTTCGAGATGTGGGCTAGTAAAACGCCCGGTGCGCAGATCATGAGCCAACAAAAGCGATTCAATCATGCGGGCGGTACTGGTTTTACCGTTAGTTCCGGTGATGTGGATGACCGGGGCGGCGCGGTGCACATCCCCGAGGATTTCAACGGCTCGACGAACCGCATCCAGCCGGGGAGCCATCTTATTTTCGGGGGCGCGTGCTAGCAATTCACCGTAGACGCGTTCAACCCCTTCGGGGTCCGGGATTGCTGGGTAGCTCATCTCGCTCATAGTGTTCTTTCCTTGGCTGGTATCAAGCTGTGCGGCCAGCGTCTTTACCAGGATTCTGCCTTATGTACAGATATATATTTGGGTGTATAGCCACCCCAGCACGGTACATACCGCGGTGTGTTATATGTGCCGGGGCGGCTTAGAGGCTATATTGCCCCTATTCTATGCTGCCTTTGCGACCGTAATGGTCAGGCTCTCGCCCTCCGTGAGGTCCAGGGAAACCGCTAGGGTCTCGCCAGTGACCAGTTCCTCGTGGGTGCGCAGAGCCTCCAGGGTGTCCTGCGGGGCACTCACCGTTAGGTTAATGCGGTCAGAGACATTCAGTCCGGCATCTTTACGGGCCTGCTGAATAGCGCGAATAGTATCGCGGGCAATACCTTCTGCTACAAGTTCATCGGTTAATTCGATGTTCAGCACTAGGAAACCGCCGGGCAGCACGGCTGCCGCTTCACGCTCGGTACCATCGTCCGAGGACGCTACCACGGTTGCCAGCTCATATTCGCCGTCAACTAGTGCAAGTCCGCCGTCGATGGTGTTGAAAGCAACGGTTACGGTACCGTCTTCGGCGATTGTCCAATCGCCAGATTTCGATGCCTTAATAGCTGTCTGAACCTGTTTACCAAGGCGGGGACCTGCGGCACGGGCATTCACCTTCAGCTGTTGCGAGATACCGTAGTCGGCTGGGTTAGCGTCCTGTGCATTCACGAGGATAACTTCACGCAGGTTCAGCTCGTCTTTCACAATCTTGGCGAAGTAATCGGCGCCCTTAGTGCCGAATGCGGTTTCCAGCTGTGCGAACTGCTCGTTGGCAATGGCCGCCGTGAGCGATTGCAGAGGCTGACGCACACGGATCTTCTTCTCTTTACGCAGAGAAGACCCTGTAGAGCATACCGCCCGTACGGTTTCCATGAGCGAAAGCAGCTCAGATTCATCAGCAAAGTCTTCAGCGGCAGGCCAGTCGGCAAGATGTACCGAACGCTCGCCGGTCAAGCCACGGTAGATTTCTTCGGTCGTGAGCGGCAGAAGTGACGCCGCTACCTTTGATACCGTCACCAAAGCGGTGTACAGGGTATCGAAGGCATCGGGGTCTTCGTCAAAGAAACGTTCACGTGAGCGGCGCACATACCAGTTGGTAAGAGCATCAGCATAAAGACGCAGATGCTCGCAGGCACTCCAGATATCGTAAGAGTCCATGTCCGCAGTAACCTGCTGTATCAGCTCCCGGGTTTTACCCAAAATAAAGCGATCCATCACATGCTGCGAATCGTACTTCACCTGTGCCGTATATCCCGCGCCTTTATTGGCGGCATTCGCGTAGAGAGCGAAAAAGTGATAGACGTTCCAGAGCGGAAGCATCACCTGTCGTACCCCTTCACGAATCCCCTGCTCGGTCACAATCAGGTTGCCGCCGCGCAGAATCGGCGATGACATGAGGAACCAGCGCATAGCGTCTGAGCCGTCGCGGTCAAGAACTTCAGAGACATCCGGGTAGTTGCGCAGCGACTTTGACATTTTCTGCCCATCAGAGCCGAGCACGATGCCGTGGCTGACAACATTCTTAAAAGCAGGACGGTCAAATAGTGCGGTCGCCAAAATATGCAGGGTGTAGAACCAGCCGCGGGTCTGACCAATATACTCAACGATGAAGTCCGCCGGATAGTGGTTCTCGAACCAGTCCTTATTCTCGAAGGGATAGTGAACCTGCGCATACGGCATCGACCCGGAGTCAAACCATACGTCCAGCACGTCTTCGACGCGGCGCATCGTAGACTTACCCGTTGGATCATCAGGGTTTGGACGCGTCAGCTCATCAATATAGGGGCGGTGCAGATCTGGCTGCCCCTCCTTGTTCAGCGGCAGGCGACCAAAGTCAGCTTTGAGTTCTTCAAGCGATCCGTAAACATCAACACGAGGATAATTTGGATCGTCCGAAACCCAAACGGGAATAGGAGAACCCCAGAAACGGTTGCGCGAAATTGACCAGTCGCGAGCGTTCTCAACCCACTTACCGAACTGCCCGTACTTGACATTTTCGGGAATCCAGTTGATCTGCTCGTTCAGCTCAGACATGCGGTCTTTGAACTCGGTCACCTTCACATACCAAGAGGTAATGGCGCGGTAAATAAGAGGATTACGGCAGCGCCAGCAGTGCGGGTAGGAGTGCACATAGGATTTCTCCACGATGAGCGCACCATCTGCCTTGAGAGCATTAATAATGGTGCGGTTTGCCTCGAAAACCTGAACTCCGGCGATACCCGCAAGTGCGGTAGACCCTGAAGGGCTAGGCTGTCCGAATAGGGGAAGGAACCTGGCGCCTTCATCTACCGAAAGCACCACGGGAATATCGTAGGATTCACAAACTTTCTGGTCGTCTTCACCATAGGCGGGTGCCTGATGAACGATACCGGTACCATCGGTGGTACTTACGTAATCGGCAACGAGAATCTGCCATGAGGTTCCTGTGCCCCATTTCTCGGCATCGGCGAAGTAATCCCACAGCGGAGTGTAGCGCACACCTTCTAGTTGGGAGCCGGTGTAGCGCGCTGTGATGGCGGCTGCCGCATCCTCGGCGGGGCTCTCCCCTGCATACCCGAGGTCTTTCGCATAGGTTCCCAACAAATCAGCTGCGATGAGGAAGCGCCGTCCGCTGAGCTCACCGGCACCGGGAACTACGACATATTCAATGTCGGGTCCGACGGCGAGCGCCTGGTTGGTGGGTAAGGTCCAGGGGGTGGTGGTCCAGGCAAGCGCCTCAACGCCTGCCAGTTCAGCGACAATATTTTTATTGGCAGCGAGCGAGTCGTCCGCGGTGAGAGCGAAAGCTACCGTGACGGTCTGATCTTGACGATCCTGGTAGACGTCGTCATCCATGCGCAGCTCGTGGTTCGATAACGGGGTTTCGTCTTTCCAGCAGTACGGCAGAACACGGAACCCTTGGTACGTGAGCCCTTTATCGTAGAGACGCTTGAACGCCCAAATCACGGATTCCATGTACTCAACGTTGAGGGTCTTATAGTCGTTCTCGAAGTCCACCCAACGCGCCTGCCTGGTAACGTATTGTTCCCACTCATTGGTGTATTTGAGCACGGAGGCGCGCGCGGCATCATTGAAATTATCGATGCCCATCTCTAGGATTTCTTGTTTATCGGTCATGCCGAGCTGTTTCATGGCTTCAAGCTCGGCAGGCAGACCATGAGTGTCCCAGCCGAAGCGGCGTTCTACTTTATGCCCGCGCTGAGTTTGGTAACGTGCTACAAGGTCTTTCGCGTAACCTGTGAGCAGGTGCCCGTAGTGCGGCAGACCATTTGCAAATGGAGGGCCATCGTAGAAGACGAATTCGTTATCGCCGTGGGGCCCGGCTTCGCGGTTATCGATAGATGCTTGGAAGGTTCCGTCTTTCTTCCAATAGTCGAGTACAGCTTCTTCGAGCTTAGGGAATTTAGGTGATGCGCTTACACCGTATCCTGAGGCTTCAAACGCGCTCACCTTGGGGTAGATATTTTCTGACATGCAGTGCGCCCTATTTCTGTTCAGATTCCCGCCATTGGGTACGTGAACCGCACCCTTTGCCGAGGATGGACAAACGGGTGCAAGGACGCCTTCATCGTGCACCCCTCATGGGGCGTATATGCTGGCGCGGTACCACCTTGCTTACTGATACAGACAAACGCACCGACCTCCCCCGGGGCTATGAACTGTTCATCAGGAACGTTCTTACGCCCCCGGAGAGCGGCACGTTGAGCGAGTATCAGTCGCTTATTAACAGCTGTATCGGGCTTAACCGTCCGGGTCTACTAAGACTGCATCTGTTCCGCTAAGGCGCCCCTCGCCGCAGCGAAAAGGTGGGGTCCCGCAGGTGCGGTCTGTTCTTCCGAATTGCTCGCCGGTGATCGCCGGGTCTTTGCAAACATCTACATTCTATGGGGTTTGTAGCTACGGGTGCAAGCTACAAAAAACCCAATTTTTACCCGCTTTCAGACCCTCTGTGACGCATCTCGGGCGTGTCGTAAATGCATGTTTTTACAAATATACTCAATGTTTTCATACACTTTCAGTTGAATATTAACCCTCGACACTAGGTATTGGGGTCATTCTTGCCAGCCTCCACTAAATATGCATTTTTACGTGCTCTGTCAACGAAAAAATTTTCGTTTATCTAGCGTTTATACAGCACATGGGACGTCCTGTTTCTCTGAAGAACACGCCCAGAATGCTGTGGGAAAGTTCACGGGTCTCCCCACATCGATTTCCTTCCTCAATGATGCACTTCTGACATTCCGCGCCAGTTCGGCTCCCTCTGAAATAAGGGGTTATTGAATCTGAAAAACATAAATTTTTAACAGAAGTCGCTAGCCCCTGAATGCTCTGCTCGGGTAAGTGTAGCTCACGTTCTTCATGTGCACGGCAAGCAGAGTCGTCTCGGTTGCTAATTCGGGAAGCCCCAGAATCTCGGAATTCTCCATAGAAAGCAATCCGTTATGTTCTATTAGCAATATTTTTGGGACTATAGAACAAAAATCATTTTTGGGACAATATTTACGTTTCCTGCTAGCTGGAACAAGTGATGGCTTCTAGACTGTATGACATGGAGAAAACCCGCACGCGATCCGCCGGAACACCACTGTTTATTGGAGCCGCTATCGCAGGTTTATTGCACGCTGCACCCAGCTTTTACTGGATGTGCGGCGGGATGTGGCTGTTAGATACCGTGGGGCCGATGGCTGTCGAACTACAGCAAGAGGGTAACGTTCCGGTGCGGTTTTTACTGGCTGCCGTGTTTATCGCCAAAGTTACGGGCGCACTTGTGCCGCTTATAGACCATCTACGACCGCCTGCGCACGCGTGGGTTCGCATTGTTTCTTGGGTGGGCTCTATAGTGCTTATAGGCTGGGGCGGCCGTGGAACTTTTACGGGGTGGCAGCGTGTAGTAACTGGCAAAGCTTCCCTGGATAATCCAATCATCGCGGGACACACCTACTTATGGAGTCCCCTTTTCCTCATTTGGGGACTGCTGCTGTGCGGGGCGCTATTCGTCTCGCGCGCTCGACGCCAGAAAGTGTCGTCAACAGGCTAAAGACCACTCGGCGTATGACCTTAAGAGATGTTGAAGGCATCTGCCACATCGCTACTACATATAACGTTTTGGGTAGAAATGGAGGCTTAAATTCCCTCGGCAGAAAGCTTCTTAATGTATTTGGTTAGTTCAAGGAATGTACAGTCGAGGATTTTTACATAATTATTATCTTCTGGCTCCCCGAAAGTATTTGGGGAGCCAAAAGAACTTTTGAAAATTACTTTAGAGATTTCTGCGGCTAAAACCGTAAGAGTAATGTAGCTAGGCAGCGGAGGAAGAGCTGTTGCCATTTTCAACAAGCTGAGGATATTTTTGCTTCAGATAGGTATTGGTAACGTACTTCCACGATCCACCATCGTATATGGTCACCATGTAGATGTTATCCGCTGTATCTGCTGGCTGGTCTGCCACTTCTTCCTTGCTGAGGTGGGCTTTATAGGCTTCAAACTTTTCACCATAATTCCAAGCAACAGCAACGATATCGGATTCGAATACTACCATAGGCCTTTTATCAAGAATCCAGCACTTGAGGTCGTACCCTTCCATCCAGCCACCACCGTTATAAATGTCACGATACAAGTCAAATTGTGGTCGAAGATTCGGATCATCTTCATGGCTAAGTTTCTTCGCATATTCAGAATTTCCGGTAAGAACCGCGTAAAGGAATGATGCCTCATAGGCGGCAAGAGCCTTATATGAGCCTTCCAGGGTCTTCTGGCGTATGGCATTCTCGTCAATATCAGGTTCGGGAACGTTCTTTGCAGGCTCGGTGTTGGTTGCGGGAGTATAACCGCCTTTATCTTTAGTCGGAAGTTTTATGTCTCCCACATATTTATTCCAGTCAGCAACGAACTTTGCGTACTCTTCCGGTGAGGTCGAGTCGCTGGGTGAACTTGTTGACGAAGCGCTAGAGCTTGAAGAGGATGAGCTGTTGCTCGGCGAGTTTTGAACACTCTTGACGGAGGGGGCGCATCCGGCGAGGGTTGCAATCCCAAAAGCCCCAAAACCAATAAGAGTAGCGCGACGTGAAGGAGTAGAGGTGAAAGTGGTGTATGGCGAATTCATTGGTTTTCTCTTTTCAGTATGCGTATGTTTTTGAGTGATTACTCTGCACCGTAACAACCGCGTCTGAAAAGACCCTGAACTTTCGTACCCACAACCTGAGAGTAGCCTAAAAGTTACAGAACAAAACTCTAAGAATTAGACCTGTAGGTAAATATCGCCGTCTCGCACTTCTAGAGGGTACACACCAATCGTATAGTCAGCCCCTGAGACACACTCACCCGTGGTGAGATCATACACCTCTTTATAAAGGGGCGAGGCGATAGTCGAGTGTCCGTCTTTCTCTCCAACAATGCCGCGAGCAATCACAAGAGACTGACTATTAGGGTCACGATGATCGCATGCATAGTACCCATGCTTAGTTTTAAAGATTGCGTACTGCTGACCTTTGACGAGGGCAACTTCGCCCCAATTTTCTTCGAGTTCACTTTCGGGACAGATGCGAACCCAGGAAGGTGCTACGGCGGCATTTTCAGCCATGACGGCTCTACCTTTCGACAGGTGCTATCTATGCAACCGGTCACAGTCAAGAGCTACATATCAAATCAGCATAGACAGAAGGCGGCATACGAGAGCACAAGTATTTCTTGTGTGTTCTGTTTGGAGTCTACCTTATAAAAACCACAGATAAAAATATGACATACCTAAGCTACTAAAGGTCTGAAAAACCCTTAAAAACACAGCGCTTTAGGGAGTTTAGGCTTACCTAAAACAACAATCCTTAGGGTCAAAAACACCCATTGATCCCTAGATATTTCAAGGAATTTCCTTAAAATTTTTCTCAAAAATACCGATTTTGGCACTTTCGTCGTATAGCCTCTGTGTAAGATAAAAACAGCGACTTTTTACAAGCAAGAATCTGCGTATAAAACAACATAATCCCACACTCTTGTTGTTCTGGCTCAAGGTTTGTTCCCGGTTTTCCTGCATTGCCGGTTCCTAGAGACAGGTCATTCTTTGCTGAAGTCGGTATACACACAACTAGGAAGGACAAATATGTCTCAGAACGGCCCTGGGAACACCGCCCGTAATATTCTGGTCGTCGGTGCAGGACCCGCAGCATGGCGTTTTGTACGCGCTTATCATGAAGGTGCCCAAGACGCTGGACGCGCCTCTGACACCATTACCGTTCTCAATGATGAACCGTATATTCCGTACGACCGCGTTGCTATCGAACAGCTTTTTAAAGATACCGACAAAGACCTTACCCTTGGCGACCCAGCGCTCTGGGACGAGTCCACGATCAACCTGGTTAACAATACCCGTGGCGAATCACTCAACCGTGACTCGCGCGTTGTTAAAGGTTCAGACGGCGTAGACTACCCCTACGATGTGCTTGTCTTCGCTACCGGTTCAAGTGCGGTGCGCATTCCGATTCCTAACGCAGATTGCGCCCATGTATTCCGCACCGCAGACGATGTTAAAAACATGGTCTCCGAAGTTGAACGGTTGCAGACTAAACTTGGGCGCGCACCGCGCGGTATTGTTGTCGGCGGAGGCCTTCTCGGGCTGGAAGCCGCAGAAGGTCTCAAAGACCTTGGTGCCGAACCCACCATCCTCGATGTTGCCCCGTGGCTTCTCTCCGTGGAGGTCGATCAGGGCGGCGGTTACGCGGTCAACGCCCAGATCAAAGCAACCGGGATCGACATCGAAACCGGTGCGTTCATATCCGCTATCAACAAAGATGCCTCAGGCGAGGTTATTTCGGTCTCCGTAGCAGATTCCACCTCGGACGAAGCCGTTATTCACCAGATTGATGCAGACCTCGTGGTCTTCGCTGCAGGTATTCGCCCCAACGATGAGCTGGCACGCGCCGCTGGACTAGAGACTGGCGAACGCGGTGGTATTCTCGTCAATAATGCATGCCACACAAGCGACGAGCATATCTGGGCTATCGGCGAAGTAGCCTGCGTACTTGGACGAACTTGGGGTCTGGTTGCCCCCGCCAACGCGATGGCGGATGCGGTCGCCAAGAATCTGCTCAACGGCAACGAAGATGCTCAGGTCGAAGAATTCGATATCGCCACGAAACTCAAATTCTCAGGCGTACAGGTTGCAGGCTTCGGTGACCGCCGCGGCACCACGGAAGGCTGCCTCGAAATTCTCTTCGCAGACCCCGCGCGCGGCATGTACCAGAAGATCGTGACCAGCGGCGACGCCAAGACTCTCCTCGGCGGCGTTTTCGTGGGAGACACCGCTCCTTTCGATTCCCTCAAGCCGCTGCTGGGACGAGAACTCCCGGCAGAGCCCAATGTGTATCTCACGGCGGCAGGTGGCGGCGACGGCATTCCTGATACAGAGCTGCCTGACGATGCCATTCTCTGCTCGTGCAACAACATTAGCTTCGGCGAAGTCCGTCAGGCAGTGGTTGACGGCAACCACGACGTACCCGCCCTAAAGGCATGCACCACGGCTGGCACCCAGTGCGGCTCCTGTGTGCCCATGCTACAGAAAACCCTCGAACAGCAGATGAAAAAGATGGGTATGACCGTCTCTAAGGCGCTGTGCGAACACTTCGATTTCTCCCGCGCAGAGCTTGCAGAAGCGGTACGCCTTACTAACCTCGACGACTTCGATTCGGTCATTGCACGCTTTGGGCACGGCGGCGACGGCTGTGCTATCTGTAAACCAACGGTCGCATCCATTCTTTCATCTTTCCGCAACTCCTACGTGCTCGATGCCGGTCGCGG
Organism: Rothia sp. HMSC08A08; assembly: GCF_001808385.1. Lineage (NCBI taxonomy): Bacteria > Bacillati > Actinomycetota > Actinomycetes > Micrococcales > Micrococcaceae > Rothia > Rothia sp. HMSC08A08. Next base: position 62,054 of record NZ_KV793056.1, read on the forward strand.
CGGCCTACAGGAAACCAACGATCGTGCTCTGGCAAACATGCAGAAGAATGGTACCTATTCGGTTGTGCCGCGCATTCCCGCAGGCGAAATTCCCGCTAAGAAACTGGCCGTTATTGCTGCCGTTGCGGATGAGTTCAACCTCTACGTCAAGATCACCGGTGCGCAACGTATCGGTATGTTTGGCGCCCGATTGGAGCAGCTGCCCTACATTTGGGAGCGGCTGGTTGATGCTGGATTCGAGTCCGGTCAGGCATACGGCAAGTCGCTGCGTAACGTTAAATCCTGCCTCGGCTCAACCTGGTGCCGCTACGGTGTTCAAGACTCGGTGGGTATGGCCGTCGAGCTGGAGAATCGCTACCGTGGTCTGCGTTCACCCCACAAGTTCAAGTTTGGTGTCTCCGGCTGTAACCGTGAATGTGCTGAAGCACAGGGCAAAGACGTGGGCCTGATCGCCACCACCAACGGCTGGAACCTATACCTTGGTGGTAACGGCGGCGCGAACCCCGCGCATGGGCGCTTGTTCGTCAAGGATGCCTCCAGTGAAGAAGTTGTTCGTTACATCGACCGCTACCTCATGTACTACATCCGCACAGCGGATAAGCTACAACGCACTGCCCGATGGCTTGAAGATCTTGACGAAGAGCACGGTGATGGTTTGGCTCATCTGCAATCCGTACTCATCGAAGATTCTTTGGGAGTCTGCGAGGATCTGGAACGAGATATGCAGCGCCACGTGGATTCTTACCAGGACGAATGGGCTGCCACTCTCAAAGACGAACGCCGTCTGCGTCGCTTCCGCGCCTTCATCAACGAGCCCGATGGCAGCGATGAAGCAGCGCACCTGTTTGTTCTTGAACGTGAGCAGATTCGCCCAGCAACGCCCGAGGAAATTGCTGCCGCAGAGAAGGGTGAAGGCAATACCGTGCTGGTGACGGGAGCGAAAATCCCAGTCGGCCCACCCAGCGCGCATAATCCTGTTCCAGCGAACGCATAAGGACCCGCCCATGTCACCTAAAATTCCGCCGTTTCCACCGCGCGAATTTGCGACGATAGATGAGGTTCTAGCCAATATTCCGGCGGGTGTTGCTCAAGACGCGCCTTTAGTTCCAAGCTCCCGGGCAGATGTACCCGGTAAGGTGTACATCGCCGGGGGCGGTCCCGGTGCTCTCGATTTGCTGACTCTACGTGCCGTTCGAGCGCTCGGTGAAGCCGATGTCGTGCTGTTGGATCATTTAGCTCCACAAGAGCTTGCCGAATACGCTCCAAACGCCCTGATCATTGACGTGGGCAAAGTACCCGGTAAGCATGCGGTGCCGCAGTCACGCATCCAGCAACTCATGATTGACTATGCACTCGCGGGCAAAACCGTGGTGCGGCTTAAAGGCGGCGATCCATATGTATACGGTCGCGGTGCTGAGGAGCTAGATGCTTGTTTTGCAGCCGGACTGGATGCTGAGGTTATTCCGGGCATTACTAGCGCTATTGCGGTGCCTGCCCGCGCTTCTATCCCCGTGACTCTGCGTAAAGTATCGTCGATCTTTACTGTAGTTTCGGGCCATTCGGGGCTTGATGAAACCGATATACAAGCTGTTGTTTCAACATTGCGCGCTCATGGTACCGTGGTGCTTCTGATGGGTGTGCGTACTCTGCCGGATACTATCGAGCAGATGATGTCGTGCGGTGTTGAAAGCGATATGCCGTTGGCCACCATTGAGAAGGGCTTCACGAACCAAGAGCGCGTTATCGTCACGACCTTGCAGCAAGTTCCTCAAGACTGCCAAGACGTTAAATCACCTGCTATTACAGTCATTGGTGAGGTCGTCTATTATGCACGCGACGATCGGCATCAGTTCATCAGTCATGTACATGAACGGCTGCGTGAGCAATCCACGTCTTGAGTTCTCTGCCGCTCAGAAACTTGCTCCATAGTGGATTGATTATCCGCTAATTCTGGCGCATACAACGTGGCTTCCGTCTTCGTTTTCCTAGTTGTCGAAGGCGGAAGCCATTTTATATGCTTGACCGTATTTGAGTATTATTCGGCAGAGATGGTCAGCACCTCGTCAAGACGAGATAGAGCGCACTGAGCAATAATGCGTGCGGAGGCAATATCGTGAGAGGATACCAACGGTGCAGCCACTATAGTTGAAGCGCTAACAGCCTCGATATCACGTCTCATCTTTTTGGCAAAAAATCCATCTGCAAGCAGGTACGGGGACGCGAACCTTGGTTGCTCTTGACGAGCTATATCAATTATTGTCGGCTCAATTGCTGCGATAAAAGCGTTTCTGGTAGGTGTGTGAAGAACTTCTGCGAGCAAATCGGCGGCGCGCTGCATATCTGCTCGCCCATCTTGGCGGGATGAACCTGCAGCCCCTTGAACAATCGGTGGTGCGGCAGAACCGGCAGCTATTTTTTCATGCCATCCAATTTCCTCAAGCCGAGTTCGCTGAAGATGGGCAAGCCGCGCATCCGGCCCCAGAGAGGCAGCAATATGAATATCTTTAACTCCGCTGGTACGTGCAGCGCGCCTTAGATCAACCTGGGTGTGAAATCCTGTGGACAGTAGAACCGGCACAATAACACAAGGCTCGTCATCCGGTAAGGCTTGAGCGACTTCATCTACACTCGGTGTCTGAACGTCGACATAAGCTTCGTGAACTTTATATTCTCGCCCGTCAGATGTGCTTCGTTCATGAAGTAGCTTTTGAAGCTCGGCGCGCACGAGGGCAATCGCTTGGCGCCCTTCTGAAGAGTCGGTACCGTGAGAGGTCGCAAGAATATTGAGAACAGACATAGCTCAAGTGTACGCGCCTGAAGAACCCGACTCACCTATAAAGGTAATTACCACCTTATAGAAGGGCATAAAGAATGGGTACCCGTACGATGCGGGCACCCATCCTTGTACCTATTCACAACACACGGAATTCGTGTGCTTCCCTATGTGATAACCTGCGGACTACCGCAGAGGTTCTTATACGTTGTCTTTCTTACGACGACGAGCCGCAACGAGAGCGGTACCTGCCACCAACGTTGAGCCGCCAAGCGTCGTGAAGAGTACAACGCCGTCAGCACCGGTACGAGCCAGGTTACGCTTATTGGCTGAGGTCGTAGCTGCAGAGCTCGAGTTACTGTGCGCATTACCAGTATTGGCGTCCGGTTCAGCTTGTACTGCATCGCCTTCTGCAGATCCGTTCAGAGCAGCTGCACCGCCTTGTCCGCCGTTGTTGTGTCCAGCCTTCTTAGCGCCGGGGCGGGTTGCGGCGACGTTGGCATTGTTATCCTCGCCACCGGGTGCCGGGTGCGAGTCATCAGAAACCATCGCTACTGTGTATGCCTGTACATGTTCTTCACCCTTGGGATTGCTAATCGCGACGATACCGTATGAGTACCCTGGACGCAGCTTTGCAGCTTCGACTTCCAGCTGTGCAGTGAACGAACCATCAACAATTTCTGAGGGTTTCACAAAGACACTCTTGATGGCTTCGCCTTGTGCTTTACCTTCGCTATCCAATTCGAAGATAGTAACTTCAACGCCTTCTGAGACGTGTTCGCCGGTAAAACCAGTACCCCGGACTACAACGACGTTAGTTGCTGCATCGCCAGAGAAGTGTGCGCTATCGACACGCAGCGAAGCCTTATTCGCTACATCCATTGTGGTTTCTTCCGCAGACGATGCAGGGGCAGGAGCTGAAGGAGTTGCGGAGGGGTTAGCAGATGCAGTCTCTGAAGCTTCAGCAGATGCATTGGAAGGGGCTGCACTAGCTGATTCAGAAGCGCTGGGAGCCTCGCTCTTCGCTGTATCAGTGGATGCGCTCGGTGTGGGAGCCGCGGACTCTTGAGGTTTGGGAGTTACTGTCTCTATAGGCTTAGGCGCCGGGGTATTCTCGGTTTGCGCCGGTGCGGCAGTCGAGGCATCCTTCTTACTAGATTCCTGAGGAGCCGGGACCTCACTCGTTACAGTATGAGCAACGCGGCGCTGCTTGAGCTCAACGATGGTACCTGCTACAAGGTGATCTTTACCGCCGGGGTTACTGACAGCAACAATTGCATAGCTCTTATTGCCTTTCAGTCTGCTTGAGCTGACGTTCACAGTGGCGGTAGCAGTACCATCAATGAGTTCTTGGGCAGAGACACGACCGGTTGCAAGAGGGGCGCCTACAGGGCGGCCTTGAGCATTTACTTCCTGAATGCGAACCTCTATAGAGCTACCAACGCGCGGACCGTAGAAACCACTGACACGCACGGTGAAAGGGCTAAATTCGTTATCGGTGTAGATAGTGGCAGAATCAACAGAAACCTTAGGAGCGTTCTGGCGCCCCTCTGAGGTTTCATCACCCTCATTCTCAACCCCGATAACCTTTGTGCCGGGAGTAGCCTTTGAGGTTTTCTCGGTCTGTTCTGGAACGGCAGAGGTTTCAGATGGTTTAGCTTCAGGGGTTGAGGCTGAATCAGTCTCAGAGGCGGTCGGAGATTCGGATTTTACCGGTTTTTCCTGTTCAGGCACCTGTGTAGAGGCCGCAGAAGCGGTTTCCTGAGCACCTGCCGGTTGAGCAGATGCGTTGGAGTTTGCCCAAGGGATAGTCTGAAGCGGCAATGAGGAATTCTCATGCGTCGATTCAGTAGCGGAGGTATCTGAACCGGTCGAACTACCTGCTTCAGATGCAAAAGTAGCAGGAACATAGCTTAACGTTCCTGCTGTAATAACGGTCGCGGCGGCGAGTGCGTAGACACGGGTTGACTTCTTTGGAGCCATGTTTCCCTCTTTGAAGTTATGTGAGTTGAGCTACTGCATATTTCTGTGATGTGAGTGCCAGATTCAGTTACTCATTGACCCATCTCAATTTATCGGTGACGCCCTAACACTAGCATTCGTGAGGGGCTTGCAATGAGAAACTGTACCACCACCCCAAAAGTGTTACCAAATATTTATTTTTACCATTACTTAATCCACGTTAAAATCAGACCAATAGCGCATATATTACGAATATTGGGAGTAAACCTCAGGTTTCTCTTGAAGGAGTAATAAGAACGCCAGATACCGCGTGCGAAACCTTAGTTTTGCACGCGGTATCTGTAGCACCTCTTTAAATATCTACGAAGACCGGATGACCTTGAACTGGCTTGCCTGAGCAAGCGGACGCAAAGTCACATGATCAAGATTGATATGGTGAGGGATATTCAATGCGAAAACTACTGTCTGAGCAACGTCTTCTGCCACCAAAGGGTTCTGTACCCCGGCATATACCTTTTCGGCAGCTTCCACAGACCCCAAGCGGTTCAATGAAAATTCTTCTGTATGCACCATACCCGGGCGAATCTCAATGACGCGCACATTGTGGTCAGCTTCCTCAAGACGCAGAGCCTCGGTAAGTCCCCGAGCACCGAATTTCGCGGCGTTATACCCTGCACCTCCTTCATAACCGCCTTCGGCTGCTGTGGAGGTCAGGTTCAGAATGCTCCCCTGACCTTGAGCCCTCAGTGCGGGAGCAAAGGCACGCACCGTATGTAGAATTCCGAGCACATTCAGGCGGTACATCGCAAGGTAGTCTTCCGGATCTCCATCAGTAACACGATCAAGACCGATCGCTCCCCCAGCGATATTAACCAGCGCATCAAGCTGTAAGTGCTCCGTTATGATCTGCTTTGCAGCTGCGTTTACTGCCGATTCATCAGTAACGTCACAGGTTATAGGATGCGCTCCGGTCTCTGCTTCAAGCGTGCGAAGACGTTCGGTACGGCGAGCAAGCGCATAAACCGTCCATCCGGTAGCCGTTAGCTGTTCAACGGTTGCGCGACCGATGCCACTGGAGGCTCCTGTTACGACGGCAACTTTACCCTCACAAGCGTTGGGGGCAAATGGATTGGCAGGAATACGAGTATTGTCTAGCATCATGAACTTACCTTTCCACGTCGGTGGTGAAAGTCTTATTCATCTATGATGCCATACACAAAATTATCGTATAGAAAGATAGGCAATGCGCGCTAACAGAGTCACACGCGCATCGTACATCTGCGGGATAGCAGACAGCATTATCGATTCTTCCCACTCTCATGAACGCTCACCTTATAAAGGTGCATAACGCAGTACTCTTAGCGTTTCCGCTGGGGAAAACCCCATTTAGAACGTTTACCGTCACGGAAACCCAGACGATGCTCAAAATGGCGAGAGCTGCTGCCCGTCTTCGTAGTATCGGGAGGAACGGTTCCTGCTTTTGCTGACATGAGGTATAAAATTCCCGCTCCCGGCAAGAAAAGCACAAGCGGAAGTATCATATGCAGACGCTCTTCGTTGTATCCGGTTCGCGTTGTTAAATGCCAAACGCAAACCGCAACGATCGCGAGATGAAGAGCAAGTACCGTCATAACAGGAGCTGATATCTCAAACATGGAAGTCCCTTAAAAAGTTTTCCTGTGTGATATTCACCAGTCTACTCTTATGCGGTATCTTGTGATAGGGAATCGAGAGGTAACACACGATGAATAGATAAATACCTCACATAAGGCACGGAAACTACAGATATACCTATGGATCTTTTAGCATTTCGCTCTCGCAGCACACAATGCGATGCTCTCTATACCCGCCGCGAGCAGCTTCGTACTCGGGCCGAGCAAATCCGTGCAAGAACGCGTCGCCCCTGGAGCTCCGATCTACATTTCCTCTTTGGACAGACCTATCGGGACCCAAAGTTCTATCATTATTTTTCGCATCTTCCACGCCGGGAACAGCGCCGTTTTCTCTCCTCGCAACGCGAGCTTATTGCACGAGTTGAGCGTGCATTAGCAGAGTACGAAACACAGGCATATGGTGCGTGATGATACGTTTCTGCGCTATACGGGATATCTATAAACTCACTCATCGTAAAGCGCCAACCTATGCTAGCGATACACCGCCACAGCCCATAAAGTATGAGAAAATAGCCCCTATGGCTGAAAATACTCAGGGCTCAGACTCGCCCGCACAGATTAACGTTCCTGATCGTCCCGCGCTCGAAGGCCTCGAAGACAAACTCTCCGAGCGCTGGGCACAGCAGAAAACCTACGCCTTCGACGAGAACACGACGCGCGAACAGGTCTATTCGATTGATACCCCACCGCCGACCGCGTCCGGCTCGCTCCATGTGGGGCACATGTTCTCCTACACTCAAACCGACGTCATCGCCCGCTACCAGCGTATGAGCGGCAAGAACGTCTTCTATCCTTTGGGCTGGGATGATAACGGTCTGCCCACCGAACGTCGCGTACAAAACTACTACGGTGTATTGTGCGACCCTTCCGTTCCCGATAACCCAGATTTTCGCCAGCTGATTCCGCTCAAGGCCGATGGCTCACCCAAACCCGACCGCAGCCAAGCAAAGTGGCCACGTATTTCACGCAATAACTTCATTGAGCTATGTGAAGAACTCGCTGTTGAAGACGAGAAAGTTTTCGAGCATCTTTTCACAACCCTGGGGCTTTCCGTCGACTGGTCCCATACCTACCGCACCATAGATGCGCATTCACGCAAAGTCTCACAGCTTGCATTCCTCAAAGACCTTGAGGCGGGTAATGCTTATATGGCGGAGGCACCGACTATGTGGGACGTTACCTTCCGAACCGCCGTAGCGCAGGCCGAGCTTGAAGATAAGGAACGCGACGGAGCATACCACCGTATCAGCTTCCACCGCGAAGATGGCGAAAAAGTCTGGATTGAGACTACCCGCCCCGAGCTGTTGCCGTCCTGTGTAGCGTTGGTGGCGCATCCCGATGATGAACGGTATCAGCCGCTCTTCGGAACGAAAGTGACTTCTCCTCTATTCGGCGTTGAGGTCGAGGTGATGGCGCATCCGCTGGCTCAGCCCGATAAAGGGGCTGGCATCGCCATGATCTGTACCTTCGGTGATACCACCGACGTTACCTGGTGGCGTGAATTGCAGCTTCCAACCCGAGCCCTCATCGGGCGTGACGGCCGTTTCTCCCGCGAGACTCCCGAATGGATTACCTCTGCCGAAGGCCGCGAACGCTACGAGCGCATGGCGGGCACCACCGTCTTTACCGGTCAGAAGACCGTAGTCGAAATGCTTGTTGAAACTGGCGAGATGGAGGGTGAGCCGAAAAAGATTAAACACCCCGTCAAGTTCTATGAGAAGGGCGATAAGCCTCTTGAGATCGTGGCTTCACGCCAGTGGTATATTCGCAACGGTGGTCGCGACGCCGAGCGCCGCGAAAAGCTTATTGAGCGCGGACGCGAAATCAACTGGGTTCCCGCCTTTATGCGCAGCCGCTACGAAAACTGGGTGGAAGGTCTTAACGGCGACTGGCTGATCTCCCGTCAGCGTTTCTTCGGCGTTCCGTTCCCGCTCTGGTACCCGCTTGATGCCGAGGGTGAGCCGGATTGTGAGAACCCGATTCTGCCGGCTGAGGATATGCTTCCGGTGGATCCGGCCTCGCAAGCTGCCCCCGGATATTCGGAAGACCAGCGTGGTGTACCTGGCGGATTTATTGCCGATCCAGATGTTCTCGATACCTGGGCTACTTCTTCACTCACCCCGCAAATTGCAACCGGCTGGGCTACAGATCCTGAACTGCACGCGAAGACCTTCCCGATGGACCTTCGCCCGCAGGGACACGATATTATTCGTACCTGGCTCTTCTCCACCACCGTACGCGCCGAGACCCTTGCATCCTCTGTACCTTGGTATAACACCGCACTGTCGGGATGGATTCTTGACCCCGACCGCAAGAAAATGTCGAAGTCTAAGGGCAATGTTGTTGTCCCGCACGATGTACTCGATAAATACGGTTCGGATGCGGTACGCTACTGGGCAGCCTCGGCCCGCTTGGGCGCTGATACCGCTTATGACGAAGGTCAGATGAAGATCGGCCGCCGCCTGGCGATTAAACTTCTCAACGCCTCAAAGTTCGTGCTGAATTTGGGTGCTACTGAGAAATCGGTGATTACCTCGCAGTCTCAGGGGCAGGTGCTTACCAACGCGCTGGATCGCTCCTTGCTTGTGCGTTTGGCGTACCTCATTGAGGAAGCAACTGCTGCTTTCGAGAAATACGAATACGCTCGTGCCCTCCAGATTGCAGAGAGTTTCTTCTGGTCTTTCACCGATGATTTCGTGGAACTCATTAAAGACCGCGCCTACGGCGCTCGTGGCGAGACCGAGCAGGCTTCTGTGCTGGCGGCTCTCGCCACCACTCTGGATGCGCTTCTGCGGCTCTTCGCGCCTTTCCTGCCGTTTGTGACCGAAGAGATTTGGTCGTGGTGGCGTGCGGGCAGCGTGCACCGCGCATCCTGGCCACAGGCTCTGCCGGTTCTTGAAGGTGCATTATTGGCGGAGTATGCAGCAAACAACCCAACAGACGGTATTTCGGCACAGTGGGTACTTGCTGATGTGAACCCCGCCCAGATTGAGAACCTCAAGCAGGTCCTCCCCGATGTCGCAGAAGCACTCGGCGGTCTGCGTAAGGCGAAGAGTGACGCAAAGGTTAAGCAGCGTACCGAGGTTGAATCTGCTACGATTGCCGCCTCTCAGGAGCAGCTGGAGCGCATCCAGTCTGGTCTTGAGGATTTGCGGGCGGCAGGCAACGCTCGCGAGGTTTCTCTGGTACCTTCGGAAGGAGAACTTGAAGTTCGTGACGTAGTGCTTGTTGTGGGAGAAGCTGCCGAGTAGTCTCTCTAGAACAGCCACGTTCTCACGTTGTTTCTGGATATGCCGCATGGCATAGACTCCGTGCTGGAGCGAAGAATTAGGTTCTTCGCTCCAGCATTTTTTTATACGGTGGGGAACGGTTCAGCGAAACGACGCCCTATTGCGCACCGCCCTATGGTAGCCTGTAGAATTCACATAAGCGCCGAACGCGCAAACGCACAGATTATGCAGGCAGAAGGAATCCCCATGTCACATAAACCTTCTGACATTATTAATGAGGGTGTAGCAGAAGAACATGTTAAGGCGAGCAAACCTGTAACGGTCGCGCCTCCAGCATCTCCTCCAGTGTATCGGGGCGACTTTGAGTCGCGCGGCGAGCATAAGGATATTATTCCGAGGACCTTCTGGGTTGGTATTTGGGATACGGCTTTTTTTACGCTGGCAGGTATAGCCTCTGTGGTGCTTACCGTTCTGATCCTACTTAATACCGTGGGACATTCTTGGTGGGGCATTCCGATTGCACTTTCGTTCTGGGCAGTCACCGCTTATTTGACGCTCCCCCGATTTCACGCGATCATGACGCGCATCTATGTTCCCGACTATTTTATTGGGCGCACCCGCACCCCGGATGGATTATTAGGCGACCCCGTCAATATCGGTATTATCGGCTCAGAAGAGCAAATTCACCAGGTGATGCAGGACGCTGGCTGGACTCGCGCAGATGAAGTCACTTTGGTTTCCAGCTGGAAGATTATTGTTTCGACAATTACCCGAAAATCCTATAGTGAAGCACCGGTATCTCCTCTCAAGATTTTTGGGCGCGTACAGTCTTTTGCATACCAGCAGGAGGTTGACGGGAACCCGGAGAAACGCCACCATGTGCGGTTTTGGCGAACTCCAGATGGCTGGCTGCTTCCCGGTGGCCATCGCGTCGATTGGCTGGCGGCAGGAACCTACGATTCAGGGGTCGGCTTTAGCTTTTTCACCCTACAGGTGACGCATCGGATCGATGCCGATACGGATTTTGAGCGTGATTATATTGTCGAGTCTATTCAGTATGCGCATCCGAGCACACGGGTAGATATTCTCGAAGATTTTTCGACCGGCTACCACTCCCGAAACGGTGGTGGAGATACAATTCGTACGGACGGCGCGCTACCTATTATCACGCTAAGCAATGAGGGCGTGAAAGACCCGCGCCAGGTTAAAGACCTAAACTTGGCGAGCGCTCATGACCTAGCTTATGAGATGCCTGCGGGTCTGCTGATAGCCTCTGTGATGATGATTATTTCAACTCTCTTAGAGCTTGCTAACGCTGTTCTGACTGTGGTTAATCATCAGGAATTACGCAGCACGGTACTCAGAAGCGATGCGAGTGAAGAAATTACGGCCTTGCTTGCTGGGGAACAGGGGCAAACATTTTTGACGGTGCTTAGCGGTGTGCTTCTTGCGGTAACTCTTGTCTTCTCTCTCGTACACCTATTTCTGCTCTGGAGTACGCTCCGGGGTTCGTCGAAGGCTCGTCGTCTGGTTCTCTTACTCCTTGCGGTGAGTTTTACAGTAACCGCTGGCGGTGTTATCTGGGGGCACCAGCATATGCCATTGAGCGCGCTTTTCTTCCAGCTTGGAGTCAGTGTTTTTGCCATGCTAGGTTTCACCTCGGATGCGGCGGTCAGCTATACGGCTGCACGCACATTCCATATGCGCGATATTCGCTTGCGGCATCGGGGTTCTCGGCGAAAGCAAACGAGTAACTAATTAAATACGCATAGCTGAGCCGTTACGCTCCTCCAGAGAAAGCGTAACGGCTCAGCTATAGTACATGGTAAATCTACTACCCATCTTCACCGTGGAAGATAGGTCCCACGGTACGACTGCGCTTGAGTTCAAAGAACCCAGGATACGATGCCATTGCTACGGCGCCGTCAAAGACCTTACCGGCTTCTTCACCATGCGGTGAGGGCGAGAGCACGGGACCGAAGAAAGCTACATCGTTAATCGCAAGAAGGGGCACGCCAACATCATCGCCGACCTTATCAAGCGCCTCTGCTGTCGAGGCGCGTAACTGCGCATCGTATTCGTCGGTGGTAGCGTACTGAATCAGGTCCGCAGGCAAATTCGCTTCTTTGAGAGCTTCCTCAATAGCAGGCAAAAATTTGTCTCCTTCAGAGATGTTTTTCTGATGGTGGATCTGCTCTCCCAGAGCATCGTAGAGAGCCTTCAAAACGTCGTCACCGTGGAGTTCGCGGGCAGCAGCCACTACACGGGCGGGGCCCCAGGTGTTGTCGATCATAGCGCGGTATCCAGGATCAAGCTCGCGTCCTTCATTCAGAACAGCGAGTGAGAATGGGCGCCAATGTACCTGAATATCACGCACCTTCTGCACCTCGCCAATCCAGCGCGAGGTAATCCAACACCACGGGCAGGTAGGGTCGAACCAAAAATCAACGGTTGTTGTCACGAGGGTATTTCCTTTCATCATTGTATAAGTTCAAACCTCATCCAGACCTCCAATATTCCGCCGGGTTCTCACCTGCACGAATAACCTACGCAGCCTTCTTCTTGGCACGAGTACGAGCACTCTTAGAGGACTTTTCATCAGCTTCAAGAACGTATACGGGCTCAGCACCGGTGCGCACGGTATCTTCTGTGATTACCACGGAGGTAACGTCCTGACGGTCAGGAACCTCAAACATAATTGGCTGCAGAATACCCTCCATCATGGAGCGTAGCCCGCGTGCCCCAGTCTTACGGGTTTCTGCGAGCTCGGCGACCGCGTGCAAAGCATCATCTTCAAAGATAAGCTCAACGCCATCAAGCGCAAAGAGATGCTTATACTGCTTCAGCAAAGCATTTTTAGGCTTCGTAAGAATCTGTTCAAGCTCTTCGGTGGTGAGCTCTTTCAACGTAGAGATCACAGGCAAACGACCGATTAGCTCAGGGATGATACCGTAATGGGTCAGATCTTCGGGCATGATCTGCGAAAGCGTCTGATCAGTATCCGGTGCGGCGGTCAGCTCGGCCCCAAAGCCTATACTGGTTCGATCGGTGCGGGCTAAGATCCTGTCTTCCAGCCCATCGAAAGCACCAGCGACAATAAAGAGAATATTTGAGGTTTCAATCTCAAGATTGGTATGTGCCGGATGTTTACGCCCGCCCTCTGGAGGAACCGTTGCCAGAGTACCTTCAATAATCTTCAAAAGCGCTTGCTGCACGCCTTCCCCCGAGACATCGCGGGTAATAGATAGGTTTTCTCCGCCTTTGCGGGCAATCTTATCGATTTCGTCAATATAGATAATGCCGTTCTGCGCCTTTTCGACATCACCGTCGGCGGCGTTAATAAGCCGAAGCAGAATATTCTCGACATCGTCGCCAACGTACCCAGCTTCGGTGAGCGTAGTAGCATCGACAATGGCGAAAGGAACATCAAGCTTCTTTGCAAGAGACTGCGCAAGATAAGTTTTTCCGCTGCCGGTGGGACCAATCATCAGAATATTAGATTTTCCCAGGTCTACGGATTCACCCGCAGTTGCCGAAAGGGTTCGGGAGTGAAGTACCGGATTGTTTAAGTCATGGACGCGCTTGTAGTGGTTATAGACCGCCACCGCCAAGGTGCGTTTTGCAGAATCTTGACCGATCACATAATCATGCAGATAGCTGTAAATCTCACGAGGAGTAGCGAGTTTCTTGATCTTTTTGGTCTGCGGCTTCTTTGTTTTTTGCCGTTCCTCATGCAAAATCTCGTTGCATAGTGCAATACATTCATCGCAAATGGAGACATGCGGACCGATCACAATCTTGAAAACCTGGGTACGCGTCTTAGAACAGAATGAGCAACGCATACCCGGAGCAACAGTTTTCTTGTTTTCTTCCGTACCACCGGTGTTGTCGGTGTTAGCCACGCGCCCTCTCCTTTCTACGAGTGTTTGCAAGCTATCACAAGGTGCTTGTTACCAGGCTACCCTAGTTTTTCGCTGAGGTGTGAAGACAGGCTGTCACTGTGATGCGGCGTGTCGTATTCGATGTAATTTGACAATTATGACGCTGTGTAACTTGAGGTTTTATGTACTTTTTGGGGTACAACGTATAGGTGCCGCATCCTCAATTTTGAGGATGCGGCACCTAATAGTAATCGTATATACGTTTAGACAACAGAAAGGACTACACTCATATTTCTAATCGTGCGACGTAGCAGTATTGGTAGCAGGCTTGTTAAGTTTACGCGAATCCAGTACCTTATCCACTAAACCGTATTCTTGAGCGGCAGCAGCAGTTAGAATATTATCGCGCTCGATCGAACGGTCAACTTCCTCATAGGTCTTACCGGAGTGCAGAGCCAGGGTCTGTGCAGTCCACTCACGCATACGCATAACTTCGTTCGCGTGAATCTCAAGGTCAGAGGCCTGTCCGCCTTGCTGCCCGCTCAGGGCGGGCTGGTGAATAAGCACGCGAGCATTCGGAAGAGCCAAACGCTTACCCGGGGTTCCAGCAGCCAAAAGCACTGCCGCAGCCGATGCAGCCTGCCCCAAGCATACGGTCTGAATCTCGGGGCGAATAAACTGCATGGTGTCATAGATGGCGGTCATTGCCGTAAAAGAACCACCGGGAGAGTTGATGTACAGGGTAATATCGCGATCGGGATCTTGAGCCTCAAGCACGAGAAGCTGAGCCATAATATCATCTGCCGAAGCGTCATCAACCTGGGTACCCAAGAAAATAATGCGATCCTCAAATAGCTTGGCGTACGGATCTTGACGCTTATAACCGTAGGGGGTACGTTCCTCAAAGCTGGGGAGCACGTAACGGCTCGAGGGCATCTGCGGTGCAGAATCTTGAGGTAGGTAGTTCATATGTGTATTTCCCCTCTTTACTTACCCTCGGCGGTCAGATTACCGCCAGTGGATAGTGCGATGTGATCGAAGAAGCCGTATTCCAAGCCCTCTTCAGCGGTAAACCAGTTATCACGGTCATTGTCTTTCAGAATGGTCTCAAGGCTTTTACCGGTACGTTCAGCCGTGATCTCTGCCAGACGTTTTTTCATATCTAAGATGAGTTCTGCTTGAGTACGGATGTCGGATGCGGTACCACCAATACCACCAAGCGGCTGGTGCATCAGGATTCGGGCGTTGGGGGTCGCATAACGTTTGCCCATGGCACCTGCTGTCAGAAGGAACTGTCCCATAGATGCAGCCATACCGGTTACTACAGTCACCACGTCATTCGGAATGAGCTGCATTGTGTCGTAAATAGCCATGCCAGCGGTCACCGAGCCACCGGGAGAGTTAATGTACAGGTAAATATCTGCCTCGGGATCTTCAGCCGATAGCAACAACATCTGTGAACAAATTAAGTTTGCGTTTGAGTCCCTTACTTCAGACCCCAGCCAAATAATACGCTCCTTGAGCAGACGATTATAGACGTAATCTTCCTGCCCTGTGACGGGGTTCGTAGCCATAGTCGGGGTGTTATTCCCAGACCCAATAGGCAGAGGCATGTAGCTAGACATCTTCCCTCTTCTTCTCGATGGGTTTCACGCGCTCCCTACCATGCGGGCCCGTGAAAATATTCATTGCTACTACAATACCGGGTCACGGCTGTATTCGGGCGGAGTTTCGCCGTAGTTCGCCAAAGGGCGAACGTCACTCAACCCTCAGCGCATTATATCTATTTCCTCTGTTGGGGCATGTACCAAAACTTAACACAACAATGCGGGCGTGCACCGCAGGATTCTTTCCTGCACATGCACGCCCGCATCCGTTATAGGTATCTGCGGAGAGAAGGACTACTTCTCGTCTTCTTCACCTTCAGAGAGGAACTTGGAAAGGTCTACAGCCTTACCCTTAGTGTCTTTGACGACAGCCTTCTTAAGAACTTCGCCTAGAGCCTTGGAGCGGCGTACCTCGCCCACAAGCATTCCAGCCTGGCCGGAACCGTCAAGCATCTGTGCGAACTGGTTCGGATCCATGCCGTACTGCGAGCTCATGGTGATGATGTAGTTGATCATCTCATTCTGGTTTACTTCAACTTCTTCAGCATCAGCAATAGCATCAAGCACCATCTCATTCTTAAAGGCGGTCTCGGTGTTCTCACGAACTTCCTGACGGTGCTCTTCGGTATCGTGGTCTTCACCGGCTTCGGGGTTGTTGAAGTGCTGCTCCAGCTGTTCTTCAATGACCTTTTCAGGTACGGGAACCTCAATCATCTCAATGAGCTTAGCCAGCACCTTATCGCGTGCCTGTGCGCCCTGCTCAGAGACCTTGGCCTCGGCAACCTGGTTCTTCATGTCTGCTTTAAGCTCATCAACAGTATCGAACTCAGAAGCAAGCTGCGCGAACTCATCGTCAACCTCAGGAAGCTCACGCTCCTTAACAGCGGAGAGCTTCACCTTAATGGTTGCGTCCTCCCCCGCGTGATCGCCGCCGGAAAGCGTGGTCTCGAAAGTTGCATCTTCGCCCGCAGACAGACCGATCAGGGCCTCATCAATACCGTCCACCATGGTGCCGGAACCGATCTGGTAAGACAGGTCGTTTGCTGCGTCAATTTCCTGACCATTGATTTCAGCGGTGATGTCAATGGTGACAAAATCATTCTTAGCTGCGGGACGCTCAACGTTCTTCAAGGTACCAAAACGCTCACGCAGAGCTTCAAGAGCCTGCTCTTCGTCTTCTGCAGTAACCTTGATTTCGTCAACCTCAACCTCGATACCCTCATAGTTGGGAAGCTCGATTTCAGGACGAACGGTCACGGTGATGTTCAGCTTCACGTCTGCTTCACGATCGTTCACCGTGGGCTGGCTCTGCACATCAAGTTCGGGCTGTGCCAGCGGGGAGAGCTCATTCTCGCCCAATGCCTGTGAGTAGAAGTCGTTCAAGGCGTCGTTCAGAGATGCTTCGACAATGTAGTCGTAACCTGTGCGCTGCTCAATGAGCTGCTTAGGCAGCTTGCCCTTACGGAACCCAGGAACGTTAATCTGCTGAGCCAGGTTCTTATAGGTGCGGTCCAGGTAGGACTTGAACTCTGCGAAGGGAACCTCGACCTCGATCTTCGCGAGGGTCGGGTTGAGCTTCTCGACGGCGGTCTTCACGTCCGTGTTCTCCTCATATAGTCGAATGCGGCACAAGCCTGTGAACCGCAGTTGGTTACTGGAAAAGGGCGCCGCACATGCGACGCCCGCTTCACGTCGGGGCGACAGGATTCGAACCTGCGATCTCCTGCTCCCAAAGCAGGCGCGTTAGCCAAGCTACGCCACGCCCCGTGAAACGCGAATGCTTTTAGGCATTCGGTTTTTAAGTTTACCGTGTACAAGGATAAATGCCTAACATTCGAATGTCTAATTTAGAACACGAAAACCTTAAGTCTTTCTGAGGAATAATCTGAGTACGCCCATCTATCATGCATGCTAGCTTATTCAGACGCTTCTACACGTCCCAGTCTCATCGGATTGCCGCGTTAAATAGGCTCCTTGTATTCAGGAATTTTTCTAATTCAATACCAGGATGGATACAAGCGGCTCTTTGGTGAGAGACATCAAAAATCTGTGCCTATAAAAGATCCCCGTTTTGGCCTCTCAGTAAAAACACCCCAGCGCGAAAACACTAAGAGTTTTTATTCCCGAGAGGGGATGACGAGCTGAAGGGTACAAATTCCGAGCAAACGAGGCACCAAATCCGTGCCTGTCAGCGATTCCCGTCTCAGATCCTCGGAATAAGGAAAACGCCCCAGTGCAAAGCACCAAGGCGTTTTATATATACCGAGGGGATGACGGGAATCGAACCCGCGTCATCAGTTTGGAAGACTGAGGCTTTACCATTAAGCTACATCCCCGCAAGAACTAGATAAGATTACCTGCCTGTACTGGAGACTGTCAAGTTCGGCGCGCATCGTTTGCGGGGATCGTAGCTAACGCTATTTCTGGCATCCAGGGCACCAATAGAGTTTGCGGCCCGCTATTTCCTCCATACGAATGGTGGTGCCACATCGGGGGCAGGGTTCTCCGTGGTGCTGGTAAACGTAGTTGGCATGCTCAGGCCAGGCTTCGGTTTCATGGATTCCCGGGCGGTCCTTTTGTTCGGTGGTGATGATGCGGCCGACACGCACTCCGATGGTGAGCAGATGTTTGTTATCTTCCCAGAGTCTACTCAGCTCATCATCGGTGAGAGTCTTACCGGGGCGAAGAGGATCTATTTCTTGGCGGTAAAGCGATTCGGCACGAAAAATATTGCCCACGCCCGAGATAGCGGCCTGATCCATGAGGATCACGCCGATAGGCCTTGAGCTTTTGCGGGCTGCGGCATAGAAACGTTCGGGATCTGCATCGGTGTTGAGCGGATCCGGTCCAAGTTTGGCGCGTACCTGGGCAACTTCGTCTGGGTTTAAGGTTCGGCAGATAGTGGGACCAACGAGGTCAGCCCAACCGTGTTCTGAAACGATGCGGCACCGGGTAGTGCCTTTCGGCGCGGGCGGTCCGGTATATTCTTCGGCCTCCCCCGCCGTATATTCTTTTTCGCCGATCTTACGGGGTGCGCCTATGCTGGATGCGCCTGTAAAAGTTTCGTCCCCTCCAAAGCTCCAGTTGCCATAAATGCCAAGGTGCACGTTGAGGGTCAGCTCATTGTTGAAGGGCACGAAAAGATGCTTACCGTGCGCATATGCGTTGAGAATGCTGGCTCCGTCAAGAAGGGCTGCACCATCCGTATAACGCCCCTGTGGGCTTGAGACTCGCACGCTCTCCCCCGTGAAAACATCGTTGAATTGACGGGCGATACGATGTATCGAGTGTCCTTCGGGCATGGGAATTCTCCTGTGAGCGCGTGTCTGTGGTTGTATTTTGGTGCATGCGTCTGGGGTCTAAACTTTAGAAGATGCACCTTTAATACGGTACACCGCCTATCATTCGGACGGCGCCTTGGGGTGTTTCATATACCTATAAACTAAACGGCGAATGCAGCGACATTTGTTATTCCCCGATTTTTCAGGGTACGCTACCGCCGCATCCATATAAAAAATCTGTGGCTTACTGATCTACGGTGCTATGAGTCGATATGCTTACCTTCAATACGACCGGTTCGCTCGTATTCGGCAACCTGACCGATGCGGCGGGCGTGGCGTTCTTCGTTCGTCCACGGGGTGGAAAGGAAAACCTTAATAATCTCTAGTGCTTCTTCATTGCTGTGCTGACGACCACCGACCGCAATGACCTGGGCATTATTGTGTTGGCGGGCAAGAGCGGCAGTATCGTGATTCCAGGCCAGTGCGGCACGAATTCCTTCTACTTTATTAGCGGCAATCTGCTCGCCATTACCAGAACCGCCTAGGACGATGCCCAGCGAGTCAAGCCCCTGATCACGATCTCGTTTAACGGCAAGGGCGGCGTTAATGCAGAAACTTGGGTAATCATCCAGCGGATCGTACTCTTGGGGCCCGTGATCAATCATGTCGTATCCTGCGGCGGTGAGCTGTTCGATCAGGTATTGACTCGTCTCAAGACCTGCATGGTCGGTGGCGATATGTACGCGCAAGGGGTTCTCCTGATGGTGTTCCGTGGCGCTCACAGCGTGGATATTTATATCTTTGCAGTGAGTGGTGGACTGGCTTCCCGAAATGTGCACGGCGATAGTCGTCTCTATTCTGGGCGCCCTCAGCTGTTGTGTCTCTATAACTGTAGCGAATTTAAACTTATTCCTGTAACCGGTATCGGGGCAATGGCAGGTATTATTTCGGCACATATTTTTCTGCCCACACCTGCCCTTACCATCGGCACGTATTTTGCGCATGTGATGAGTAATAATGTGCTCTCTGACAGGATGCGTTAGACTGTGGTACTAGGCACTTTTTGCCGGGGCACATACACATATCTGAATTTGTCTGATGCCTATATTCTTGAGCTTGGTTTTGCACTGTTTCTCCTGGTAGGTCCGCTGCAAAACGCTACAGGAAGATTTATAAACACATATCGAGAAAGGGAATCATGCCCGGTCTAAATTTAACCCGCGATGAGGCGATTGAGCGTGCGGGAGTTATTAAGCGGGTTCACACCTACCGTGTTGATCTCGACCTTCGCACAGACAAAGATGTTTTCTCGTCGATTGTTGAGATTCGGTTCGATGCTGAGCCTGGCGCATCCACGTTTATTGACGCTATTACCTCTCAGGTAAATTCGATTGAGCTAAACGGCGAGCGGCTTGATCCTGCTCTTGCCGATGGGGAGCGCATTGCTCTGCCGAATCTTGCAGCGCAGAATGTTCTGAAGATCGATGCAGAGATGTTCTATACAAATACCGGTGAAGGTTTGCACCGTTTTGTGGACCCGGCGGACGGTGAAATTTATCTGTACTCACAGTTCGAGGTTCCGGATTCTCGCCGTGTTTTCCCTGTATTTGAGCAGCCAGATTTGAAGGCCGAGTTTGAGTTCAGCGTGCGTGTTCCTTCGCACTGGGTTGTGGTTTCTAACCAGCCCGAGGTGAAGATTGAGCCCAAGGACTGCGGTTGCGGTCGGGCACAAACATGGTATTTCAAGCCTACTCCGCGCATGTCTTCGTACATTACAGCCATCGTGGCGGGCCCGTATGAGAAGGTTACGAGCGAACTGACGAACTCTGAGGGGCGTGTTATTCCGCTGGGTGTTTACGCGCGTAAGTCGCTGATGCCCTATGTGGATGCGGACGATATTTTTGAGCTGACTCGCCAGGGCTTCGAGTTTTATGAGGAGCAGTTCAAGACGCCGTATCCTTTCGAGAAGTACGATCAGCTCTTCGTCCCCGAGTTCAATGCGGGTGCTATGGAAAACGCAGGGTGCGTAACCTATCTTGAAACCTATGTGTTCCGTTCCAAGGTTGCAGAGGCGCTGCGTGAGCGCCGCGCCATTACGATACTTCACGAGCTTGCGCATATGTGGTTTGGTGATTTGGTCACCATGAAGTGGTGGAATGACCTGTGGCTGAACGAGTCATTTGCCGAGTTTATGTCTACACTGGCTGCGGCTGAGAATACCCGCTACGCACAGGAAGCATGGGCTACGTTCTCTGCTTCGGAGAAGACCTGGGCGTATAGGCAGGATCAGCTCTCCTCAACCCACCCAATTGTGGCTGAGATTCGTGACCTTCATGATGTTCAGGTGAACTTTGACGGCATTACCTACGCGAAGGGCGCATCGGTGCTGCGGCAGATGGTTGCGTGGGTTGGTCAGGAAAACTTCATGGCGGCCTTGAAGAAGTATTTTGACAAGCACGCTTGGGGTAACACGGTTCTTGACGACTTGCTGGTCGAGCTGGAAGAAACTTCCGGCCGTGATGTACGCGCATGGAGTGCCAAGTGGCTTGAAACCGCCGGGGTAAACACACTTACGGTCGAGGTCGCCGATGATGCCGAGGGCAATATTACTTCTCTGGGTATCCGCCAATCCTATGCTGCCGGTTATGAAACGTTGCGCCCGCATCGTGCAGTTATCGGTTTCTACGATCTGACAGACGGAAAGCTGACTCGCACCGACCGCATTGAGCTGGATATTGACGGCGAACTGACCGAGGTTGCCGAGGCTGTAGGCAAGAAACGCCCCGACCTGATTCTGCTCAATGATGAAGATTTGGCGTTTGCCAAAGTTCGCCTGGATGAGCGTTCTATTGATACTGCGGTGAAGTATCTGGGCGACATCGACTCGTCGGTAGCTCGCGGCGTGGTCTGGGGTTCCCTCTGGGATACCGTGCGTGACGCCCAGATGCCAGCGCGGCAGTATGTGGAATTTGTGCTCAATAATATTGGCAAAGAGACTAATTCGACTGCACTGCGAACCCAGCTGGGTAACCTCTCCATCGCTCTGCGTTCCTTTGTTAATCCTGAGTTTAGGGATGAAACTCGTGAACGTGCCGCCGATCGCCTGTGGTCGTTGGCTTGCGCCGCTCAGCCGGATTCAGACTCGCAGCTGCAGCTGGTTCAGGCATTTGTGAATCAGACCCGAACCGAGGCGCAGTATGAGATTGTGCAGCGGCTTTTTGAAGGCGATATTGTGCTGGACGGTTTGGAGATTGACACCGATTTGCGATGGACCCTAATCTGCCGCCTGGCGACGGGTGGTCGTGTGAACGCCGCACAGATCGATGCTGAGGCGGCAAACGATAACACGGCAACCGGTCAACAGTATGCGGCTCAGGCATATGCGTCTCAGCCAAGTGAACAGGTGAAAGCCGAATACTGGAACAAGATTATGGTGACCGGTGAACTGTCTAATATGATTCAGCGCTACGCCATTTTCGGTTTCAAATCGGGCGAACCCGAGCTCATTGCACCGTATATTGAACCGTATTTTGAGCTGATTGAAGGTATTTGGCGTTCGCGGTCACACGAGATTTCGATGCAGATTATTGGCGGCATGTACCCTTCGGAACCGACCGCCGAACTACTGGAACGCACCGAAACCTATTTAGCGTCTTTGCCTGAGGATGCGGCGGCGCTGCGACGACAGATTGCGGAGGCGCGCGACGGCGTGGCTCGTGCCTTAAAGGTTCAGGCGGCTGACGTTTAGGGTAATAATCCCCTAGCCTGCCCCCCCCAACCTATATAAAAAGGTTCTTGATGTGAAACAAACCGCGAAAATTACGCTTATTTCACATCAAGAACCTTTTTTAGCGCCCATGGGTTACATTGAGCCAGGTGGGTCTTGAGAATTATTGTTTTTGAGCAATAGTTCTATTCGCTAAGATCCTTGAAGTACCGAGCAACGGGCCAGCGAACAAATCCTTCGGACTCATAGAGCGCTCGGGCCGGTGCGTGTCCCGAATCGCCGCCGGTTTCGACCATCACCATGCGCATCCCGGCGTCTTTAATCTGCGCAAAGGCATGCTCCATAAGCTGCTGCCCCACGCCGCGCCGCTGGTACTCGGGATCAACAGCAATCACATAAATCTCACCCATCTGATCCTCAGGATGGATACGCGTGCAAACCCAAGCGACCGGGCACTCACCCTCAAGCGCAACAGACACATTCTGAGGCTCCTGATCGAGCACTTCCTCTAAATCGCTGAGCTGCCGCTGCTGCCACCCTTGAGGGTAGAACGCATCATAAACGAACTCGGGGACGTCGTTGTGCATCCGCGGAAAAACGGGTCCCCAGGCGCGAAGTGAAATATCCAGAAGAGCTTCCCGATACTCAGAGTTATAAGAAACAATACGCATTGTTACAACCTATAAAAGCAACGTCTGAAATGCAATGCTGTCTTGAACTATGCCCGGTTCTGCATGGCACGTGCCGCACGCTCGAAATAGTCCCACATGGTCGCATCAATCATCATCGGAAGATCGAGGGTATCCATTGCCTGCCGCATATATTTCAGCCAGGTATCGCGTTCCTTTGCGCCGATCGGGTACGGGTTATGCCGGATGCGCAAACGCGGGTGACCTCGCTGCTCCTGGTAGGTGTTGGGCCCACCAAAGTACTGAATCAGGAACATTTTCAGCCGCCGTGCCGATGCATCGAAGTGGTCAGTATCGTTTGCTTCAATCTCGGCGGTCTGTTCCTCTGTGAGGTGCTCTGGCGGAAACGGGTCAAAATCCGGGTACATGGCGGAAAACTCGGGGTCGGCCTTCACGAGCGCATAGAACCTGCGGGTGAGCTTATCGAAGGTTTCCTCGCCACCCACCTGGTCGTAAATGCTGACCTGCTCACCCGGCTGATTCGCAGCATAACTCATGCGAGCGCTCCCGAGCCCGAACGCACCAGCACATGCCCGCCGGGGGCGGCAATGCGTATCCATCCGTCAGAACCAGTACGGGCGGCATATATAGCGAGCTCACCGGTGAAGGTTTCGGGAAGGAATCCGAAGACTTGCAGGGCGAAAGCTGCGCCTGTAGGTATAGGGGCTCGGTCAAACTCCGGCAGGTGCTCAAGCACCATGGGTGATGACCAGATGCGGGTTCGCACGGTGGTGAGCACTGCAGCACCAGGGTTTTCGGGGAGTGCTTTTTCGACGGCGGCAAGTCCTTCACGGCTGGCGCGGCGGAACTCGTCGGCGTCAATAGTTCCTAGTTTTTCCCATCCTTGCAGGGGTGCGGCTTTCCCAGCCCATTCGGTGTGCACGGTAACGGGCGGCAGATACAGCACCATCTCGGATTCTTCAATGCGCGCCAGGCGTTCGAGCAGGGCGGCTGAATCTACCACAATATCAAGGGATGAAGGCTTTGCGAGGTTGAGGGCTCGCATCCCCAGAATGGTGGGGGTGTTATCCAGCATGGTTTCGGGGGCGAGAGAGCATGCGAAAACGGCGAGCACGCTCCCGCGGGCGGTAAGTCGTATTGCCGCTTGGGTATCGAGGGAACGTGCGCGTGAAATATAGGTGCTGAGGTCGGCAGCGGCGGCTATACCTTGCTGGTTGTTGGGGAAGATAAGGTAGGGTTCGTCGATGCCTTCGTGCGGATTGTATTTGAGGTCTATACGCCGGGTGTTGGTTGTGGCTGAGCGTGGAGGTTCTTGTGGTTCCGGTTCTGGCAGAGGTGCTGCGTCAGGTGTGTGCAGGTCATCAGTCATGTTTTGCCTCTCGCTCGCATATTTTCTTCGATAAATCATCCTCAACTTTACCCCTTCGTGTCAGAATTAAAGAATGACGAAGCCCACCCCCACCCAGAACTTGATGACCATGCTGAACCTGACCCCCGCTGAGTCGGTGGGCGGTGACGATGCTTTTACCGCTGTGACGCTAACACGCGAGACCCCGCGCACTTATGGCGGGCAGGTGCTCGCTCAGGCCATTATGGCGGCTGATAATACTGTTAGCGATAAGGTGTTGCATTCGATTCATGCATATTTTTTGCATCCCGGTGATATTACGAAAGAGCTTATTTTTACCTCACAACAGCTCAATAATGGGCGTTCTTTTGCGACTCGCCGGGTTCAGGCGCTTCAGGACGATATTCCCATTTTCTCTGCGATTGCATCATTTCAGAAGCCCGGTCGCGGCCCCGAGCATACGGTTGTTGAGATGCCGCAGGTTCCCGATCCTGATGGACTGCCGAGCGTGAGTGACTACATTGGCGAGGTGGCGCATCCGGTAGCGCAGGCTGTTGCATGGGAACGCCCAATTGATATTCGGTATGTGAGCCCGCACCTGTATACGGCCCCGGATTCAAGCTCGCAGGAACCGGTTGCCACGGTGTGGTTTAAGACTTTCGATCCGCTGATTGATGTTTCCGGCGCCCCGGTTTCGGATGCGATGCATCGGGCGGCAATTGCGTATGCTTCGGATTATCTTCCCCTAGAACCAGCGCTACGCAGGCACGGCAAGTTTTGGCTTGAGCAGGGCATGAAGTCTGCCTCTTTGGACCATGCGATGTGGTTTCATCGTGAGGCACGTGCGGATGAGTGGCTGCTGTATGTCATGGACTCTCCCACAGCGCAGGGTGGCAGGATGCTCGCGCAAGGTTCGATTTTCAATCGTTCCGGTGAGCTGGTGGCGACCGTGGCGCAGGAAATGATGTTCCGCCTGCCCGAATATCGCTAAAGCTCGGGCGCCGTTAGGGCTCCGGTACAGCGACAGCTCGGAGCGTCAAAGCATACAGAAAGACCGTGTGAGGTGGTTGTCTCACACGGTCTCTCCTATGTTCTAGTGTACGGTCTAGAAGCCGTTAGGAAGCTCTTATCTAGCTTCGACGTCAATCGCACCGTCCGGGGAAATATGCACGGTGCTCTTGGTGCGGCGGGAAACGAAGAAGTCACCCACGAACACCAGACCGGTCACCAGAAGCCCCAGGGCTGCCATCCATACTGCCGCCACGCCGAAGATCATCGGGAACAGCAGCACGAGGAAGCCCAGAATCAGGGAACCAATCGCAGAGAACTGCAGGTGGCTCCCAGCGGCATAGTTTAGGTGTTTCATTTCCTGGGCGGTCATCAGACGAATCAGCGCCCATGCAACCATCCATATGCCCACAACGATCGGGATGTAGGTTGCCTGTGCACCCACCGAGGCAGTCAGCAGAATCAGACCAGCCACCACGGTCAAGATGCCGTCAACCAGGTCCCAGCCGGTACGTGCCTGCTTTGGCGTGCCGAAGTAACGCACCACTTCAAACACGCCACCGAGCAGCACCGCAAAGGAGAACACATAACCCAGAACTACCAGCGGAGTAGCGGGATCGGCGAACATGTAGATTGCCGCTGCAATCAGCAACAGACCGGTGACCAAGGACGTCCAGTTATATTTTGAGAGAATGATGCACTCTCCTTCTTATGAAATACATCAACAGTACACACCCATTATAAACCACGAATGTGAACTCCGCCATGATGTACCGGTCACCACTGGGCGAACTATTTCTACCGACGAACAGCCAACACGTAGCGGAGCAACACGTGAGATAGCGGGATCATGCCCCCCCATCAGGCACAGCAAAGCCCCGCCTCCTGAGTCATAACAGCATCAGGAGGCGGGGCTACAGCTATCAGCTACCCCTAGCGAGTAAGCTTGCGGTGCACCACGCGGTGCGGCTTCGCAGCTTCCGGTCCCAGACGTTCGATCTTGTTCTTCTCGTAAGACTCGAAGTTACCCTCGAACCAGTACCACTGATCCGGATTTTCTTCGGTGCCTTCCCATGCGAGGATATGGGTCGCCACACGGTCGAGGAACCAACGGTCGTGGGAGACGACGACGGCGCATCCAGGGAATTCCAGCAGAGCATTCTCAAGCGACGCCAGGGTTTCCACATCAAGGTCGTTGGTGGGCTCGTCCAGCAGCAGCAGGTTTCCGCCCTGTTTGAGAGTCAGCGCCAAATTCAGGCGGTTACGCTCACCACCGGAGAGCACACCCGCTTTCTTCTGCTGATCCGGCCCCTTGAACCCGAACGCCGAAACATAGGCACGCGAAGGCATCTCAACATTGCCGACCTGGATATAATCCAGACCGTCCGAGACAACCTCCCACAGGCTCTTTTCGGGGTCAATGTTGGCGCGGTTCTGATCGACATAGGAGATCTTCACGGTTTCGCCGACCTTGAGCGAGCCGCCGTCAAGCTCTTCCAAACCGACGATGGTCTTGAACAGGGTCGATTTACCCACACCGTTCGGGCCAATCACACCCACAATGCCGTTCCGCGGCAGCGAGAACGACAGACCGTTAATGAGCGAGCGCCCGTCAAAACCCTTCTGCAGGTTCTCGGCCTCAATCACCAGGTTGCCCAGGCGCGGCCCCGGCGGAATCTGAATCTCTTCAAAATCGAGTTTGCGGGTCTTCTCAGCCTCGGCCGCCATCTCTTCGTAACGTGCCAAACGTGCTTTCGACTTCGCCTGACGTCCCTTCGAGTTTGAGCGCACCCACTCCAGCTCTTCGTTCAGGCGTTTAGCGAGTTTCGCGTCCTTCTTGCCCTGAACTTCAAGGCGGGCACGCTTCTTCTCAAGGTAGGTGGAGTAGTTGCCTTCGTAAGGGTAGAGGTTGCCGCGGTCAACCTCGGCGATCCATTCGGCAACGTGGTCTAGGAAGTAGCGGTCGTGAGTAATCGCAATGACCGCACCTTCGTAGGACTGCAGATGCTGCTCAAGCCACAGCACCGACTCAGCATCTAGGTGGTTGGTGGGCTCGTCGAGTAGAAGCAGGTCTGGTTTCTGCAGCAGGAGCTTGCACAGTGCCACGCGGCGGCGCTCACCGCCGGAGAGGTGGGTGACGGGGGCGTCGGCGGGTGGGCAGCGAAGTGCCTCCATAGCTTGTTCCAGCTGGGAGTCTAGATCCCAGGCGTTTGCGGCATCGATAGCTTCCTGCAGCTTACCCATTTCTTCCATGAGGGCATCAAAATCAGCGTCAGGTTCAGCCATGAGCGCGGAAATTTCGTTGAAACGATCCAGCTTCGTCTTGATCTCGCCCACGCCTTCTTCGACGTTGCCGAGCACGGTTTTCTCTTCGTTCAGCGGCGGTTCCTGAAGCAGAATACCTACGCTGTATTCAGGCGAGAGGCGTGCCTCGCCGTTTGAGGGCTGATCCAAGCCAGCCATGATTTTCAGGATGGTCGACTTACCGGCGCCGTTGGGACCAACCATACCAATCTTGGCGCCCGGGAAGAACGACATGGAAACGTCGTTAAGAATGACCTTATCGCCCACAGTTTTGCGGGCTTTGGTCATCGTGTAAATAAATTCAGCCATAGTGTTCTATTCTACCGTGATTCTTTGGATGCGCACGCGGTTTTCGCCGCAGATTTTACGGGTATATTCCTTCTGGGTTTTCGACGTTCTACAGATGTAAACCGCCCCGGCGGCTTGGTTTTGGTTTTCTCAAACTTTGAGTCCTTTCACTACGGTGTAACAGCCGTTAGACTCGAAGGTATGGGTACACCAAATTCTCAAGAGATAACCGCCGAAGACCTCCATAAGGTTGTCGATCAGATTGCGCTTACTATGCCGTTGGCTACCTCCGATCAGCCTTTCGGACCACGTAATACGGTGTACCGCATTAGCGGCAAAATTTTTGCTATGTACACAAACGGTATCGGCTACCCGATCGTGAATCTGAAGACCGACCCCGAAGAATCCGAGGTTCTGCAGCGCATGTACCCAAGCATTATTCCAGGGTGGCATATGAATAAACGGCATTGGATTTCGGTCAGCGCAGGCAAGGGTGTTACGCGCCAGCTTCTTGAAGAGCTCATCGAAGATGCTTACCTGCGTATTATGTACGCCCTGCCCAAGGCAAAGCGCCCTATCGAATTCCGCGAGCGCCCGGTTCCCGAAAAACATTAGATACTGCAGGCTCACATGTATATTCCCGCCAGCGATCCCGTTCTTTTTCTGAAGCTTTCTGCTGATTACAATTATGCATACATGGCGCATGGACGTACCGGCGGGGTGGTTCTGCGCGCCTATGATAGGTTTCAGAAGGCGCATGCTCTCGGTATTCCTGCGGTTCCGTGGGGTTTTTCATGCCCTGAGAAAACGGTTCGGCACATTCGCCAGGAAATTCTGCGTACCCGTAAGCTAGGCGGTGAGCTGGAAATTTTGATGATCTATCGTAAGCCTGATCTGCCGGTTATTCCGGCGCCCGAATCGCACGGTTTTGAGAGGCGTGATGATGTTCCTCAGCTGATGCCTTCCGAGTTGCGTGATAGTTGGTTGGATGCCGGTTTTTCGGCGGAACGTCACGGTAGTTTAGAGGACCGGATGCTTGCTCTCGCTCAGGTAGAGGAATTTACTGACCCTGAACCTCTAGATCTTGCCCGCTATGAGCATACGAGTACTCACCGCCCGTTATCATTCTCGATGCGCGGCTCGCTCTCCCGTGCCCTGGGCAGCAGGTATAAGCCTGCGGAGGATCCGGGTGCCCCGAGTAAGATTTATTGGGTTCAGGGGCGCGCCGTTGTTTACGATATTCTCGACTTTGAACGTTTTAGTTTTAGCCATCAACTGTAAGGGGCTTCAACGAATGCAACGGTGCGGGGTGTTAGAGCTCTTCCGGTTTAGTCTGCTTGACGAGATTTGGGGAAATGCACACCGCGCTCGGCAAGAAAACGCCGGTCTTTCTTATCCCACTTCTCCTCGGGGTACGCCGCAAAAAGGTCGGGGCGGCGACTCATGGTACGTTCAATCTGCTGCTCACGCCGCCACCTGGCAATAGCACCGTGGTTGCCCGACAGCAGGATAGGCGGAACCTCGTAGTCGCGCCACTGCGCCGGTTTCGTGTACACCGGGTACTCCAAAAGCCCGCCGGTGTGCGACTCTTCTGCAAGAGATTCTGGGTTTCCCAATGCCCCGGGAATTAGTCGAGTAATAGCCTCGATCATCGCCATCACCGCAACTTCTCCGCCGTAGAGCACATAGTCCCCCATAGAGACGGGAAACACGCGGAAGCGGGTTTGTGCCCAGTCGAGCACCCGTTCATCAATACCTTCATAACGCGCGGGAGCAAACGCAATATGCTGTTCCTCAGCGAGTTCATAAGCCATTTGCTGGTTAAAAACCGCGCCCGCCGGGGAAGGAACAATCAAGAGAGGACGATTATCCTGCGCAGGCACGAGTTTCTGAGGACTCGAATTTTCCTCTGCTCTTTCTCGCTGTTCTTTCGGCTCATCGCGATTATTTTCGTGGTGCTCCTCCTCCGCCCGCTGCGGTGAATTCGCAAGCACTTCATCAAGCGCAAGCCCCCAAGGTTCCGGTTTCATGACCATACCAGCACCGCCGCCGTAGGGAGTATCATCAACCGTGTGGTGACGGTCGAAGGTATAGTCACGCAGATTATGCACACGCAGATCGACCAAACCGTTTTCGCGGGCTTTCCCTACCAGCGAGAGGTCTAACGGTGTCAAGTACTCGGGAAAAATAGTGATAACGTCGTAGCGCACAGGCTACTCCCCCGTATTATCTGAGTTCGATACGGCAGATTCTGCTTCAGCCACGTTGATAAGACCGGGTGGCGGGGTCAGAAGCACGAAACCGGGTTCGTCCTCAGCGGTGGTCACAACTTCAGGAACGATCTCTTCGACGAAGGGAATCATAATCTCGTCGCCGCCGTGTTCGGCAGCAAGTTTAACGAGCAGTATATCCTGCGCGGGCATGGTCTGCAGACCGGTAACCTTTCCCAGAGGCTTCCCCGCTTTAGGATTATTGACGGGGTTCTCCCCCTCAGGAACCTTCACCAGAAGATATACGGGCAGGTTCACGAGTTCCTGTTCGTAGAAGCCTTCATCATCTTCGTCCTCGGGAACCTCAAACATCAGGCGGCTGCCCCGCAGCTCTTCCGCTTGGTTGCGGGTAGTGACTTCCTCAAAACGCACCACCAGAATCTTCTTATTCCAACGATGCCCCGCTACTTTAAGCCTGCCCGTTGGTGCAACAGTGGCCACAGGGCTCTTCGGGGTGAAGTTTTCCAAGTCGAGAACTTCTCCGGGGGCAAAGCGCTCCTCGGGGATATCTGTGAAGAGTTGAACCGTAACTTCACCACGAATACCGTGCGGTTTGCCGATGCGCGCAACCAAAACCTGCATGTTGTAAACCTCTAGAAAAACTGGGGCTTGTAGACACCTAATATTCTACCGGCAGGTCCGAAAAAGCGCAGACTCTCATAAGCTTTGGAGGCACCCGCCTGCCGTGCGATTACCTGATGAAAATTCTCATGGTTAAAGCAGAACGTTCCAACACCTTGTCGGTGGTGGAACGCTCTTGATGCTATATCAGCTAACGTTTTCTGTCGGTGTCGATAATATCGATCCGAACCTGATCGCCCTCAGAAATCGCATCCATTACGGTGCGAATGCTCTTAGCGGTTCGGCCCGAACGACCAATCACTCGACCCAAATCATCGGGATGTACCCGAACCTCCAGCGTCTCGCGATGGCGCTGCTGGCGCAAACGCACTTTCACATCGTCCGGATGCTCGACAATCCCTCGAACCAAGTGTTCGAGTGCATCAGCCAACATAATTACTCAGCTGCTTCCTCGGCAGCCTCTGCTTCAGCTTCAGCAGGAGCCTCCTCGGTTGCTTCCTCAGCCTTATCGGCCTTGGGGGTGATAGCCTCAGGAAGAATAACGGAACCCTTCTGAGGGACAACGAACTCAGCCTTAGGCTCAACGGGCTTGATGCTGTTCTCAGCCTTCTCGCCCTTGAAAGTTGCCCAGTCACCTGAGAGCTTCAGCAGAGCCAAGACCTGTTCGGTCGGCTGTGCGCCAACAGACAGCCAGTACTGAGCACGCTCAGAGTTAATCTCGATACGCGAGGGCTGCTCGGTCGGGTGGTAGATACCGATCTCTTCGATAGTCTTACCATCACGCTTCACGCGAGAATCCGCAATCACAATACGGTAGCGAGGATCGCGGATCTTACCCATACGCTTGAGACGAATTTTAACAGCCACTGTAGTGGTTACTCCTGTTTCAATACTTGGTGCGAAACCGCGCTTCAGCGCCCGTGGGGCGGGCCGTTCACGAAGTCTCTATGGACACAACAAAGCGCGAAGAGAGGGGTCACGCAATGTCGGGTACTCAGATAGGGTAACAAATAGGGCGATTTAAATCTAGCGGATCCCCGCGTTTTCGGGCATATGTCGCTGTTATAGCGTTAATCGTCGGAGCTTATCTCAAGAACTTCGCCGGTTTCTAGGGCTTTCAAGGCTTCTTGCAGCCGCCTCACCATCGCCGGGCGCACGTAATCGCCCAAGTTTTCGCCGGCCACCCACTCATAGGTCACCAGTTCATCATTCTGCAAAGTAATGGGGGTGTCGCGCGGAATAACGCCCGCATCGTACATGTAATATGTGGAATCGCCCCAGACACCTAATGCGAGCCCATGGAAAATAGCCACCAAACGACCCGGAGTTAGGGTAAGCCCTAGCTCTTCCTGAACCTCACGGAAGCATCCTGTTTTCGGTGCCTCGCCCGCCTCTACGGTTCCGCCCGGAAGAATCCAGCCGTCCTTGTAGTTCGGCTTCACCACAAGTAGTTCGCCTTCTTCATTGCGAATAAGCGCTCCGGCGGCAAGTCGACGTGTTGGAAGTGTTGCAATAAAAGCTACCAGTTCCTCATGGCTTAAATATGTATCTTTCATAGATTCCGCTTTCGTCTGTACTTAAGCATGGTTCTTGCAAGCGTTGAAGGTTTTAAGAGAAGAACTTACGGACGGTACGACGTACCCTCTCCCCCAGCTCTGCGGCGGACGAAGCATCTGACGTGGAACTCGCGGCCTGTGAGCAGGCTTTGCGGGACTTACGCGGAGCTTCCACGTAGATGCCGTCACGCAGGTCATCAACTAAGGTTCGCCGGTGCAGCCCCTCCGACGATGCGCCCTGCGGGTTATCGCCCCGGCGCACGAGCTCCGCGCTTACGGGAGCGTCTGAAGCTTCTTTACTGCGATGCTCATCAAGTTTCTCGCCAGCAAGCCGAGCGAGACGAGGCGCTAAGAGAATCTCACTCGTGCCGCCAGCTGCGAGAACAGTACTCAGAGCTGTCAAAATTGGGGCGCTCTTACCCTGCGCTTTTTTGCGGCGCGCAACAGTCCAAAACACGGTTGCCAGCCCCAACTGCGCGGTACCGTCCACCCGAAAAACACGGGTAAGCAAACGATTTTTGGGATCTTTTCCAGCAGAAGTCTCACCAGGCGATTCCGAGTGTGCGGGCTGAACTGTATGCGTTGAAGAGTTCGTCTCAACGACCGCTTTGTTTGATGCACCGCTAGGGCTAGACGCATCCACACGCGGACTTGAGGAAGGCTTCTTCACCAAAGACTCGTTCTGCTGATTATCCCGTTGTTTGGTGGTACCCACATGAGTATATTCGTAAGGAATCTCGCCACTTTGAGACGCAGCAAGCCACTCCGCAAGAGTCACACGGCGGTTTGTAGCTACCAGACGATAGCTGCGTTTTAAAGCCTCTATATCGGGAAGTTTATCGGACTGGTAATGTGCAGACAGTGAGTTATCGTCACTCTGCGCAGGATCCATGTCTACTTGAGACGAACTTTCGTCATGAGGTGCCGCCAGCAATTCAGCAGGGTCTTCGCCAAATACACGAGCGGTTCCAATAGCACCGATCTCAAGCCCTTCCGTCGGTACCGCTGCCAGCTCAACGGGAACGTGCAATAGCTGAAGCACCGATTCGAGAGCAAGAGTGTTCTTCGTATCTCGCAGATAGCTTTCAAGGCGCCTTCCCGCAGAAGTTCCAGAAGGAACACCGAAAAGCAGGGAAAGCTCAACAATAGAGCGAGTAAGCTCGTCTTGGTCCAGGCCAAAAGGCTCAGGCGGCAAACCTGGCAGACTCGTCAGAATATCTTCCAAAGAACCCTCATAAGAATCGCAATGTTCACGAGTCATAGTTCGTGTGAGAGTCTTCGGAACAGACTGCCAGAAGAACTCCAGAATGGTCGAATCCTTCTCCTCCGGCTCGCCCAACATCCAGGCAGGTGCGTTTTCGTCCTGCTCTAGCTCTTGAGGGGCCTCCATAAAGATGAGATGCTGTTGATGCGCATTCCCCTCCGCAATCAAGGCATGACACTTTGCTTCGGCGATAACAGCCAAAATGTCATGCGGATCGCCGCTAATAATCGTCCATGTTCCTGCCGGGGCTGCGACAATCTGGCGTTCCGGCTGGGTGAGGAGCATGCTGGTGAGTGCATCCAGGTTAATATCTAGAAGCGCCGCGGCATCGCCATCAACTAAAAATTCGATCTGGTAAACATCATGCGGTACCGGTACCCACATCCCGGGTTCTTCTTCAAGAGCAATACCGGTTACTGGCATGCGTTCAAGAAGCCACTCAACGTATTCTTCCAAGGGCTCACCCTTGCGAATCTGTCCGTGTGCCACATGCAAAACGTTCAGATAACCTGCGGGATTAAGCGAACACAAAACATATATCTGAACCTCACGCTCACCCATCTCATAGGCAATAAGTTCGGGCCGTTCCCGAGTCAGCTCTATAAGAGCCTGAATTACATCATGATCGCTGGCGGCGCGCGCCAACATGCGGCGACGGTGCAGGTTCTCATCCTCAACATCAGAAAAAGTCACATCAAAGATCTCTTCGGGAGAACCCGCATGGTCATGCCGAGGAGCCGAATAATGTTCTCCGTCTTCCTCGGAGCTATCCGGGTCTTGGGGAGCCGGAGTATCCTGCCACATCTGGTTAAGTTCTTCGACCGTCAGATCATCATGGGCTAGTGAGGCAGCAACATCATCTACTTCACGCGGATCAATGCGGTGTTCTTTCTCCTCATGAAGTTGTTTCGCCCGCCGGATCAGGTCAATAATAGCGCTCGCAACATCCGCAGTTTCAGGACCAGTATCATCACTAGAGTCACTAGAATAGACCACTTTAGAACCGGCGATGTCGGGGGTGTTTTCACCATACTCTAAAGACAGGCGAACCCATAAATAATCCGGGACGGTGCCATTTTGACTGGCAGATGCCTCCGGCTTGGTGTAAGTCCAAGGGTTGGCAGTTTCATGGCGCTCACGACCGTTCTGTTCAGCGCCGCCCTGCGCCGAGTCTCGGTGATGTTGCTCGTTGTTCTGCATTCTTCCCCTTAATAGCGTTCTGCCGTTTGCCTCATCTGCCCCGCTACTAACACCGTAAAGCCTTCTGCTAATTTGTAGGCGCAGTTCGCATTTAGGGCATCGCCGGTGAGAAACGGCGTTACGAATCATCGGATGCACACTGTAGAGATCTGCATTCCACGCCTATCAATCGGATCCGTTTTCTCATGCAGGTTTTCAGCCTGCAGCACGTGACCTGATGGTGTGTGTCATAGGCGCGGTATTATCGAATCCTCTATACCAGAGTAACGCGTATGTCTTCATGATGTGTGAATACGGAGTGAGTCGTCTTCATACACCGGTAAATTCTTGTCAAACAACGTTCACGATGTTTGACGGCTCCTTCATAAAGCCGCCAGAACACCGCGAACACCATTTCACAGTCCCTCTACTGTAGGAACTTCTCAAAGCCCTTCGGCAGATTCATCTTCGAAAGATCAAGATCTTCTTGCTGCTGCGCCTGCTGCCCGAAAGCCGCACCCTGGCGTGCCTTCTGAGCGGCAAGTGCCTCTGCCTCTTGCTGCTTACGCTTCATGGGGTTGCCTGAGCGACCCGCCTTCTTCTTGTTATTATTTTTCTTATTCTTTTTACGGTTACTTCCGCCAGCCGCGGCCATACCGGGCATCTGCATGCCGCCGGGCATACCAGACATCTTGCCGGTGGCAAGCTTCTTCATCATCTTCTGTGCCTGAGCAAAACGCTCCATGAGCTGATTCACCTCAGAAACAGTCACGCCCGAACCTTTCGCGATACGCGCACGGCGTGAACCGTTAATGATCTTCGGTGCCACACGTTCATGCGGGGTCATCGAACGTACGATAGCTTCAACGCGGTCAATTTCACGTTCGTCAAAAGACTCTAGCTGCTGGCGCATCTGGGCGGCACCGGGCATCATCATGAGAAGTTTCTTCATGGAACCCAGCTTGCGAATCTGCTGCATCTGCGCCAAGAAATCATCAAAGGTGAAATCTTCCTGATCAATGAATTTCTTGGCCATGCGGTCGGCTTCTGCCTTATCCCACGTGGCCTCTGCCTGCTCGATCAGGGTGAGCACATCGCCCATATCCAGAATACGGCTGGCCATACGGTCGGGGTGGAACTGCTCGAAATCATCCACGTTCTCACCCGTGGATGCGAACATAATAGGTTTGCCGGTAACCGAAGCAACGGAAAGAGCCGCACCACCGCGGGCGTCACCATCGAGTTTAGAGAGCACCACTCCGGTGAAGTCCACACCCTCGTTGAAGGCATTTGCGGTATTCACGGCGTCCTGACCGATCATCGCATCAATCACGAACAGGACTTCTTGAGGCTCAATAGCATCGCGGATATTACGTGCCTGCTGCATGAGTTCAGCATCCACACCCAAACGGCCTGCAGTATCAACGATTACCACGTCATGAAGCTTCGCACGCGCTTCAGCAACGCCATCTCGTGCAACCTGCACAGGATCGCCGGTAGGGGTATCAAATTCACTGGTCACGCCCGGGTGAGGCGCGAAAACGGGCACGCCCGCACGCTCACCCACAACCTTCAGCTGGGTCACCGCGTTCGGACGCTGCAAATCAGATGCCACCAGGATAGGGGTATGCCCCTGCCCCTTGAGCCACTTTGCGAGTTTACCCGCCAACGTGGTTTTACCGGCACCCTGTAGACCAGCCAGCATAATAATGGTGGGACCGGTCTTCGCCATGTTAATGCGGCGAGTCTGCCCACCCAAAATGGTAATAAGCTCTTCGTTGACAATCTTGACGATCTGCTGTGAAGGGTTGAGCGCTTCTGAGACCTCAGCACCGAGGGCACGCTCCTTAATATGTGCAGCGAATTCACGGACAACAGGCACGGCGACATCCGCATCCAGCAGGGCGCGGCGAATTTCGCGGACGGTTGCGTCAATGTCTGCCTCAGAGAGGCGGCCCTTGCCACGCAGGTTTTTAAAGGTTGCCGTCAAACGGTCAGAGAGAGAATTGAACACGAGCCGTGATCACTTTCTTATCGTCGAGGAAACGGACTGCACCCAGCTTGAAACCAAGATGGTCGCCCATTTTTAAGATGCTTACTCAATCTCCAAGGATACAGGATGTGCCAAGATCTACTGTCGATGACACCCTCACAATGAGCGTTTGGCGAAACTGTATACAATACGCAGTTAGATAATAAAGGTATGGATTTTCGAACGACAGCTGCAGGATATCAGTACGGTGTGCGAGCTTCGGCACTGATCATACACGCCGGTAAGCTCTTGACCTACAGTCACGACGGCAAATATTTTGTGCCCGGCGGCGCTGTACAAGTTGGTGAGCACAGCGCGGATGCGGTGCGTCGCGAAGTACGCGAAGAACTAGGCATCGGCTGCACGGTTCGGCAGCTTGCGTTCGTAGGAGAGCACCTTTTCACAGTGCACGGTATACCGAACCACCGCATTGAATTTCACTACCTCGTGGAGGTTGATTCTGAAGCGGTTCCGATAACCATCTGCGAAGAGGAGCATCGCTACCCCTGTGTCTGGCTGCCGCTCAATTCTCTGGCGGATTATCCGCTCAAACCAGAGTTTCTCGTGCACGAACTGCCGCAGTGGGATGGGAAGCTAAAACACCTGGCAACTCGTGAATAGGGTGTTCTGGCAAGCGAATACACAAAGCGGGAGCGTTTTCTTCATCTGGTAACAATTTAAGATGAAGAAAACACTCCCGGAAATATCGCCTCATTGATATGCTCCGCTAAAATGCACGACGCACAAGAGCAGGGTTCAGCCGCTAATCGAGAAGCGCATCCACGAAGCCTTCGGGGTCGAAGGGGGCCAGATCGTCCGGGCCTTCGCCGAGTCCCACGAGCTTGACGGGAACACCCAATTCTTCCTGAATCGCCACCACGATGCCGCCCTTCGCGGTACCGTCGAGCTTGGTGAGCACAATACCGGTCACATCCACGATTTCGCCGAAGACCTTCGCCTGCACCATACCGTTCTGCCCGGTTGTCGCGTCAATCACCAAAAGCACCTCGGTCACGGGGGCTTCCTTTTCGATCACGCGTTTGATCTTGCCGAGCTGATCCATCAAACCGGCCTTATTCTGCAGGCGACCCGCGGTATCAACCAGCACCGTGCCGATACCCTCAGCTTTAGCGGTCTTCACCGCGTCGAAAGCAACAGAGGCAGGATCAGCACCTTCCTTCTCGCTGCGCACGGTCTTCACGCCCACGCGGTCGCCCCAGGTCGTCAGCTGTTCGGAAGCCGCCGCACGGAAGGTATCAGCCGCGCCCAGCAGAAGCGAATTTCCGTCCGCAACCATCACACGGGCGATCTTACCGACCGTCGTGGTCTTCCCTACGCCGTTCACGCCGACCACAAGCACCACGCCGGGATTACCGTCGGTGCCCTCGGTCTTTAGCTCACGATCCATTGTGGGACCAATAATCTCAAGAAGCTCTTCATGAAGCATCTTCTTCACGGCGGCGGGGTTATCGGTTCCCTCCACACGCACCCGTTTCTGAAGCGCCTCCACTAGGCGAGTGGTCGGCTCAGCCCCCAAATCAGCCATGAGTAGAGTCTCTTCGACCTCATCCCAGACATCCTGATCGATGCGATCTCGTGAGAGCAGAGCCAAAAGCCCCTTACCCAGCATGTTGTTCGACCGCGCCAAACGGGCACGCAGCCGCACCAGACGCCCCGCCGAAGGATCAGGAATATCGTAATGGGAGGCTGGTTGCTCGGTCTCTTCCGATGTGTCTTCCGTCTGCGTATCATCAGCATCACGTGTGCTCGGATACCCGCCACGCGGCGCTTTAGCACCGCGTGTAAAGGCGAAAATGACGCCAGCAATCACTAATACACCCAGCACAACTGCCAGGATTATCCACATTGATTCATTCACACTACTAGCTTACCGGCTGGTATGAAGATGAAAAGGGGGCTTATGAAGGAAAATCCGTTCTGCAGCGCACTTCCGCATAAAATAGCTCTTCGCTCAGGCGTTTCACGGCAGGCAAGGAATATCCTCAATGCTCCCGACCCACAATTCTTAAGAAGAGTAGACTAGTGAGAGCGAGCGGTATCAGGCAAGATTCTGATGCGCTCCCCCTAACCAACACGCACGGCAGCTTCGCTGCCAGGGTGGTTCTACCGCCAAATACTCAGAAAGAGTTATGACCCCGCACGAACACAACGCACAGTCCCGAGGCTCCTCCCCCGCAGAAACTCAGCAGGATACCGGGAAGAAAGAACCTTCCAATACCGGCAGCACGCAGCAATGCACACCGGACTACATGAGTGCAGCAACCGGTGCGATCCCTATCGTCAGCCCCGGAGCGGATGCCATCGCATCCGCAACTATTGAGGATGAGAGCGGCAGGCGCATCCAGCTCACGAAGGCTGACGAAACTGAAGGTACACCGCCTGAAACACCTGCAAAAACTCGTATTCCTACCGGGTTGAAGGTACTCATTGCCGCATCTTTTATGATCGCGCTCGGGTACGGACTCGTAGCACCTGTACTCCCCAGTTTTGCGCGTAGCTTTAACGTGGGAGTAGCGGCAACAACGATTGTGGTCTCGGCATTGGCAGCCATGCGGTTAGTCTTCGCACCGGGGGCGGGCAAGCTCATCTCACGGTTTGGTGAGCGCCCTATCTACACCTGCGGCATGGTTATTGTGGCGGTTTCGTCCTTCGTAAATGCCGCTGCCTGGGATTACTGGGTGCTGCTCGCTTCGCGCGCATTCGCAGGTATTGGTTCGGTCATGTTCACGGTTTCTGCGATGGGTCTTCTGGTGCGTTTAGCACCTTCGCATATGCGCGGGCGGGTTTCGGGATACTACGCTACCGCATTCCTGCTCGGGAACATTATGGGACCGGTCGTCGGCGGTGCGCTCAGCGGCTTGGGGATGCGTCTGCCATTTGCCCTCTACGGCTGCTCTCTGCTAATAGCTGGGGCTATCGTCTGGTTCATGATGCCTCCTGCCGATCAGATTGATGCCGAACGTGAGGCATATAGCCTTCCCACCCAGCATGATACTGGCTCCAAAGCTTCCCCTGATACTAACGATGCTTCTGCAACCGATGTACCGGCTTCGGGCGAGGAATCGCCCCGGCAGAAACCCCCTATGCCAGCCACGATGACCGTTCGGCAAGCACTCAAATTTACGAACTACCGATCGGCGCTTTTCACGAACTTTACGATCGGCTGGGCTGTTTTAGGCATACAGTCTTCTCTGATTCCTCTGCTCGCGGCGTATTTGGCGACGGGCGGCGATGCGTCTAGGGCACCGGAGGGAACCGTCCTTGCCTCTACGGTGATGGCGGTCGGTTCGTTAGCAAATGCTCTTACCCAAACCGTTTCGGGGCGTCTATCAGACAACTTGGGGCGGCGCATCATGATTTTTATCGGTTTGCTTATCGCCGGAACCGCCATTTCGACTATTGGTATTTCTTCGGCGCCTTGGATGCTTGTGGCTCTCATCGTGGGTATGGGTGCTGGTGCCGCACTGATCACGCCCTCGCTGCAAGCCTCTGTTGCCGATGTGATCGGTAGCAAACGCGATGGTGCCCCCGTACTTGCAACCTTCCAAATGCATAGTGATTTCGGCATGATTCTGGGTCCGCTTCTCGCCGGTGCTGTTGCCGATACGTGGGGCTTCACACCTGCATTCATGCTCTGCGGAGGTTTACTCCTGGCAGCTTCACTCACCTGGCTACCGTTCCGTACTCCACACTGGCCCCGCGAACTGGCGGATGAGAACTATACCGGAAGGTAGGAGGAACATTCACAAAATACTGTGGGCTAAGAACACCTTCGAGCGTTCTTAGCCCACAGTATTTTATTTTGCGCCTAGAAAACGTTAGAGAAGCTCGCGCAGCTCATCCATATTTTGTGAGATTACAGTCGAAACGCCGTTGCGCATCGAAACGCCGTAAAGGGTTTGTGCAATCTGCATCGTGCGTTTT
Organism: Rothia sp. HMSC08A08; assembly: GCF_001808385.1. NCBI lineage: Bacteria > Bacillati > Actinomycetota > Actinomycetes > Micrococcales > Micrococcaceae > Rothia > Rothia sp. HMSC08A08. The sequence goes on from NZ_KV793056.1 coordinate 102,614, forward strand.
TGGTGGGTTATCACGATGAGCTGCGAGCGCTCCCCTAGTTCTTGCAGTACTGTGAGGACTCGCCCTAGGTTGCGGTCGTCAAGGGCTGCTTCTACCTCATCAAGGGCATAAAACGGTGAGGGGCTTACCATAAAGATGGCGATTAACAACGCCAGGGATGCGAGCGATCGTTCTCCACCGGAAAGAAGCGAGAGACGTTTGACTTTTTTGCCAGCCGGACGGGCATAAATATCTACGCCTGAGTTAAGAATATCGTCAGGGTCGGAGAGCTCTAGGCGACCTTCACCTCCGGGGAAAAGTATGCCAAAGATACGTTCATAGTGCTCGTTTACGGTGTTGAATGCCTGCGTGAAAACTTCAGTAATGTGGGTGGTGACTTCGTCCATGACGGTCATGACATCGCCGCGAGATTTTTTGAGGTCAGCGATTTGTTCTCGCAGGTAGGTGTGTCGTTCGGTGAGTGCTTCGTATTCTTCGAGGGCGAGGGGGTTGATTTTGCCGAGCTTTTCGAGTTCGCGTTCGGTGGCGGCAAGCCGTGTTTGAATGGTCTCGGTGGGTACGTAATCTTCGGCGTTTTCGTCTGGGTTGGGGTGTGTCTGCAGAATTTCGTCGAGAGGCAGCTGGGTCAGAAGCCGTGAGCGTTCTGCCAGAGTTTCACGACGGGTTTCGAGGCGTGCGAGTTCGGTTTCGGCGCGCGAGATGAGGGCGAGGGCTGCTTGGTGGGCTGTCGCAAGGTCTTGTTCTTCGGTGTAGGTTTCGGCGCGTTGTTCGGCGGTTTCACCCATGCTGCGCGCGATTTCGTCAAGACGATTTTTCCAGGTTTCTGCTTCAGTGGTTAGAGCATCAACTAGCGCGTGAGCTTGGCGCTGTTGTGAACGTGCTGCGGTAGCTAGGCGATGCGCTTGCTCGCGCGCTGCCTGCGCTGCGGTGAGAGCACGTTCTGCACGGCTATAAACCTCCCGAGTGCGTTCCATTGAGGCTTCTGCAGCATGCATTTCGGCGACTCGTTGTGCAGCTTCGGCCTGGATGCGGGCATGGTGCTGTTCTGCCTTATGCAGTGTTTTGCGTGCCTGCGCGAGAGAGCCTTCGAGATCGGCAGGGTTATCCGGGGTACCATCGGCTTCGGCCTCTGCACTCCCCATGATGCTATGCGTTATACGAGCTTCTTCATGGGCGGTCAGCTCGTCGCGTGTCTGTTGGTATGCGCTCTGAAGTTCCTGTGCTTCATCTGCGGCATGGTGCAGTTTTTCGGCAGCGCGCGCGATCTCGGCATGCAAACTTTCGGATCGGCTTAGGATGCGCGCATGCTCAGCCTCGGCCCGGGCGCGGGCGGCACGGGATTCGCCTAGAAGTTTGGCGGTGCCGCGTTCCGCATCGAGTGCATCGGTGAGAGCGCGTTCGGCGGCCGTAAGTTTTTTCTTGGCACGGTTGAGTTTTTCTAGAGCTTTTTCGGCGTCGTCACAGGCGGCCTGCGCGGCGGCGGCAAGTTCGAGGGCACTCTGTTCGTGTGCCGGGTGCAGAACACTGTAGGCGGTGTATTCGATTCCCTGCCTGTCGTAAACACGGTAAGCGCCGGCGGTAAGTGCCAAGGCAGCTGCGGGCGCATCCTGCACAAAGTAAACTCCGTGCAGGCGTGCGTAGAGTGCCGCGTTAAGAGCTGTGCGGGCGGGTTTATCGAGTAGATTCTCTGCCGAGTCTGTGGCAGGAGTAATGACTGTAAGCGCCGCTACGGCATCTGGCACATCTGGAAGGCCCAGAGTTTTTTCCGCTAATTCTTCTGTCTTTCGAGATGGCTTCTTAGTCTTCGCTGTCTTCTTCCCAGCATCAGAGATAAGACGAGAAATATGGGTGTCTTGCGGGGCGTTAATTGCCGCCGATGCAAAGGCAGCCAGTGCGGCAGAGGCGGCGCGCTCCCAGCCTTTCTCGATGGTAAGAACCTCAAAAACACGCACGAGCTGATCGAGATGTACTTCCGAGAGATTGCCAGCTATATCTAGGCTTTGCCCAAGGGCTTCTCGCAGAGTTGCGGCGCGTTCATGGGCGCCAGCGTATGTTTGGGAGGCCTCTAATACCCGGGCACTGGCCTTTTCACGGGTTTCTTCGGCTTTAGTTCGTGCACTAGCGGCAGCGGTGAGATCCCGCTGGTGAGTTTCTTCTTCCGCTGCAGCTGTCTGCAGGGCAGCCTCTGAGTGCGCTACGGTCTTAGCCATACGCGCAGATTCGGCGGTCAAGTCTTCGTGTTCAGCACGGCGGGTCTCTTCCACGGCACAAGCGCGTTCATAGGTGGCGCGTGCCACGGCGGTAGCTTCAGCAAGTTCGGCGCGGCGTTCCCTAGCGCGGTCACGCTCAACCTCGCGTTTAGCACGAGTGTTTTCCAATGTGGCGAGAGCGCTTGTAAGTTCCTGTACTCGACGTTCAGATTCCTGAGCCTCCGTCTGCGCTTTTTCGTGCTCAACAGCCGCACTGTCACGATTTTTTTCATCCTCTGCAAGGCGTTGTGCACAGCGCTCAACTTCCTGCCGATAGTCTTCAAGAGCAGGAGCGTTTTCTTCCGCTTGGGCACGCTCAGCCGCTACCGCGATTACCGCGTTAACCCGTGCCACAAGCTCGCGGATGCGCACTAGATGAGCGTTCGCCTCCGTTTGCTCGCGGCGGGTTGATTCAAGATTCTCGTCGAGGGTTTTTCGCCGCGTCCGTATTTTTTCGCGGTTTTCATCGAGTTCATGCGCCTGCTCACTCGTATCGATAAGTCGCCGGGTCTGTTCCTGTACTTGGGCGTTGAGCGCATGGGTTTCTCGGGTGATTAGTATGCCGTGCAGTTCGCGGATGCGCGCTTGCAGTTCGCGCGCGGTTGCCGCAGACTCTGCTTGATCCCCAAGCGGTTCCAACTGGTTGCTGAGCTCGGCAGCCAAGTCGTTCAGGCGGGTCAGATTAGCACTCATGGCCTCAAGTTTGCGGGCGGTTTTATCCTGGCGGCGGCGGTATTTTAGGATTCCGGCGGCCTCTTCCATAATTTCGCGGCGTTCGGCGGCAGAGGCATGCAAAATTTTATCGAGCTGACCCTGCCCGATAAGCACGTGCATCTCACGCCCCATTCCAGCTTCCGCGAGAATATCATGCACATCAGACAGACGAGCAGGCGACCCATTAATCTCATATTCGCTGCCACCGGCACGGAACATAGTGCGTGAGATTTCGACAGTGTCGGCGGGTATCGACAGCGCACCATCTGTATTATCTAGGCGCAAAACAACTTGGGCACGCCCTAATTGGGATTTTCCGCCGTTTTCGGCTCCACTCGTACCAGAACCCGCAAAAATAACATCCTGCATGGAACCGCCACGCAGAGTTTTTGCCCCCTGCTCCCCCATAACCCAGGCGAGCGCATCCATAATATTGGATTTTCCCGAGCCGTTAGGTCCTACCACAGCGTTAATGCCGGGTGCGAATTCAAATGTGGTGGACGATGCGAAAGACTTGAAGCCGCGTAGGGTGAGCGAAGTCAGGTGCACGGATTGCCTTTCATCGGGTGGAAACCGCGCCGGGGTTTTAGCAGGCGCAGAGTAGTTCTATTGTACTCAGATGCATCATCAGCGTTCCGGGCATGAAACGAGCTTATCCAGATTTTAAGGACGCACAACGGACGTTGCCCGGCTTTAGGAAAGTTTGCATCCTGAACTGCCGGGAAGCGTCGGCTTCCAGTTGAAGGTCTTAAGCGATAGGTGAACGAATATTCCGTATCTCGAAGCCGCCAAGGGCCGCACAATAACTTTACGCCTTGATATTCTAGGGATGTCTGCCATGCGGCGCACGGAGTCATGAATGCGGAATTTCGGACTTTAGGGCGCGGGTACGGTAGATTTAACTAAGTCGACGATGCGGGGAGCGTACCAGCGCCTCCGCTATTTCTTCGTTGCACCCATCATAGACGTACCTCCCTGTAAAGGTCATACAGATTGTCCGAACACACTGCAGCCGCGACTTCTGACGCAGATAAGCCCGGCGTAAATTCTGATATCCGGCATCGTAACGCTGCTTTACTTTCTATCGCGCATGAACTTCCTCCCCGTGTAGTTACAAGCTCATATTTTGACGAACAATTGTCCAACACCTATAAGCGTCTGAAGATGCCTAAGGGGTTACTGGAGCGTCTGGCGGGTATTAGCGAACGTCGTGGCTGGGCTGAGGGCCAAACTTTTGAAGATGGTGCCGTTGCTGCAGCAGAGAAAGCGCTTCAAGCTGCGAAGGTTGACCGGGACCAAGTGGGGCTGCTCATTAATGCTTCTGTAACCCGCGACAATTTTGAACCCGCAGTATCTGTGGGTATTCATGACCGCCTTAATCTGCCTCGTCACGCCCTAAACTTCGATATTACGAACGCCTGCCTAGGGTTTGTAAACGCTATGACTGTGGCGTCTACGATGATCGATTCCGGTGCCATTGACTACGCTCTCGTTGTTGCCGGTGAAGATCCTTCCCCATGGCATCGTACCGCCCTGCGGATTTTGAGCCAGCCTCATACATCTCGTGAGGATGTGCTCGCCCAGTTTGCTACCCTCACCCTCGGCTCGGGTGCGGCGGCGGCGGTACTCAGTAAGGCAGATGCGCATCCCGAAGGGCACCGCATCATCGGTTCGGTATCGCGTGCGGGAACTGAGCATCGTAATCTGTGCATTGGCGGTGAAGCTGATCAGGGCATGAATACCGATGCCGCTGGTCTTCTTGAGCATGGTCTGCAGCTGGTAGCTCAGGCTTGGGAACAAGCTCATGAGGACGGCTGGGAGTGGACCGATATGGATTCCTATGTGACTCACCAGATTTCTAATGCTCACACCAACGCTATTATCGAAGCCGTAGGAATTAAACGCGACCGTATTCCGCTGACTTTCCCCGTTTGGGGTAACGTAGCGGCAGCGGCACTGCCCATGACTCTTGCGGAATGCGCCCCCACCTATAAAAAAGGTGACCGTATTCTATGCATGGGTGTGGGTTCCGGTTTGAATACTGCGCTCATGGAAATCGACTGGTAACGTGAATTAGTATCGTCTCATCGCGTGGGAGCCTCGGCAGGTGCGGGGCTCCTCACTGTATCGGTACATAGCCCCACGCCAAGGTACTCTGAATATCACCGGCGACGAGCCGTCGCAACAGCAAGGACAGTATATGCGCCACCTTAACTTCCCGAAGACCCAACCACCATATAACCCACACGAGTGGACGGGCGTTGATCCTCGCTACTCGCACATGCTTGAGGTACCTACCACCGCCCCGATTGAGGCGCGGGCCGCCCAGGCGCAGGCACGACGGTGGCATTACCTCGACAATACTCCAGCGCTTCAGGAACATGGGCTTGACCCTATCGGCACGATCCTGTGCGTACACGGCAACCCCACCTGGTCGTATCTGTGGCGTACCGTACTCGATGCCGGTGTGAACAGTACAGCGCCGTGGCGTGTTATCGCTGTCGACCAGCTCGATATGGGGTACTCCGAACGCACGCACCTCGATCTGGAGGACGAACGGCGCTCTCTTGAAGACCGCATAGCAGACCTGGGTGACTTTACCCGTACACTCGGGCTGGATAAAACCGATAAACCGGTGGTGACCCTCGCCCATGACTGGGGCGGTTTGATTTCGCTGGGCTGGGCGATTGAACACCATAATATTCTTTCAGGCGTCATGCTCACGAACACGGCTGTATATCACGATGGTGTTGAGCGCATCCCGGCGGCGCTGCGCCTAGCTTTGGGGGTTCACGAGCTGGGTACACGAGACTCTACAACTTTTCTAGACGTTACTCTGGGGCTGGCGCAGAACCAGGGCCGGGTACCCTCCGAAGGTGAGCCAGGCTCTTCGGAACGGGCTCTAGCCGGGCCACAGGAATCCCAACCGCGTGCGCTTTACCCCAGCAAACTTCACGAGGGGATTCGCCGCACCTACCGGGCACCCTATGCGCATCCGGCGTGGCGCGAAGGTATCCGCAATTTTGTGGGCGATATTCCCACGGGAACCGATATACCCTCATACGCTCATATGGTGCGCATTGCGGAAGGTGTTCGGGATTTGAAGGTTCCCGCGTTCTTCCAGTGGGGTACTAAAGACCCGGTTTTTCAGCGGCGCTACCTCTTCGATCTGATGGGTCGTTTTCCCCAGGCCAAGGTGCACCGCTACGAAAAGGCATCGCACCTAGTTGCCGAAGATGAAGATATTGCCGCCCCTATCTTTTCTTGGCTGGGGCAGAACTTCGGCACGCTCGTTGAGGGTTATCTAGAGAAGCCGGTCAACGCAGAGGCACAGCATCGTGAGGCGCGGCGAGCTTTGGACGAACGTATTCGGAATCTGAAAACTTCCGAAGAAGAAGCACACGAAGAATTCCGCCCGATGATAGCGGCGTTGAACGAACGCGCGCAGGACACCTCGCTCGCAATTGTAGATATGGACTCCGCAGGCGATGGAACCCAGGTTGCAGCACAGCTTACGTGGCAGCAGCTCGCAACGCATGTGGATGCGGCGGCGGCGCGCCTGCACGCCCTAGGGGTACGTCCCGGTGACCGTGTGAATCTGATGGTGCCACCTGGGTCACGCCTGACAACGCTTATTTATGCGTGCCTTAAACTGGGTGCGGTTATTGTGGTGGCGGATACCGGTTTGGGGCTTACGGGTCTTACGCGCGCGCTCAAGGGCGCCAACCCGCAATTTATCGTGGGCATTCCCGCCGCTCTCGCCGCCGCACGATCCCTGTTGTGGCCCGGGCACCGCATTTCCGTAGAACCGCTCGGTAAGTTCCAGGATCGGGTGCTCGGTGTAGAAGGTTCTGTCTTTGAGTCCGTTCACAAACGTTCGGCACGTTCTAAAACATCCGAAAACACACTCAGCGCCCCTATTGCCACTCCTGCGGTTATCGAGTTCCCCGACCCCGATCCGGATGCGGATGCCGCTGTCCTGTACACTTCCGGCTCAACCGGCCCCGCAAAGGGTGTTGTGTACACCCAGCGTCAGCTGGCGGGTATGCGCGATGCCATCGTCAACACCTACGGGTTCAAGTCCGGGTCAGGTCTGGTAGCTGGATTCGCGCCCTTCGCGCTTCTAGGCCCGGCTCTGGGCGCTACGAGTGTTACCCCGAAGATGGATGTGACCAAGCCCAAGACGCTCACCGCAACCGCGTTAGCCTCCGCAACCGAGGCGATTGGCGCATCCACCGTCTTCGCCTCCCCTGCGGCACTCGTGAACGTGGTGGCAAGCGCCTCTGAACTCACTGATTCGCAGCGCGCAGCCCTAGCGGAGGTCACCACCGTACTGTCGGCTGGGGCGCCTATTCCTGTTCCCCTGCTTGACGAACTCTCGAAGCTGGTGCCTCATGCCTCACTGCACACCCCTTATGGTATGACCGAGGGGTTGCCGGTTACCGATGTATCTTTGGATATGATTCGCCAGGCACTAGCTGAGGGAACCCCAAATACCGAGGGTGATATTCTTGATCCTTTTGCACGCGATGGAGTATGCGTGGGATACGCAGTCTATGGTGCGGCGGTGGCGATCGCTCCTTTGCAGGAGGATGGAACCGTGGCTTCGGAGATGACCCACGAACCGGGTGTGACCGGTGAGATTTTGGTATCGGCTCCCCATGTAAAAGACCGTTACGATACCCTCTGGGTGACCGAAGAACAATCGATTTCAACCCCTGGCTGGCATCACACCGGCGATGTGGGGCATCTGGATGCTGCCGGTCGTCTCTGGGTTGAGGGGCGCTTAGCGCATGTCCTTTTGACTGCCCAAGGTGTACTGACCCCGGTTGCCGCTGAGCAGTCCGCTGAGACCTTGGATGCAGTTCGCCGTGCCGCACTGGTCTCGGTCGGTCCTGCAGGCACAGCCGCACCCGTGCTCGTCATTGAGACCGCCAACCGTAAACTCAAGCAGGGTCAGGCACCCTTCGAGCTGAGCCGACAGATCCGCGAGCGCGTTCAGGACGATACGGGTATCGAGCTGGCGGCTGTGTTGGTTATCAAGGAGCATCCGACCGATATTCGCCATAACTCGAAGATTGATAGGCCTGCCCTTGGCGAGTGGGCTTCAAAGGTACTTGCGGGTGCTTAGTTCTTAAGATAACGGTGAGAGGATACGCAGGAAATCCGCCTGACATTGTTCTCCCGTTGTGTTTTCGCATATAGATTCTTGAAGATCAGGAGAAACCTGAATTTTGGAGGCTTTTATGGCTACCCCGGCTCCTTTAGCGGCTCGGTATACCGACCCTGCGCCGCGGTCTTTGCGTCCCGTCGATGAATCGTATTTTGCTGCCCGTAGCGGCGAACGTGTGCTTATTACCGGCGCAAGCGGCATGCTCGGTCGTGAAACCGCCATCGCGCTGTTGCGTGCCGGGTATGATGTGCGCGTATTCCAGCGCAGTGATGCGGGTATTGCAGCGCTGCTGCCAGATACGATACGCCCTCGTTTCGAGCAGATTCGCGGTTCTCTTAATAATGCTGAGGTTATTGAGCAGGCTCTTGTGGGAGTGGACGGTATTGTGCATGCCGCTGCGAAAGTCTCGGTTTCGGGCGATTGGGAGGATTACGAGCGTACCAATATTGTGGGCACTCAGGCTCTACTGGATGCCGCTATAGAGCGTTCGATTTCTAAGTTTTTGTATGTATCTTCTCCTTCGGTTGCTCATGCCGGAACGGCTCTCATCGGCGAGGGGAACGGGGCGGCGTCCCCCGAACATGCTCGTGGAAACTATGCTCGTTCCAAGGCGACGGCAGAGCTTACTGTTTTGGCGGCGAACGGCACAAAGCTCGCCTCGGGCTCTACCATGCGCGTGGGGGCGTTACGCCCGCACCTGATTTGGGGACCGGGCGATACTCAGTTGGTGGAGCGTATCCTAGATAGGGCTCGGTCCGGGCGGCTGCCCCTACTTTCCGGGGGCACAGGTCTGATCGATACGCTCTATATTGATAACGCGGCTGATGCGCTGGTACGTGGTTACGAGCGCCTAGAGTCAATAGCCGGGCGCGCGCTGGTGGTCACAAATGGTCAGCCCCGCACGATTGCTGAGCTGATGAGTGGTTTCTGCACGGCGGTTGGGGTTCCTGCGCCGCGTTTCTCGGTTCCCGCACCGACGGCGGCTTTTGTGGGGCGTTTGATCGAAAAAGTGTGGGGGCGTCTGCCGAAGTCGGTAACAGCCGGGGATGAGCCTCCCATGACCGAATTTTTGGCGGAGCAGCTTTCAACGGCGCACTGGTTCGATCAGAGGCTCACCCGCGAACTTTTACAGTGGGAGCCCGCCGTTACGATCGACGAGGGGTACCGTCGTCTGGGTCTTTTCTACGGGGATAAATATTCACGTTCCTCTTCAGCAGTGTAGGAAAAACGTTAGCTGATTTTTAGCCCGCGCGGGGTGCGTTGGCAGTGCGGGCAGCGGTATGAGGAACGGTTCATAAATGGTTCACGCATAATAATGCTAGTGCGCCCAGCCTCTAAGCACCGACGGCAGGGTTCGCCGGCACGGCCGTAAGCGTTCAAGGACCTATCAAAATAACCGGACTGCCCATTGACGTTCACATAGAGCGCATCGAAACTGGTCCCGCCTGCGTGTAGCGCTTCGGTCAGTACCTGGTGTACGGCGGCGAATAGCTCCCGGGTTTGGGCGGCACTGAGAGATTTTGCGGGTTTTGCGTAGTGTATTCTGGCACGCCAGAGCGCCTCGTCCGCATAAATATTCCCGATCCCAGATACCACGGACTGGTCCAGAAGCAGGCGTTTAATGCCGCTGGAGGTGCGCAGCATGATGCGGCGAATCTTTGCCACATCAAAGTATGGATCTACCGGGTCACGCCCAATATGCTCAACAGCTTCAGGAACCAAGAACTCTTCCGATATTTCTTCCGCACCAGCGGGCGAAGTGCCCGCAGGAATGTCGGGAACTAGATTTGAGAGGAACATTCCCCCAAAGATACGCTGGTCGACAAACCGTAATTCAGTGGCTTTATTGGTACTCTCACCATTGGCGGGTTCGAGTTCAAGTACGATTTTGAGGTGCTTCTCAGCGGGGAATCCTGGAGTCTTCACGAGTAGCTGCCCGCTCATCCCCAGATGAATAACAAGCGCGTACGGCAGTAACGTGTCATTGCTGTCGCCACGCTTCGGGAAAGGTTCGTCTTCGGGTGCAGAGAGTGTCAGCCACATATACTTGCCACGCCTATATGCCCCGCGAATACGGGTTCCTTCTAAACGCATCGTAAAATCCGCAGAACCCCCGATATGGCGGCGAATAGAGCGTTCATCGAGAATGCGTACACGCTCGATTACACAACCGACAGCATGATGATGCACACCCTCACGCACAGTCTCAACCTCGGGTAGCTCCGGCATCTCTCTCCTTCACAGCGTCATGAACTCGCCACTCGGCGCAAGAGCTAGTTTCTCCCACCGGGCGGCGCAAACTTATTTTTAGACTAGTATGCGATACGCAGCTTCTGCGGCGAGACGCTCTGCTTCCTTCTTGCTAGGTCCGCTTCCGGTACCCGCGGTCTGCTTTGCCACGATAGCGCGGGCGGTATACAAGCGAGCATGGTCGGGGCCTTCTGCTTCGAGCTCGTAGGTTACATCTCCCCAAGACCGCGAGGTTACCAGCGTCTGCAGATCGGTTTTCCAGTCGCGTCCGGAATTGAGAATTTGCTCGTCTTCTAACATGGGTGCAATCAACCTTAGAACGAGCTCACGGGCGGCTTCCCGCCCCAAGCTGATGTACGTTGCTCCAAAGATAGCTTCCATTGTGTCGGCAAGAATCGAATCTTTATCGGCACCTCCCGTAAGCCTTTCCCCCTTACCTAGACGGATATGCTTACCCAGCTCTAGTTTACGGGCGGCTATTGCCAAAGCGGGAGCCGAAACCACCACATGGTGCAGTTTCACGAGCTCACCTTCGGGAAGTTCGGGGTGGCGGCGGTACACCTCCTCTGCAATGGCGAGAGAAAGTACAGAATCACCCAGGAACTCTAGGCGTTCATTATGCTCTACTCCGGGGTTTTCAAAAGCGTAGGAACGGTGTGTGAGAGACAGCAAAAACGTCTCGGCGTCAATATCGACACCGAGACGTTCAAGCAACTCCCCAGCTTCGCTAGGAATGTTAGTCATCAGGAATACTCGCGTGATTAAGCGTCGGCGACCTTACGGCCCTTGTATTCCAGGAACAGGGCGTTGCCTGCAGCGTCGGTTACAACCTTTGCCTGGTGAGGCAGGCTGTAAGTCACGCGACCGTTTTCAACAGTCTTAACCAGCGGCGGCACAGATGCCTTCCACTGGGAACGACGCGCGCGGGTGTTAGCGCGGGACATCTTGCGCTTGGGAACAGCCACAGCTATCTCTCATTCTCTCGTAACAACAATTTAGTTTTCGGTATCCTCGCTCAGCAAACCCTGTAGGGCTGACCAGCGCGGATCCAACACCTCGTGATGATGCCCGGGGTCTTCCTCCAGGCGCGCTCCGCATTCAGAGCACAGTCCCTGGCAGGTTTCCCGGCAGACGGGCTGGAACGGCAGTTGAAGGATTACTGCATCCCGCAGTGCCGGCTCAAGGTCAATAGATTCACCTTCAACGGCATACTGCTCATCGTCTTCGTCTTCGGGGCCGCCAGAGGGGGCCTTCTCGAAAACAAAAAGCTCTTGTATGTTGGTCGACATTTCGTAATCAATCGGATCCAAACATAGGCTACACTCGCCGTGTACATCCACTACGGTTGTGCCGCTTACCAGGATACCATCTACTACCGACTCCAGCCGAATGTTCAGGTCCATGTCGGTGCCTTCTTGTACACCAATCAGGGCATTACCCATCTCAGCGGGTGCCTGTACAACCTCGTCGAGGGTTTCCATAGATCCGGGACGGTGCACCAGATTTTTGACTGACACCACCAAATCAGAGGAGTTTTGAGGTGAAATGGCATATCTCCTTATACAAAATGCTTAAACCAAAGAGATATTCTATCCCCTCAACCGCCGTTAATCAAGGTTTGGGTGGCAAACTATGACATTCGACGTATCAAAATTCACATAAAATACGCGCAAACCCAGGAAAAACGCCCTAGATCGTGGGAGAATCGCGCATAAAACTACGCAATCGTGTTATCGGTCGAGACCTGTGAGTGCTTAGCGACGAGCGCGTCCGAGACCACACGCGGCACATAAACAGAAACGTCGCCGCCTAAGGATGCAACCTCACGGATAATCGTCGAAGACACCCCGCCGAAACGGTCTTCCCCCGCCAAGAACACCGTCTCCAAGTTTGCTAAATGACGGTTCATACTCGCCATTGGAGCCTCATACTCGTAATCCGCCCCCGAGCGGAGGCCCTTAACAAGCACCTGCGCCCCGTGTTCCTGAGCCCACTGTGCCAAAAGTACCCCCGGCGGAATAACCTCAACCTTCACGGTGGTAATACCGCGCTCCGCGAGGGAACGCTCCACCAAGTTCACGCGCTCCGACAGAGAAAAAAGGTATTTTTTAGAGGAGTTATGTGCAACCCCCACGATCACATCATCAAAGAGCGCAGAGGCACGAGCAATAATCTCCAGGTGTCCATGGTGAATCGGGTCAAACGATCCGGGGCAGATAGCTAACATGAAGCATTCTCGCTTTCGGCGGGTTCAGAACCAGTATCCGTATATGATTCATCTGGTTCAAGATAGTACAGCACCGTCTCGCCATATTTCTTCATTGCAAACCGGCGCAGCTGAGAGCTCCACGCGGGTTCCGCATCGCGTGAGGAACGCTCCACGACCACGATGGCACCCTCCGCTAGATTCGGGGTGATGACACGCAAAATATCGAGAACCTGCTCTTGCGTAAATGCATATGGAGGGTCAAGAAATACAAGATCCCAGGGGCCGCTATGAACCGCTGCATAGCTTTGCGCGCTCCCTTGAGTCACTCGGGTAATACCGGTTGCAGTTTTCGACGTTGCCGCAACATTTCGGCGGGTAACCTCACATGCCTTGGGGTGCTTCTCCACGAACTCGACGGATGCGGCGCCCCGCGAGAGCGCTTCGCATCCGAGGGCACCCGATCCGGCATAAGCATCAAGAACACGCGCTCCCTGCACAACATCATAGCTCTCCAGTTTCGAGAAAAGTGATTCCTTCACTCGGTCGGTCGTGGGACGAGTGTTCTCCCCCGGCACCGAGGCAAGGCGTAGACCACCAGCAGTTCCGGCAATAATACGACTCATGCGTTCCTCACGTCTGTTCGTCGATAGTCTCTAGTGGCGGAGGCCCAAGGTAACAAAACCGCCAAACCCGTGTGTTAGCCACGCCCCAAAAATGCCTCACGGTCGGCATCAAGCGCCCGGTCAATCGTACGTGCCAAGTTCGGATGCTTCGCCAGCGTGGGATCCGCCGCGATCAGCGCCCGCGCATCCTCACGAGCGCGCTCAATAATGGTTGCGTCAGCGAGAGCCCTCAGGAACTTAAGGGTACTCTTCTTCCCGGACTGCGCGGCACCTAGGATATCACCCTCACGGCGCTGCTGCAGGTCTATCTGTGAAAGTTTAAACCCGTCGGTGGTGGCCGCTACCGCATCTAGACGTTCGCGAGATACCCCTCCCGCTTCTTGCCGGGTAACAAGCAAGCAGGTTCCGGCAAAACCACCACGCCCTACACGACCGCGAAGCTGGTGCAGCCCGGAAATACCGAAGCGATCGGCGTCCATAATCATCATGAGGGTTGCGTTCGGTACGTTCACACCCACTTCAATAACAGTGGTGCTCACCAGAATATCTATCTCTCCGCGTTCAAACGCGGTCATTACAGCAGTTTTTTCCTCGGGGTCCATACGCCCATGCAGGCTTGCAATCCGGGTTCCAGTCAGCGCCGGATTCTGTTTTAGATAGGCGGTCATCGCAGTCACGGAGGTCAGGCGTGTTTTGCCGTCAGAACTCTGAGAACCTTCACGCCCGGCATCGCCGAAGAGGTGCTGGCCTTCTTCAAGTTCTTCATCGTCATCGCCAATTTTGGGAACTACCACGTAGACCTGGTGCCCAGCATCGATCTCTTCGCGAGCGCGTGTCCACAGGCGATCTGCCCAGGTCGGTTTTTCGGCAAGCGGCACCACGTGGGTTGCGATCTGTTGCCGTCCGGCGGGTAGCTGATCGAGAACGGAAACATCAAGGTCGCCAAACACGGTCATGGCGACGGTACGCGGAATGGGGGTTGCCGTCATCACCAGACGATGGGGCAGCTCGCCGTTGTTCCCACGCAGAGAGTCACGCTGTTCCACGCCAAAACGGTGCTGTTCATCGACCACAACCATGCCAAGGTCGCGGAAGGTGACCGTGTCCGAAAGCAGGGCGTGGGTTCCGATTACCACGTCGGCGGTGCCGTCGGCGATCTCGGCGAGTACGGCACGCTTGTGTGCACTAGGCATTGAGGCGCTGAGTAGCCTAACCCGCACGCGATGCGCGGGTTTTTTGCTTTCTTTTTGGTTTTGGGGGTGAAAAAGTGTAGTCTCATATCCCGGTATGCCCTCGGTATCCGCTAAATCCCCGAGAATATCGAGAATCGAACGGAAATGCTGTTCGGCGAGCACTTCGGTGGGTGCGAGCATCGCGGATTGCCCACCAGAGTCGGCTACCTGAAGCATAGCGCGAAGGGCTACCACCGTTTTGCCCGAGCCGACATCGCCTTGCAGAAGCCGATTCATGGGTGACGGTGAGGCGAGATCACGGGAAATTTCCTTGCCCACTCGTTGCTGCCCCTCGGTGAGCTCATAGGGAAGCACGTTCAGCAGAGCATCTGCTGCCCCATCCGGCAGGGCGGGCCGGGCCACGGTGGCGTGGGCGGCACGTGCGGCGTGTAACCGGGCCAAGGCGCTCTGCAGAACGAAGGCTTCTCGGTAGCGCATCTGAGCTTGAGCGGCGCGCCAGGTGTCCTCACTATCGGGAGTGTGCAGGGCGCGATAGGTCCACTCCAGCGAAGGGACTTTTCGGGCGCGGCGTATTTTATACGGTATTGGGTCTTCAAGCTCTTTTAGGGGCACAGATTCGATGAGCTGAGCAATAGCAGTCGCGATGCGATCCGTTGGCAGTTTTACCGGAGCACGATAAACGGGAATGGGCGCCTCGGCCCGTTCGGGGGCGTTCGCATTTCCGTCGTCCGAAAGCAGGGCGTAATGCGGGTTTGTCAGTGTATACTCCCCACGATAAATCCCCACCTTCCCGGAGAACATCATGGTTTCGCCGGCATGGATCTCGCGTGCCGCGGTCCATGCGTTGAAGAAGGAAAGCTTCATGGTGGAGCCCACCCGCCCGGTTCCTGATATATCCGAACCGCCGAATATATGTTGCGGCACGCCGAAGAAATTATTCCCGCTGCTCTGTTGTCCGTAGGAATCCGCATAGCCCGAGTAACCGGCGGAAGGCGCGGCCAATCCGCTCACGCGCGGGTTGGTTTTACCCGCAGGCATTCGTTGCGGTGTATTGGCCCTACCCTCGCGTACGGCAAAGGTACCTGATGAAGAATTATCGACCGAATTCTGGTCGGATTCTGCAAGGGTATCGGTAATCGTGACTTCGGTGATTTTTCCTCTGCGTGCCGCCATAGTTCGGGTCGAAACGTTCGTGACCCTGGCGATAATTGTCACGTCCTGTCCCTCAACAAGGTCGGCAAACCGGCTAAGTTCTCCGCGAGGCAAATACTTCCGTGGAAAATATTCCAGCAGCTCCCCCACCGTGCTTATGCTCAGGTGAGTTTTGAGGGCGCGTGCCGTTGCCACTGACAGGTAGCGTGTTAAGGGTGCGTTTTCCAGGCGTTTCTCATCGTTATAGCGTGCTAAAACCTGCGACCGTGCGGCACGTTGCTGTTGCTTTTCTTGCTCTTGAGAAGAGTCCGAATTATATTTTATATTCCGCACTCGCGCGGCTAACTTATCTGCTTTCTTAGGGGTATTTGGGCCGGTGGCTTTCTTGCGCGAAGGTTTCTTTCCCGGTGTCTTTACGGCGTTCTTTGGTTCGGCCTTTTCATGATGCGGCTCTTCTACAAGAGAAGCAAGATTATTGTTTTTCTCCGGAGAGAAATCCGTGCTTAATTGCTTATGCGTAGAATTTTTTGGATTGGTTCGTGGGGGTTTCGCTTTCTTTGCTGCCGGTTTTTGCGGTTTGGTTTGTGTGGTCTTTGTGCTCTTTCGTCGGGCAGATGTTCCGCACCTAGATGGTGCCTCAGTACGTGCCGTATACGCAATATCAGCCAGTTCGTACAGTTCCACTGTCTCCATATTCTGAGCCGCCGCACCCAAAGAGGCACGCAAAGCATCCACAATACGCTGATACTCCGAACTTTCACGCTGATGCGCAAGGGTGGAGAGCTCCGCTAACGTTTTAGTGCCGCGTGCATACTCGGCAAGGTCGCGAACCGTTACATATTCATGGGCTACAAGTTCGTCCTCAGAGAGAATGGCAGATGATTTAGGGTCAGAATGCTCGGCATCGGTTGGCTGCTGTTTGGCAGCTTTCTTGGCCTGTCCAAGACCGCTTTCTAAAAATTCATCAGCAAAAAGGCTGGGAGTCGAGCCCTCATCATGCGCTTCTTTCGAGTTTTGAGGTGACACGTTTTCCCTCCTTTCTGCTCGCGGCACTCCGTCAACCCGAATACCTTCGGCTCAAACGGTCTTATAAGACGTAGATTTAATACTACCGTTGCACATTTGGGACACGCTACGAACCTCGTTAGCTCATGTCACCACGCAGCGCATGTCCTGATCGCCCACCCTCCCCGTGAACACAGGCTCTAGAAATCTTGAGAGCAGGATGGCGCAGTACTTTCATTCTCTTGGGCGCTCAGTGAGCTCACCCGTTCATCGTCCAATACGCCGTAGCGCGCGATAACTCTGCGGGCTTCTTCCAAAGACGGCACATGCACGTGTAAGGTCCACATATTGTTCTTAAAATCGAGCGGGGTGAGCAACAGCGAGTCGCCAAGCTCTTCTAATTCTGCTCGAAGCTGTACGAGAGTAAGGGGGTCTATAGTTAGCGTCCCCATGATTTCCCAGATTGACCCTGGGTTTTCCCGAGTACCGGTCGCATCAGTATGATGCTCTGCCTGGTCCTGCGTTCCTTCGGTCTTTCGTGCTTTCCGAGCAGACGTACTGTTCGGCTTTGTAACATCTGTAGGAGGCTCCGCCAAGGCATAAACTTCCTGCGCAGGCATACGCGAGCTCATCCAGCGCGGATTTGATTGTACCGCTGCCAAATAAAAGCCTAGGGCACCTGCATCTACGTATCCCTTGAGTTCTGGCAGCGGCGGATTCTGCGCTGTGCCCTCAAGCGCTCGGCGCATCGTGGCGCGACGAAACTCTGCACGTGCCGTCACATCGGTAAGCTCCGATCCTGCACGATAGTGAAAACGGTAATCTGCGAGCGCAACCATAATCGCTACCATAGTGCCCTGCTCTAGGCTTTCATCCGCAATAATACGGCGTACTCGTTCGGCGGCAAGCGCTAACGCATAGCTCTCACGGTACGCGCTCTCGCGTGTACCGGTTTCCGTAACAGGTGTTTCACGGTACATCGCCTCAAGATCCTGAAGAAGTGGCAGATTATGTACCTCTTCGCCCAGCTCTTCTGCTAGACGGCCGGAAAAATTCCAGTAGGTACGCACTGCCTCCAACGCCCAGGCGCACAGGAGTGTCCCAGAATTGCCGCGAGCCATCCGACTGGCTTGCACGAGAGCATTCTCATAGATTTCACCCAGACGTTGGTTAACGCTCTGTATATCCGTCGTGAGAGCGTGAAGATCGTGCAGAAGGGTATCAAGCTCCTCACTAAAGGCCTTATTGAGGGCATCTAAAGTGTGTACCAAATTCGAGCCTGTGTCCTGGTCGGGAACAGGGAAAGCGTTCAGAGAGTTAAGTGTGTCGCAATATGCCCGCACCGTTGAGAGCGCCTCGCCAATCCACGTGACCCCGAAGTTAAGCGGGGTTTGTGCGGCAAAGTGCTCGCTCGTCATAACGTATCCTTCCCATCTAGGATTGGGTAACCGTGCTCTTTCTAGCATACGACGGTTATGCTCGGTAATGTTCCCAACCATAGTTTTGGAGCTCATATCCATCGCACAGAATTCGTGATGCACTTCGTTCTTGAGCACTGCAAGAGCCTAAAGCGACAAATCCCTCAGGAATCGTGGCACCCGCCGGAAAACATGCTAAAAGCCCGTGGTCCTCGCCACCGCCCAGAACGCATTCACGGGCCAGGCTGACCGCAGAATCACCATGATCGTTATGGGGCTGATGCTCAAGAATAAGACTTGCCACTGGTACCAGCTCACGTGCCAGCTCGGTAATCGCAGGATCATTGAACACGATATCGACGCCGGATGCTTCGGCAATTCGACGCGCGTCTTTAACGAGTCCGTCTGAAAGGTCTAGCATAGCGTTGGCGCCGTACGCTGCAGCGCGTCGCCCTGCGGGTATGGGCGATACGGGCCTTAGCTGATGGGTAACAGCGCGTTCGATACGTTCTTTCTCCGTGGAAGGCAGCTGCTCTATCAAGTCGAGAGAGCCTGTGATTGTCAGTAGCCGCAGCCCGGCATCAGCCCACCCGGTACGGCCCGCCAAAGCTACGGTATCTCCCGGTTGCGCCCCAGACCTCAGCACGGGGTTTTCGCATCGTCCAACAGCCGTTACGGTAACGCTGGCATCACGTGCGCTACCTAGATCACCGCCGCCTACCGTACAGACTGTAGCGCCGCATGCATGCAGCGAGTCGAGGATACCGCGGGCAAAGTCTTCAACCCAACCATAGGGGGTTTCGGGCGGCAGACTTAGAGATACAAAAAGGCTAACGGGTTCAGCACCCATAGCCGCAATATCGGCAAGGTTCTGGGTGGTGGCTTTCCACCCTACCTCGTAACCGCCGCTACGCGGACCGGCAGGCCAGATATCGAGAAAATCTTGCCCATGTACCAGAGTATCTGTGGTGATAACCGTGCGTCGATTATCGCCCGTGAGCACTGCGCAGTCGTCACCGGGACCTACTTCAAGCACCGGTTCCTGCCCATGTGCGGAGGCAACCTGGATTACGGAGCGGTTATGCTCATCCAGCATGGGCATAAACAATTGCAAAACACGGGACTCCCCCAGCTGAGCCAATGTACTCTTCCGGAGTGAACTTTCCCGTGCTTTATGCTTTTTGGTCCGAGGGTTCATTCCCCAATAATCGCCCATACCCTGTTACCTGGCACGGATAAAGTACCGAATCGCCACAATGGTAATCGCAAGAATTAGCAGGGAGAAGAACGCCAACGGCACGAAACCTGAGAGTCCAGGGCCACGAGAATCCGTTGAACGTTCCTGAACACTCTTAGGGCTATCGCCGTTCCGTTGCGCTTGCGAACCAGCGGACGTTGCAGGCGGACGGGCAACCGGGTTCACAGCAGATGGAACAGAATAAGAACCGTTTCTAGACTCCTGTGGGTTCGCCATTCTCAAAGTTGGCGAGCCATTCCGGGCGTTCTCTCCACGGGACAAATATCCCTGTACCCAGTCTGCGGCGCCGGGGAACGCATTGGGGAACCCTGAATTTGTTGCAAAACGCCCCAACGTCGCGATGCTATTGGGGAAGGGTTCAGCAGATGTAGACGGCGCGGGTGCTGGAGAGACATTGCTCGACGGCGTTGCCGAAGGGCTGGCATCTGGAGCTGGCGAATCGTCAGACCCCGGGTTTCCATGCCCCGAAGGACTCGGGCTAGGAGTTGGAGCTGCCGATTCGGAAGCACTTGGGCTCGGGAACGGAACAGGCTGGCTAGTAGGCTGCTCCGAAGGCGCAGGGGTCCACCCAGGATCCTGAGACGGTGCAGGTGCGGGGTCTGCAGGAGTAGGTGTTACGGGCGACGGGGTCGGAGAGACCGGGACCGGCGTGGGGGTCACGGGTGTTGGCTTAGCCGGAGCCGGTGTTATGGGAGTGGGGGTAGGATACACCGGTGTTGGGTTGGCCTGTGTAGGCGTAGGGTTCGCCGGGACCGGTGTGGGATTCACCGGAGCAGGGTTAACCGGGGTCAGATCCGGACTAGGCACAATGGTCGGTACCGGATCAGGCGCAGGGGTAACTGGTGTTGGGTTGGCCTGTGTAGGCGTAGGTTTCACTGGGGCCGGTGTGGGATTCACCGGAGCAGGGGTTACCGGTGTGGGATTCACCGGAGTCTGATCTGTAGGAGCCGGAGTAGGCGTCACAGGAGTAGGGTTGGCAGGCACAGGCTCCGGGTTCACCGGGGTCGGATTAACCGGTGTGGGCGTAGGGGTTACTGGTGTGGGATTCACCGGAGTCTGATCTGTAGGAGCCGGAGTAGGCGTCACAGGAGTAGCTGCTGGTTCTTCTCCAAGGTCCGGGGAAGCTGCCTCAGCGTCCTCAGCAGGAAGGTTCTGAACGGGGGCTGCAGGAGTTGGGGTTACAGCCTCTGTGTCAGCATCCTCTGTAGGAACTTCGGTATTATAAGGCTGCGCCTGCGGACTCTCATATTCGGGGCTTACAGGCTGAACTTCCGCGTCATCTTCATCAGTGTTCTGGTCCGGGGCAGCTCGTTGTGTAGGGGTTTCGGTAGCCTCAGGAGTCTTGTCGTCCTGCTGGTCATAGTCAAGCGGAGGTGCAGCGGCAAACTCGGCGCCTGCAATGGGAGACTCCGATTGCAGGGCGACGGCAGGCTGAGCAGCATAGGTTACGTTGCCGGAGGCCATGCCGTACATAGTCAAGGTAGCGGTTGCAGACGGCATGGGCATAGGAGTCACAGCATTTTTCTGACCTAAAGCTGCAAAGGTAGCTGGTACGGCAGGTTGTACGACAGCTTGTCCGGGCGCGACAACGTCAGAGGTCGCAGGATGGTTTGCGACCTTCCCGGAAGCGCCACGTGCCTCCTGTGTCAGCGTTGCGGCGATCGGCACACTACCGAATGCAATCAATGCAGTCGCTAGGCTAGCCGACGCTACTTTGCATTGTCTGTTTCCCAAAAAGTGTCCTTATACCGAATAGCTACCGAACAATATGCGTGCTTGGGTGAGTCTACACCCTAAATAACAAGGATGTGCTTCTCTCAAAAGTTTATCGAATTTTAAGAATCTTTTCACGATCAACTATTAACTGTTACTTTCATGGTACCTGGACTATGGGCAAATTGTCGTGACTTTGAGCTTTAAATTGGTATTCAAATTTTTGCTTTCCTCTGATCTGCCGCGCTATGTTTTTGCGACACGCCAGTGAATATACCGTACGTTAGAATGAAAGAGTGACTTTTACGTCTTTTAACTTTTTCGTCATGTCCCCAGCGAAGCGAGCAGGCTTGGGTCTTGCGCTCACCGGGGTGCTGTCGCTCAGCGCATGTGGAGCGGGCAATGTCAATCTTGATCCGGCTCCAGATGCCGCCAACCCCGTATGTGCTTATGCGATGGTTGCTATGCCAGAAAAACTCGTTGGCCTACAGCAGCGTGAAACTACGGCGCAAGGAACGACTGCTTGGGGCGAACCAGCCTCCGTGATTCTCAAATGCGGTGTTACCGTTCAGGAACCCGTATCGGACCCATGCGCTGAGGTCAATGGGATTGATTGGGTACTGCGTCCCAAGGATGCGCCAGAGAACTCAGCACCGCCAGTCTCAGCGTCTTCCTCCGCCGCTGCAGGCCCTGAAAACCGTGCGACGGGAACGTGGACGGCAACCACGTACGGACGAACGCCTGCCATTGAAGTAACCTTCGACGCAGATAAGGTTTCATCATCAACTCTTCTTGCTGAGCTCAACTCGGCGGTCAAACAAATTCCGTCTCAGAAGAAATGCACGAACATCAACGATACTCTCAACGGTGTCAAAACCGGAAAATAGAGGATTCAAGACCTCTGGATCCTTACCGTCAGTTCGCTTCACGCAAACGCAAATTTTAGAGCCCCCAAAACCTGAGGTCTTGGGGGCTCTAACACTGGAATTTCCTTCTCTATTTAAGACTTCATTAGCGCAGCCCTAAAGGACGCTCCAGTGCAAGAGTCAGCAGTTCATCAATCAGTTCGGTATAGGAAATTCCGGTGTTTTCCCACATGGTTTTGTACATTGAAATCGGAGTAAATCCCGGCATAGTGTTCACCTCGTTGATCACCAAACGACCATCCGGGGTGTAGAAGAAATCTGCGCGGGACAATCCTTCGCCGTCAAGGGCCAAAAACGCCTTAACCGCCAGAACACGCAAACGCTCCTGCATATCCTTCGGTAAATCGGCGGGGCACCGGGTAACTGCCGAAGACTTTGAGATATATTTAGCATCAAAATCATAGAAACCGTGGTCCTCATCAACGACCTCGATTTCGCCGGGGTATGATGCGCGCGGCATATCACCGTGGTGACCGTCTAGGACGCCGCACTCGATTTCACGCCCCACAATGCCAGCTTCCACAATAATCTTTGCGTCATGGCGGCGCGCTTCTTCGATAGCCGGAACAAGTTCCTCAAATTTATCCACTTTGGTAATGCCAAAAGAAGAACCCGCACGCGTGGGTTTAACGAACATGGGGTAACCAAGGGCGGTTATACGTTTAAGCGATTCCTCGCGCTCATGAGTCCATTGGCGATCGGTCACCACCTCATAAGGCCCAACCTCCAGCCCAGCAGACTCAAATGCAACCTTCATAAAGTGCTTATCCATACCTACGGCTGATGCCGTCACGCCGCATCCTACATAGGGCAACTCAGCGAGTTCCAGAAGACCCTGAATTGTTCCGTCTTCGCCGAAAGGACCGTGTATGAGGGGGAATACCACGTCAAGGGCAGGACCATACTCAAGATTTCCGTCATCATCTACTAGGTGCACTCGCGAATCCCCGGCTCCAAGAGGCAGGAAAACCTGGTGCGAACCACCTGTAAACTCTGCATGTGCAGGGGCAGCGTCGAGAAGTGCACTCAGCTCTTCCAGATTCGTCAAATACCAACGACCGTCTTTTGTAATGCCAATAGTCACCACGTCGTAGACGCTGCTGTCAATGGCGCCTAGCACGCCTACGGCAGTAATCAGAGAAATAGGGTGTTCCGAAGAACGTCCGCCACACAGTAGAGCAACAGTTTTCTTCTGTGCGTTTTCGGTCATTGTATCTCCTTCGTAAGAGAGCGCCCCTCAAGCGCCCATGTCTGCGCACACGTGCTGTATTAGTTGTTTTACCTGCCGCAAAAATTTTCTTGCGGAAGATCTTGATGTTAATGGCCTTCGCGCTTCAGGCGCCGTCCCAGCAGCAGCGGTGCCAGCTGTCCGATCTCGATGCGTCCAGTCAGGACAGCAACGACCGCTTCCACGATAGGCATTTCGACTCCGTGACGGCGTGCCAATTGCGCTACGACGGGGGCTGATTTGATGGATTCCGCTGTCTGGCTCATATGTTCGCTGAGTTTATCCGGGCTTATCCCTTCGGCAAGTAGACGCCCGGCAGTATGATTTCGTGAAAGCGGCGATGAACAGGTAGCAATCAAATCTCCCATCCCCGCAAGCCCGCTCATTGTTGCTGCTTCACCACCCAGTGCGACCGCAAGACGAGTAATTTCGGCAAGTCCGCGCGTCATGATTGAGGCTTTGGAGTTATCACCGTAATTGCGACCTTCACAGATGCCGACGCACAAGGCGATCACGTTCTTCACCAAACCGCCGATTTCCGTACCCACCACATCGGTATTCGTGTAGGGGCGGAAATAGCTGCAGGCACAAGCCTGCGCGACAATTTCTGCGATGGGCAGTGTGCGTGCTGCGACTACAGAGGCGGTGGGCTCCTCCCCCATAATCTCAGTAGCAAGATTCGGCCCTGAAAGCACGCATACCCGATGCGGTATATGCCCGATAGTGCGGATGTCTGCGCCGCGCATCGCCAAGGCTTCCTCAAGTTCCTCGGTAATCACCTGGGACATGCGCAAACCGGTACCGGTTTCTAATCCCTTCGCAAGCGAAACCAGCAGGGCATGCGGCTCAATATAGCGGGCATAAAGTTGAAGCTGCGAACGTAGCACCTGTGAGGGTAAAGCCAGTACCACCAAATCGGCGCCAGTGAGCCCGGTAGGAGCATCCGCCGTGAATTCCAGGTTCTCGGGTAGCTTCATCCCCGGAAAATATTTACTATTTTCCCTAGTCTGAGAGCACTCTGCCATAGCTTGTTCGCTGCGGCCAATAAGGACTACCTGCACGCCCGTTTTATTTTCTCGCGCCGAATCAGCCACAATTTTGGCGAATGCTGTCCCCCAGCTTCCCGCACCCAAGATCGCAATTTTTAATACCTTACGCGGAGCCGGTTCGCTGTTGTCAGCGGAATTCGTGAAAAGAGCCATAACCTCGCCTCCTATTTAGGATCCGGTTCGCCCAGGTTACCAGCTATCCCGGTCATTTCACCGGGAGCTTCACGACGCTTGGTTCGGGGATTCCAACGACCGGTTGGCGCCTTTTCACCACGTATATCTTCCAGCAGTTCGGTCACTGCATCAAGCATAGCGTCGGTCACGACCCCAAGCTCAGTACGCGTATGCTTTGCCTCCGGCGAAGGATCATCGATTAAAGAGGCGATATCGAGAGGCTTACCCACCTTCACTTTGACCGTTTTACGGGGAAATAGGGAAACCTTACGATGTTCTTTGACGCGGCCACCATCCACGGTTTCGTAGTCATACCCAAGAATCTGCTCATCGCCCCAGTGCGCCACCGGTACTACGGGAGCACCAGTTGCGAGGGCAAGACGGGCAGCACCCGTACGGGCCTGCATGGGCCAGCCCTCGGGGTCGCCAGTAGTTGTCCCCTCAGGGTAAATCACTACAGCGCCACCAGCCTCTACAACTTTACGGGCAGTAATAAGTGCCTTGCGAGCGTCTACAGAGCCGCGTATCACGGGAATATGCGCCATCTTACGCATAATATATCCCAGAACGGGCGCTCGGAACAAAGAGTCCTTCGCTAAAAACCGCGGGAAGACTCCGTTATTGAAGATAGGGAGTGCAACGGTTACAGGGTCTATCTCGGTGGAATGGTTAGCAACCACGATATAGCCTCGGTCGGTCGGGAAGTTCTCGCTCCCGATAATTTCGATGCGGGCTATGCCTTTATACACCGCACGGGCGGCGTTACCAAGAATCTTAAAGAGCTTATCTCCTTGAGGGGTAGGCTCAAGTGTGGGTAGTGCTTTTTTCCCCTGTTGACCGCTCATACTAGCCCTGTACCTCAACCTCTTCTGGCACAACAATCTCAATTTCTGCATCGGGCTTAGGAGTCTTGCTCTGTTTGCGGGCAAGTACCTCAAACTTTGCGCCCAGAGCTTCGAGTTTCTTTTCAAAGTTCTCGTAACCACGCGCGATAATTTCAACACCCGTAACGTGGGATGTACCTTCTGCTGTCAGAGCGGCGATAATATGCGAGAATCCACCGCGCAGATCGGGCACCTCAATGTCAGCGGCCTTAAGCGGGGTAGAACCGCTAATAATAGCGGAGTGCCCGAAGCTCTTACCGTGGAAACGACAAAACTCGCTACCAATGCAATCGCGCATGACCACAATATCGGCGCCCATCTGTTTGAGGGCATTCGTAAACCCAAAACGCTCTTCGTACACGGTCTCGTGCACAATAGAAGTTCCTTTTGCCTGCGTCAGCGCAACGACAAGCGGCTGCTGCCAGTCGGTCATAAAACCGGGGTGCACGTTGGTCTCAAAAACGATAGGGTTCAACTCTGCCCCGGGAGTAATCACACCGGGGTGAGTAAAGCGGATTCCTTCCGGTGTAACCTCGAATTCACCACCCATCTTCCGGAACTGATTGAGGAACGCCGTCATATCCTTCTGCGAAGCGCCGCGCACAAAAATATCTCCGCCGGTTGCCAACGCGGCGGATGCCCAGGAAGCGGACTCATTGCGGTCTGCCAAGGCGGTGTGGTCGTACCCGGTTAGGGCGTCAACCCCTTCAATAATAATGGTGCGGTTTTCGTTAATGAAGATAATGGCACCCATCTTCTGCAAAACCGCAATAAGATCAATAATCTCGGGCTCAATAGCGGCGTTCTTCAAAACCGTGGTGCCACGGGCGCGCACACCGGTCAGAAGAACCTGTTCTGTAGCGCCAACGGAGGGGTAATTGAGTTCGATTTCAGCACCGTGCAGGCCTTCATCGGGAGCGTTCAGAGTAGTGCCGCTTTCATCGTCTTTCTCGACGACGGCACCAAATTTACGGAGGGCATCCATATGGTAATCAATGGGACGGTCGCCGATTTTGCATCCCCCTAGATTAGGGATGCGCGCGGTACCGAGCGTATGCAGAAGCGGGCCTACCATCAGGATCGGAATACGTGAGTTACCGCCGAAGAGTTGAATCTCTTCAGCGTTATCGGCCGCAGTCTTCGCGTCTTGGGCGGGATCTAACGTGAGAATACCGGCTTCAGGATCATAGTTAACTTTCGCACCGTGAAGTTCAACAAGGGTAGTTACAATCTCAACATCGCTTAGGTCTGGTACGTTACGCAAGGTCGAACGGGTGGATCCGTGCAACGCTGCTACCATCGCTTTAGGTACGAGGTTTTTGGCGCCTCGAACGTGGACTTCGCCTTTAAGAGGGGTACCACCCTCAATGCGAAGTTCGCTGATGTTAAGGGACATAACTAATCCTTCGAACGGTCGGCTCGGTGGGGCCGACAAGAACTGCTGTTAGTGCTGAGGTCCGGCGCCATTAACGAATTATTAATAGGTCTGCACAGACTTTCAAGCTATCATTTTACGTTCTCGAACGGGCTGCTACAAACGGAAGAGCTGTGTAGAACCTGTGCTTCGCGATGTTTATCGAGATAGTTCAAAGATGCCGCTCATAAACTTCCTCGAAGAACCACCTCATATAACCATCAAACCCCAGCAACATACCAATAATGTGTTTCTGATACACCCCGTAACGCTCGGTGAGGTGCGTACCCTGATGTCACAGGGTACGCACCTCACCGAGTGTCCAGTCTAGACTTCCTGAGTTCGGGGCATCCACGCGGGGCGGCGCGCCTCGTAGTCTTTAATGGCCTCAATGTTCTGAAGGGTAAGCCCGATATCGTCAAGCCCTTCCATCAAACGCCAGCGTACATAATTATCAATCTGGAAAGGCACCACGAGGGCACCCACAGTTACCGTCTTATTCTCTAAATCAACGGTAATTTCGGTACCAGGTTCCCGCTCAAGAGCTTTCCAAATCAACTCGACATCATCCTGAGCCACCTGAGCGGCAACGAGTCCTTGTTTACCTGAGTTACCACGAAAAATATCGGCGAATCGTGACGATATAACGACTCGAAACCCGTAATCCTTAAGCGCCCAGACCGCGTGCTCACGCGAGGACCCTGTGCCAAAATCGGGGCCCGCCACCAGCACTGACCCATTTTTATAAGGTTCTTGGTTCAGAACAAATTCGGGGTTCTTACGCCAATTCACAAAGAGGGCATCGTCAAAGCCTGTTTTCGTTACGCGTTTGAGGTAAACCGCCGGGATAATTTGGTCGGTATCCACGTTCGAGACGCGCAGAGGAACACCAATTCCGGTGTGTTTAATAATTGGTTCCACAATGTTCTCCTTTACGCCGCCGCAGGGGCATTGTCTGCGTGTGGTTCTAAGTCAGAAGGTGATGAGAGGGTTCCGCGAACCGCCGTTGCGGCAGCGACTAGCGGCGAGACAAGATGGGTTCGTCCGCCTTTACCCTGGCGTCCCTCAAAGTTTCGGTTCGAGGTGGATGCGCATCGCTCCCCCGGTGCCAGTTGGTCGGGGTTCATGCCCAAGCACATAGAGCATCCGGCAAAGCGCCAATCTGCCCCAAAGTCCTTGAAGATTTTATCTAGGCCTTCTTCTTCGGCCTGTGCGCGAACTTTCTGTGAGCCGGGAACGACCATCATACGCACGCCTGAGGCAAGGGTACGCCCACGAATGATTTCGGCGGCAGCACGCAAATCCTCAATGCGTGAGTTAGTGCACGAACCTAAGAATACGACGTCCACCGGAATATCTTTCATGGGAGTTCCAGCTTTAAGGTTCATGTACTCCAGGGCACGGGATGCGGCTGCCTGGTCGTTTTCATCCTCAAAGTCTTCAGGTGCGGGAACCGCTTGGCTCAGCGGCACACCCTGACCCGGGTTTGTTCCCCAGGTAACGAAGGGCTCAAGCTCGTCTGCATTAATAAAGATTTCTTTGTCGAAAACAGCCCCTTCGTCGGTGGGAAGGGTCTTCCAGTAGGCGAGCGCATCCTCCCAATCTTGCCCCTTGGGTGCGTGAGGGCGTCCTTTAACATACTCGAAAGTAGTCTCGTCGGGAGCTACCATACCCGCACGCGCGCCTGCCTCAATCGACATATTGCAGATGGTCATACGCCCTTCCATAGACAAGGAGCGTATCGCGGAACCGCGGTATTCGAGTACGTATCCCTGCCCACCTCCGGTACCGATCTGAGCGATAACGGCAAGAATAATATCTTTGGCGGTTACTCCAGGTTTTAGGGTTCCTTCGACATTGATTGCCATTGTTTTAAAGCGCGCCAGCGGCAGGGTTTGGGTTGCCATCACGTGCTCAACCTCAGAGGTGCCGATGCCGAAGGCAAGTGCACCGAAAGCCCCGTGGGTTGAGGTGTGCGAGTCACCACAGACGACGGTTATTCCGGGCATGGTCAATCCCAGCTGCGGGCCGACTACGTGTACGATACCCTGTTCGATATCGCCGAGCGGATGGAGGCGCACGCCAAATTCCGCGGTGTTACGACGCAGGGTTTCGATCTGGGTTCGCGAAGTAATATCCGCAATGGTCGAGAAAATATTTTCGGTGGGGGTATTGTGATCTTCAGTTGCGATCGTCAAGTCGAGACGGCGCAGGGGCCTGTTTTCGAGGCGTAGTCCTTCAAAAGCCTGGGGCGAGGTCACCTCATGCAGAAGATGCAGGTCAATATAGAGAAGGTCGGGTTTGCCATCTTGCCCGGGCACCACGACGTGGTTCTCCCAGACTTTTTCGGCGAGAGTACGCGGGCGCTTCACAGATGTGGGTATAGCGCTTGTCGCAGCAGTATTGTCCCCTGCCATTTTTCCTCCTGCTTTGATATGGCGGGCTTTCCGCCAATCATAGATATATAGTGCCTTATAACACATATATTCTTAACCCTGGAATATATTTCAAAAATTTGGTATTCAGGGTTCCTCCATCATGGGCAGGTTCAGAAGAAGAGTCTATGAAGTGAGCCCTATCTTCCACATTTTGAGATGCACTGAGCTAAACTAGAGTTATGACATCTGCACCATCGTCTACACCGTTGCCTGGAGCACGTCACCCTCGCGATACGTCGGGGCTTTCGACTCCTTTGAAGACTCCCCATACTCTCACGGATGACCAACAGGTTGTTGAGGTCGAACCAAACATCTCCTCCGGCGTGGGGGTACTTGATAAAGCCGCGCTTATTCTTTCATGCCTAGAGGCTGGTCCGGTCACGCTGGGGCAGCTTGTTAAGGCCACCGGGCTAGCCCGTCCAACGGCGCATCGTTTGGCGGTGGCGCTCTCTCACCACCGTATGGTGGCACGCGATGTTCAGGGGCGATTTATGCTGGGGCCCCGCCTAATGGAACTGGCGAATGCAGCTGGTGCCGATCACCTCCTAGCGGTTTCGGGAGCGGTTTTAAATCAGCTTTGCCATGTGACCGGCGAATCGGCGCAGGTTTATCGGCGTCAGGGAAATTGGCGCGTATGCGTAGCATCCGCAGAACGTCCCGTTGGACTGCATGATTCAATTCCTATAGGAACCCAGCTCTCCATGAAGGCTGGTTCCGCAGCCCAGGTACTCTTGGCATGGGAAGATCAGAACCGCCTTGTTGAGGGTCTGCAAGATGCGTATTTCAGCGCTGCCATGCTTGCTTCCGTGCGCAGATTAGGGTGGGCACAGTCTGCAGGTGAACGCGAGCGCGGCACGGCTTCCGTGTCTGCCCCTGTGCGTTCACCGTCGGGCAAAATTATTGCAGCCGTTTCTATTTCCGGTTCTATCGAAAGACTCGGTATGCAGCCCGGTCGCAAATACGCCGAGGTTGTTGTTGATGCGGCTCATAAGATTTCACAGGCGCTTCGGAACGTATAGTAGCTTAGGTCAAACCATAGAGGGGTGTGGAACCGACTAGTTGGTTCCACACCCCTCATGCTGTTTAGGTGTTCATTCTTATGTCAGAGCCTGCCTATAGCGCCTGAGCTTCTCGCATTCTGTCAATACGGGCGCCACGACAACCTGCTGTGCCGCGTTTTCGCACTGTTGGATCATGCGCGTTCGCAAGGAACGCCGGTAAGCACGGGCACTCACATTCACCAGTGCCCTACCCAATACGGCACCCAGGATCCCTAAAAGCACCCCCAAGATAAGTAAAAGTGTGGGTACAGGTACGGGGGATCCTTCGGGTACGGGCGCAGGCGGCAGAGGTATCTGCAGGTAGCTTGCAAATGCCATTGCAGTCAGCCAGGCTACGCCTCCCAAAAGACTGAGAAATGCAATCCATTGCACCGCGTTAAGTAGCTTCCACCAGAAACGTGACTGGGTAGTGTTGTAGTCTACACGCGCGATCGCCCTCTCAAAGGCCTCCGGAAAATCCTGTTCTCGGGTCAAGGCGGCGTTCTGGATACGTTGCTTCCAGGGAGCTTCAATATTTTGGGCTACAGACTCACCATAACCGCGCGCTGCCTGAGCTAATGCTGCCTGCTGAGCTGCAGTAAGCGGCGGTAACGAACTAGCCGTTAGATGCATCGGAGATTTCTGTGGTGCAGATTCACTCGCGCTATGAGTACCCGCAGTATCGTCTCCAAGATGCAGACGCTTAAGCGGGTCGGCACGGAACTTAGCAACCCACCGCGTAGCTATCCATCCTGTGTTGGCAACGGCACGACGACGATACGAGGCTTCTGCAGCATCAAGAACTTCAACAGCCCCGCAGGCTTGAAAGCAGCCTTCCGTCAGCTCATCAACGGCGTAGTCAGGCTCATGAAGAGGTGCTTCACCACCCTGATAGTCTGCAAGATCACGGCGAATCGCATATAGCTGCGCCTCAGTACGCTCATACGCCGCATTTTTCTCAGCCGCCACACGTCCTAACAACGACCGCAGGGCAGAAACGCCTTCGCCGGTATGCGCCGAGAGTGCAAATGGGGCTGTAATGAGCAGCGGCGTAATACCGTCCGCTTCTAAAAGCTCCGTGAGCGCATCAAGTACTTGTGGAACCTCATGGGAATCTAGGGTATCTGCTTGGTTCAGAACGCATACCATGCGATGCCCACGAGTGGAGAGAGGAGCCAGAAAATCATGGTGCACCGCCGCATCCGCGTACTTTTGGGGGTCGAGGACCCACACCAACACATCCACATAGGAGAGCATGCGCTCTACCTGCTCCCGGTGGTGATGGGCTACCGAGTCAAGGTCGGGCAGATCCAGCAGGATCAGCCCGCCAGATCGTGTGCGGGTCTGCCCACGCCCAACCGCCGTTTTGAGCTTATTCCACATACCAGGAACGGGCTCTACGATTTCGTGGGGTGCTGCAAAATCTGCCGCCGAATTTTGTGTTTGGGTACGAATCTGGCGTATCGATTCGTTCTCCTCGGGATAGACCCTATGTTCGATCTTAAGCCAGTCCAGAAGCTCTTCGCTTCCGTCCCGTCCCCAAATCGCCGCCTGAATTTCTGAGGTAGTCGGTCGTGTAACGGCGGTACGTGCCAGGGGCATCCCAGCAATGGTATTGAAAAGGGTGGATTTTCCACTTCCGGTGGCCCCGAAAAAACCAATTACAGTGTGTTCTGCCGAAAGCTGCCGACGTTCCATGACACGGCTCAGCGTTGCGGATGCGTTCTCCTGCACGGTATCAGGAATAACGTCAAGACCCAGGCCGAGCGCATCGTGAAGGCGAAGCGCACGTTCTTCAAAAGACCCGCGCGGCGTAGCGGATGCTAAAGATGAGTTCATCGTGTGTGCTCCTGGCGAGAGTTCTTAACAGGTAATGGCTGTGTTGTATCGTCATGCATGTGCTGAACGAGCCCCGAGTTTTGAGGCGAGTCTTCACGCCAAGCCAAGGGATCATGATCTAGTTCTTGACCTAAGTCATGAAGCTGTTCGGCAGCGACACGAATTTCGTCCGGCTGTACGCGCGGTTCACGGGAAGAAAGCACCTGCCGGTAGTTTTCGGATTGCCGTTTGAGCAGGGTTTCTAGGCGTGCCACTAGATCACTGCGAGCGCGAGTCGCCATGCGGCGCACAGCATCCTCGCCGAAGACCGATTCAAGAAGCTTAGATCCAACGACCCCAGATCCTCCCGCAATACCAATTTCGATGCCGGTGAGTCCGCCAGTCGCCGAAAAAGCCACCATCATGAGCAGCACCGCCGTCGCGTTAACACCCAGGGAGAGCACGCGCGCTCGCTGGCGTTTGCCGTTGCCTTCAGCACGGATCATATCAAGTACAGAACTTTGCCAGGCTCGTATTTCTGCGGCGATAGTCTCATCAAGCTCCGCACGAGCCTGGGTGCTGTGCGGAGGGTACGGGCTCTCGTCAATATTCTGTAAGAGTACGCGCCCTGCCCGTTCCGCTCCCCAGCTTCGACGGATAGTTTCATGCGCACGTTGAGCGGCATCAAGAACAACGGCGTGCAGACCCGTTTCGAGAGCCTGCTCAACCCGCGTGGTCGCTGCCGGTTTCCCGGTCAGCATTCCGGCAAACCTGTCCCGCAGCCGTCCGATGCGGTTCTCCAAAGAGCGGAAGAAGTCGCCCGTTCCCACAAAATCGTGCCACCGGGCCAGAACCTCGCCGCGAAGCAATGAGCCGTCAGTGAGAGAATCTTCCACACGGGCGAGCGCATCCTCATAGGCTAAGGTCACCGCAGTTTCTAATCCGGTGTAGGTTTCCACCTGACGGGTTTGTGCATCAGCAAGTTCTTGCAGAGAGTTACCGGCACCGGTGATAGCGCCCGCCAGGGTGCGACGCGCGATAGCTGCACGGGCTGGCGCATCCGCACCAAGCTGCTCAAGCCAGGATGTTAGAGGCGCTACCGCTTCTGCGGGCAGCATCCCCTGTTCGTCCCGCAGCTGTTCATGGATACTATGCAGAATAACCGGTGTCATACCGGCTTCGGTGAGCATCCGCATAAGGTCGGACTCGATCTCATCCGCAGCCCCTTCGGGAACTCGGTTGAGAACGACTGCTACAGCAATATTGCGCTGGGCAGCGCGATGCAACAGATCCCAGGGTACGGCATCCGCATAACGGTTAGCAGTTGTGACGAAGAGCCACAGGTCGGCGGCAGATAAGAGCTCGTTGGCAAGCCTGCGGTTCTCGTCGGAGACCGAATCAATATCGGGGGCATCGATCAGGGCGATGCCGCGCGGCAGAGCGCTAGTTTGCAC
Organism: Rothia sp. HMSC08A08; assembly: GCF_001808385.1. Lineage (NCBI taxonomy): Bacteria > Bacillati > Actinomycetota > Actinomycetes > Micrococcales > Micrococcaceae > Rothia > Rothia sp. HMSC08A08. The sequence continues at coordinate 135,996 of NZ_KV793056.1, forward strand.
GCTGATAAGCGTATCGTGCAGATGATGTTCGGCACCTGGCAGCTCCCAAATGTCACTCCGGCGTGGTGAAGTTTCAGAGATAGATGCCATCTCCTGCCGTTCTAGGGTAGGCAGAAAACGTTCGGGGGTCAGGTATTCGGAGTCTTCAGCACGATAAAGCAAGATTGGCTGCCGAGTGGTGGGGCGAAGCGCACTGGAACGGGATACGGGGGTTCCCATCAAGGTATTCACCAAAGTCGATTTACCGGCACCCGTAGAACCACCAACTACCACGGTAAGGGGTGCCTCCAAAGCGGTAAGCCGCGGCAGAATGTAATCGTCGTACTGTTTACTCAGAGAACGCACTTGTTCCCTCGCCCGAGTAACATCAGCGGTATCGAGGGGTAGAGTGAGCTCATCTAGGAGTTTGCGTGCAGAATATACACGCTCATCGTTTGTGTGTTGCACGTGCGCTATTGTTTCACACTTTATTGCATGCTTGCTGAGGAAACTTAGAGTGTTTCCTGTGAGTTTAAGTTGCTTACCTCACGAATTTTAGGTGCCGTAAACAGAGTCGAAGCGCTGTATTTTGCGTAACTCTAGCCTAATATCATGGTTTAGGTCGCTGTACGTTTGTGCTTTCACCCACCACGCCCTAGTCTGGTTTTACACACTAAACCCGGGTTTCAGATTTTCTGGAAATAACGATATTTTGGGAGTTGCTATGCGCCCTTCACGTCGCCAGTTCTTCGTCTTTACTGGCAGCGCCGTTGCTGCCGCACCATTATTAGTTTCATGTTCCTCTAACGATTCCTCTAATTCTGCCGCTGGTTTAGCAACCGCTGAGGGAGCATCCCCCTCAGAGACAGGCGCACACTATGGAAATCTTTCGGGAGAGCTACTCTGGCAGCGTTACGATTCCGCCACCCCGGTCACTCCCAGTATGAACCCCGAAACCGGGGAAAAGGTCGTGCCGATTCCCCAGGCAGACCCGGCAACTGCCGATCACAAGGCTCAGAACGTTCCCATCCCCCAAGAAGACGACCTGATGTTCAAAGAGGATTTTCAGGGGCTGCGAAACACCTTCGCCTATTATGTGGCGTGTATTAACTATGCACGCATGACTGGAGATCTCACCCCTGCTCTCAAAGTGGTACATAGCGAAAACACCGTCGATCTTGAGCGGCTTAAGGCCTGGGAAACTCTGTACGCCGAACCTAATAATAGTTGGATCGTTGGAGGTACCTGGAAAATCTCCGTCTCGGAGAAACCGACAGAGCATAACGGCAAATTCTCGTGGGAATGCACCGCTACCCAGGAAAACGGAACGCTCATCAATAAAACGACAAACGTGACGAAACCGCTTTCGCAGGATGAAATACGCGATTTTACGGCTCTCTACGCGCAATGGATGAAGGACAGGTGGCTCATCATCTCCCCACAGCAGTTTGACCCAGCGGCAAAGCCCACACGAGCCTATACACCCGCTCCACAACCGACTTCTACCTATACCCCAAAGGTGAGTACCATACCCGCCGATTACTAAACCCCTAATCCTTTATTTCTTAACGTGAAAGGTTCCGCGTGATAACTTCACTTCCCTATTCCCGACGCTGTGTATTACGTACCGTTGGGGCAGGGTTATTCGGCACTGCAGCCACCACTTTGATAGTCGCATGCTCTCGAAACCAGCAAACTCATGCTACGAGTGACCCTTCGGTAAGTCAGTATGTACGCAGCGATTTTAGCGGTGAGGTGGCTTTCGAGAGCTTCAACACCTCGGCAGGGTCTTATGTACCCGCAAACGCAGAACATCCGGCGCAAAACGTTCCGGTCCCCATCAAAACAGAGAATATGGGCAAAAACTCCATTGCAGGTTTTTACGATACCATCGGTTACCTCAATGCGGCGCTCAATTATCTCTTGGCTACCGGTGACACCAATCCTCTGGAAGTCATCACGATCAACCCCGAGTTCACCAAAGCTCTCCTGCTTTTCACTGACGAGACTGGTGAGAGTCAGGCTGCCAAAAGCTGGTATGTTTCTCCTCAAGCCACGCTCTCCCTCACCTCACGCATGCCAACAGCCGTGAACGATTATCGAAAAGACTGGCGATACACCCTCGATATCAGTTTGGGAGAACAGCAGGTCGTCAACTCTCAGGCCAGTGCAATACCTGCCGAGCAGCAGAAATTCCACTATGCGGGTACTATCCAAGGCACCTTCGAGAAAGAAGCCTGGTCACTCACGCTCACAGTTCGTGACCCGCAGTCCACGGCAGGCGCGAGTCCGTCCTAGAACTAAGAAGGCTCAGCGGCACCTCCGCATGAGAATATAGAGACATAATATTTTCTTCTCCAACCGCATCCGGGTGAAGGTGCCTATGCGCTTTAACCCTCATAATCATCGAAAGGCTTCCATGTCACCGCACTTAACTCGCAGGCAAGCTGTTACAGCCGTTTTAGCAGGTGCCGGACTCACTATACTCGCCGCTTGTTCCTCGAACAGCTCCACCAACACATCAAACGGCAATAACGCTAACGGCTCTGCACCAAGCCCAAAATCCTCAAACCCACACGGGTATAGCGACGACGGCAATAACTATTCCGGGCGTATTACATTTGACAATTTTGAACCGGGTAGCACTTATGAACCAGGCAACACCGAACATCCCCCACAAAACGCACCTATGCCTAAGCTGCCTGATAACGCCAACGAAAATAGCGTGACAGGCTTCCACGCGACCGTCGCTTACTATGCTGCAGCCATGGATTACCTAGTGAAAACCGGCAGCCTTGACGCCGTAAAAAAGGTCAAACTTGCAGGTAACGATGCCCAAGAAAATGAGGCGCTTGCTAAATCCATCGCTCAAGGGATCGAGCAGAAAACCTGGTATGTAGATCCATCTGCCTGGTACGAGCTCAAGGAATCACAGCCCGCTATTATGAGCGATGGAAATCTGCTCTTCAAAAGCGTCTATACGTTCGATTACGGTGCTGAAAGCGTGGCAAACGGCGAAATAAAACCGGTTAAGGAGGAAGAGCGAGTCTCTACCCAGGACTGTGATTTCCGTGGGCGTTACAATCCCACCACGAAATCCTGGGAACTCAATCTATCCTACGGCACGAAGAGCTCGGGAAATGCGGCAGCAAGTCCTGCTGCATCGGCAACGGGTGGAGCCTCGGACCCTGCGGCAACCGGAGAACCGGCAGCTAATCCCGAGAAATAGTAGCTGTCGTTATCTTTGCCCAGCCTTCGGGGTTCTGTTGATGCAGGAACCCGGAGGCTGGGTATTTTGAATTCCTGCTCTTCACCTTGCGTTCTTCAAAGTCAAACTAAGGGTTTTATGTCTCGACATATACCCTCTAGATATGTATTTTCCCTCACATGTCGGAGAGCCCTGCATATACGGTATTATCTGCGCAGCAGTGTTACTTTCCTTGTGAACTATTGGGGTTCCTGCACAGCAACGTATAACTATTTCGCGGGTCCCCTATATCTATCTTGCGAGGGCATCTTCTATGTAGAGTTACACTTGAGAAGCTAGTGCTATTTCAACGTTGAAGGGGCATTTTATGTCTTTCACTTTTTCGCGCCGAATCCTCCTGCGCATCACCGCCCTCGGTACTGTTGGACTGGGCGGAATCACCGTACTCTCTGCGTGTGGCAATACGTCGCAAAACAGCGCCGAAAGATCGAGCTATAAGGGCGAGGCTAAGCTTGATAGCTACGATACATCTGCCGGAACTTATGAATTAGCGTCACGCGAGCATCCGGCACGGAACGTACCCAAACCTGTCAAGCCTAATAATATGAATGACAACTCAGTAGCGGGCCTTTACTCGACTATCGCGTTCTTTGCGGCTGCACTGCAATACCGGCTTATTACGGGCGATGCCCAGTACCTCAAAGAGGTCAAGCTAGAACATACTGTAGATTCCATCGAAGAGATCACCAATGGTTCTACCTGGCTCTCCAATCCCACGGTTACGATTGAGCTCACTACCGATCAACCGGAGCAAAAGGACAACGAATACTTTTGGCCTGCAAAGCTCACACTCACCAAGGGCGACTGGGCGGTCGCTCGACACAGAGCAATCAACGTTCCAGAAAATGAGCAAAAAGTTACAAGTGAAGGAAAAATCAAGGCAAAATACGCCGATGGCGCATGGGCTATTCGGGACATTGCTGACTAGTCTTCACCGGATTCTCTAGAGAAAAATACGGGACTTCTAAGTCTGCACTGGGCATGGCAATAAGCCTTTGCCCGGGCGTTTTAAGTGCGTATGAGACCCATACCCTCTCCATGCCAGGTATTACCTTATACGGTAACGTTACTCACCTTTGGTTAGGGTTAGGTCACATTCCTCGGTACAATCAAGTATCTCGTTTTGTTTTACGTTTAGACTTATACGGGATTAATGCATTCACACGAAAGGTATAACGATGTCTTCGGCTCTGAATCGTCGTGCAGCATTGGGGATTCTCAGTATGGGAAGTGTCGCGTTCTTAGCGGCGTGCGGCAGCGATAAGAAAGAAGAATCTAATTCTTCAGCCTCCGCAAGCACTTCTCAGACGAAGAGCTCCAGCGCTTCCTCCTCAGCTTCTGCTACCCCCTCAGCTTCCGAATCACCTACCCCCACCCCGACTCCTACGGAACTCGTCAACGACGGTAAAGACTACTCCGGAGTCGCTAAGCTAGAGCAGTACGAAACCCCCGGAGAGTACCAGCCCGCTACGGCAGAATCTCCCGCGCAGAACGTACCCACCCCCGTTATTCCCGAAGCAATGCACCAAAACACAGTTGCAGGATTCGCCTCTGCGCTTGCATATTTTGGTGCTGCTGTCGATTACCTCCTGCAGACCGGCGATATGAAGTATGTTCGGGAGGTCAGCACCGATGCTGATACCCTGAATGCACTCCAGAAATACGCCGATCGTACGATGAAGGGTATCGAAGAAAAGACATGGTACGAAAAGCCTTCGGCCACAATGGTTATTAGCAGCAAGCAGCCTACTATCGCGCAGGGTGCCTATAACTGGACCGTCGATTTCACTATTGATTTGGGCGAAAAACTCTTCAATAAGGGTAAAGAGCAAGACACCCCTTCTGATAAACGCTACGTACGTATGCAGGGCGAGGCTGTAGGCCGCTACATCAATAACGTGTGGGATCTACACATGGATATCGACTAATAAGTATCGTTCCGCAGCACAACACCGTATGCTCACAAACGTTGAGTATACGGTGTTTTTATATCTTCTCGATTATTTTTCAAATCTCTTTTCTGTACCACATACCAAAATACGTGCGGCAGAAAAATATTTATGTGAGGCTCCCCCTACCCACCAAAGCAGCAGTCTTCGTACCGAACAGACACCAATTAACAAGAGTCCAGCAGACGACACAACGCGGGTATCAGGATGTGTGCGACGACTCTCTCGATTCTTGTGCTTAGCTCTAGCTCCACGGGCAGATGACAGCCGGTCACCTGCTCGTCAAAATGCTGTCTTTTCACGCTTGTATAAATGCGACTCGAACAAAAGTGTTTAGAGTGCGTGTTAACTTTGTGCGAAATACATTAAAAGCTTGTACCAAATAATAAAGTTTAGGTAAGCTAAAACCATCACCAACCCATCCCATGAGAGAGGACTACTTCATCATGCCTGCTTCCGGGATATTTTCCCGCCGTAACACGCTCAGATTTACCAGTTTAGGAATACTGAGTCTCGCGGTTATTCCAATGCTCACCGCATGCGGCAAAGATTACCAAGGCGAAGTCAAACTTGATTCCTATGACGAATCTGCAGGTTCTTACGAACCCGCGACAAAGGAGCATCCAGCGCAGAATGTTCCAAAACCCAAGAAGCCTCAAGACATCAACGATGATTCAACCGGCGGGCTATACTCAACCCTCGCTTTTGCCGCCGCTGCCATGCAATATGCACTGCGCACTGGAGATACGAGCTATCTTCAAGAGGTCAATATTCCTGAGAGAACCAAAGTATTCTTTATGTCTAACTCCCCTTTCCTCGGGGGTACTACGTGGACCGATAACCCCGTTGTAACCATCGCCCTCAAAGCTGGTTCTCCCACCAAAGATGGTGATACATATACCTGGCCGGGTCATTTCAAAGTCGATTTTGGCGCATGGACTGTTAAAGACGGTACGGCAACCGACACTCAAAACAACAGATTAAATTTAGATCAAGATATCGATATCAAAGCAAAGTACCAGAATAACGCTTGGACTATTCTTTCACTCGACCATTAGTACCGCTTAGAGCCTCGAGAAGGAACGCCGTGCCGTATAATTTTCCAATGGGAAATATATACGGCACGCGGACTATTAAGGGTGAAAAATTATTGCCTGCTACACCGCCGCCAGCGTTTTTATTCCCAACTCAGTAGCATATTACGAACTGTGACGGGTAAACTTACACCGCTACCCGCAGCGTAGTAAAGTTTCTCACGTACCCAAGGTTCCCCGGAAAATCAATCGGATTTTTCACCACACACTAAAGGATTAAATACTGTGGCAGAGATCGTAAACAGCATTGTTGATGCTATTGGTCAGACTCCCCTTGTTCGACTCAACCGCCTCGATGCTGGTTTGCCCGGCAACGTAGCCGTCAAGCTCGAATTCTACAACCCCGCAGGCTCTGTGAAAGACCGCATCGGCCGCGCCATCATTGATGCCGCTGAAGAAGCCGGAGCCCTCAAGCCCGGCGGTACCATTGTCGAAGGGACTTCTGGAAACACCGGTATTGCCCTTGCAATGGTTGGTGCAGCACGTGGATACAACGTTATTTTGACAATGCCCGAGACCATGTCGGCTGAACGTCGAGTACTGCTTCGCGCTTACGGTGCGAAAATTGTTCTCACTCCCGGCACCGACGGCATGCGCGGCGCTGTTGAGAAGGCACAGGAAATCGTTGCCACCACGGACAACGCAATTCTCGCATCGCAGTTCTCCAATGAGGCAAACCCTGCTATTCACTACAAGACCACCGGCCCTGAAATTTGGGATGCGACTGACGGCAAGATTGATATTTTCGTATCGGGTATCGGTACCGGGGGTACTATCTCCGGTGCTGGCAAGTACCTGAAGGAGAAGAACCCTAACCTGCAGATTGTTGCCGTTGAGCCTCAGGATTCACCACTCCTGTCTGAAGGACGCGTTGGTCCGCACAAGATTCAGGGTTTGGGCGCTAACTTTGTGCCTGACACCCTCGACCGCGAAATCTACGATTCGGTCATCGCAGTATCTGGTGAGGAAGCAATCCGCACTTCCCGCGCACTAGCAACCCAGGAGGGTATCCTGGGTGGTATTTCTTCCGGCGCAGCCGTCTATGCAGCACTGGAAGAAGCTAAGAAGTCCGAAAATAAGGATAAGCTGATCGTTGCAGTTGTTCCCGACTTCGGTGAACGCTATATCTCTACGGTACTCTACGAAGATATCCGTGGTTAACCTTCCTCAAGAAACAACGCCCCACGTTTCCGTTCGCTACGGTGCTGTGGGGCGTTTCTCTGCTCAGAGAAGAATAGGGAATTTCAGCATTCTTTTCTAGTTGTACGCAATAAAGGGTCAACATCAATATTGTGCGGCGCAGGCGCGCCTAATATGAAAACTGGCTTCGATGTTGGTACCTTGGGGAAGTATCTACGGTAACAGAAAGAAGATTATGGGATTTTTTGCCCGTCTGCGCGAAGACATTGAAAATGTTCGAGAGCATGATCCAGCGGCGCGTGGGGCTGGCGAAATCATGCTTAACTATTCGGGCATGCATGCGATATGGGCCCACCGGCTTACACACAAACTTTGGCAAAAGGACGGCACGAAATCTCTAGCTCGTACCCTCTCGCAGCTCACCCGTTTTTTGACCGGTGTCGAGATCCATCCGGGGGCTGTCATTGGGCGGCGTTTTTTTATCGATCATGGCATGGGAATTGTTATTGGTGAGACCGCCGAAATAGGCGACGATGTGATGCTCTATCACGGCGTTACTCTCGGTGGCCGTTCGCTTGAAAAAGTTAAGCGCCATCCTACGATTGAAGATAGAGTAACAATCGGTGCTGGTGCTAAGGTTTTGGGGCCAGTAGTTATTGGGGCAGATAGCGCTATCGGAGCAAATGCCGTGGTGGTAAACGATCATCCGCGTGATTCCATAATTACGGGTATCCCTGCGAAACATCGTCTGCGTACACCCGAGAAGAAGAAACCTCTGGTCGATGCTGTGGAATATATCGACCCGGCAATGTGGATCTAATCTTGAGTGGTGCTCTCTATGAGGTTTGTGGTGTTTTATCTATGACGGCATCTCGCCGCAAACCAATAGTGCAACTACTACGATATAAGGTTTCTGTACCCTGAATAAGGTCTTAAATCCACCGATAATCCGGTGTTACCCGTGTGAACCACCCACGACTCCAGGTCTTCCTTCTTTGGGCAGACAGAGCATCATTGCTCGCAGCGTGTTCTCAAGGTTCTCAGTCTATCGGTCACTGGATCACGCGCATACGGACAAAACACAGACAAAAAAGGGGTGTGGCTGCTTTCTCACGAAGCGACCACACCCCTTTTATTGACGCTGTTCTTAAGATCCAGGTTCTAGTGAACGTGAATATCTGCAGCGTTTACTTCTGAACGGTCACCGCTCCACATAGTGTGAAATGCGCCTTCTGCGTCCACACGTCCATAGGTGTGCGCTCCAAAGAAGTCACGCTGCCCCTGAATAAGGGCTGCGGGCAGACGGTCGCGGCGCAGTCCGTCATAGTAAGAAAGCGCCGAGGAGAAGACCGGAACCGGCACACCCAACGCGGTAGCCTTTGCAACCACACGGCGCCAAGAAGGAACAAGCTCTTCCATCAGATTCTTGAAGGCGGGTGCGAGAAGCATATTGGCCGGTACCTCGCCCGCGTAAGCCGCCATAATATCGCCCAGAAGCTCCGCGCGAATAATGCATCCGGCACGCCAAAGCGATGCGATAGTGTCAAGGTGCAGTTCCCAGCCGTATTCCTGCCCGGCACGAGCGATCATATCCATACCCTGTGCATACGCCACCAGTTTGGAGGCAAAGAGCGCACGGCGCACGTCTTCGACAAATTCGGGATCGCCTGCACCGACTCCGGTGGTCGCAATGAGACCAGCAGGAAGTTCCTGCTGAGCCTGTGCACGCGCCTTAACATCTGAAGAAGACAGAGCACGAGCGAAGACAGATTCAGCGATAGCGGATACTGGAGCTCCCAAGTCAAGAGCAGCCTGAACGGTCCAACGACCGGTACCCTTCTGACCGGCCTGGTCAAGAATAACGTCTACCAACGGTTTACCGGTCTTCGCATCAACCTGTGCCAAGACTTCCGAGGTAATCTCAATCAGATATGAGCTGAGGTCGGTCTCATCCCATTTCTTGAAGATTTCAGCCTGCTCGGCGGGTTCAATACCTGCAACAGAACGTAGAATATCGTAGGCTTCGCCAATAACCTGCATATCGGCGTACTCAATTCCGTTATGCACCATTTTGACGAAATGTCCTGCGCCATCAGTAGAGATCCAGGCGCAACAGGGAGAACCATCCTGAGGCGCTTTTGCTGAAATTTTCTCTAACATAGGACCTATGTGCTTGTAGGATTCAGCCGAACCGCCCGGCATAATCGAGGGTCCCCAGAGGGCACCTTCTTCGCCGCCAGAAACGCCGACGCCCACAAAGTGCATACCTTTTTCTGCAAGAGATCGTTCACGGCGAATAGTATCGGGGAAATGAGAGTTACCGCCGTCAATAATAATGTCCCCCTCATCAAGAAGAGGAGTTAACTGCTCAATAACAGCGTCTACAGGGGCACCCGCCTTTACCATAATCAGGATACGGCGGGGAGATTCGAGCGAGTCCACCAAGCCTTGAAGCGACTCGGTACGGATGAAGTCACCGTCTGCGCCGTGCTCAGAGAGCAAGGCATCGGTCTTCTCAACAGAACGGTTATGCAGTGCTACGGTGTACCCGTTACGTGCTAGGTTACGTGCTAGGTTAGCGCCCATGACGGCAAGCCCGGTAACACCAATCTGTGCCTTCTTGTTTTCAGTCATGTATACAAGAATACGCTGTTTTACGTTTTATCCGCGTGTATCCAAGGAATTAAGCGTTTGGATTAGACAGGAATAACATTCGGCAGTCTTTGAATGATTATTGTGAGCATTCCACGATATACCCATAATGCGCGGAGAGAGTGGATATAAAGGAAAATCCCGTACCGCCTGTTACGGTACGGGATTTATGTGTGGGTCCTACCGGGATCGAACCGATGACATCCACGGTGTAAACGTGGCGCTCTACCAGCTGAGCTAAAGACCCAATTTTCGCCATAAAAACCTTTGTTTTCCTGCGAACAAGGTAATACTATACGGGGTTTCTCATGTACTCGCAACTGAGATGTGCATGTTATATGTCACATCAGAATTAGATAGTGGTTACTACGCCCTCAAAGTCTTCACCCCATGACTATACCCCTCATAAAACCACATAAACACAAATAACAACATGCCTCAAGGTGTCAAATTTTAAGGGGGAAAGCCCCTATATCGGGAAATTTGCACATTTTAGGCAAAAATTCTTACCGCGGAATATCGCACCAACCTGCCTACTTTCATTCATAACCCAGAGCCTCCAACGAAAAAACCTCAAAAACAGTCATCGGAGATCAAAATAAGGTCTAAGATAGTAGAGAAAGAAGTATGCTCCTAGAACACTGTACGCATGCTTACCAAAGGGTGCCTCGCACCAGCGCCACAAGCGCCTTCACAATTGGATAAGAAGAGAGGTTGGATTAGTTTGGCTAACGTACCGAACGAACACTCCCTGAGTACTCTACTTGACGGCCTCAAGGACGTCGACGTTGAGGAGACTCAGGAGTGGACCGAGTCCCTTGAGGACCTCATCAAAACTCACGGCACCGAACGTGCCGAGTACATCCTGCGATCCCTAATTCAGGAAGCAGGCAAGAAAGGCGTTGAGGTACCGGTTCTAACCAAGACCGACTACATTAACACCATCGCAGTCGACCAGCAGCCTGAATACCCCGGCGATGCTGATCTTGAAGAACAATACCGTAACTGGATTCGCTGGAACGCTGCCATTATGGTGCAGCGCGCACAGAAACAGGGCATCGGTGTTGGTGGACACATCTCCACCTATGCAGGTATCGCTGATCTTTATGAAGTTGGGTTCAACAACTTCTTCCGCGGGCGCAATCACCCCGGCGGCGGTGACCAGGTATTCTTCCAGGGCCACGCCTCTCCCGGTAACTATGCGCGTGCTTTCGTTGAGGGCCGCCTCAACGAAGAAGACATGGATGGCTTCCGTCAGGAGAAGACCAAGGGCGAGCACGGCATTCCCTCTTACCCGCACCCCCGGTGCATGCCTGAGTTCTGGCAGTTCCCCACAGTATCGATGGGTCTAGGCCCCCTCAATGCTATTCACCAGGCTTCCTTTAACCGCTACTTGCAGAACCGCGGTATCAAGGACACCTCACAGCAACACGTCTGGGCATTCCTCGGCGATGGCGAGATGGATGAGCCCGAGTCACGCGGTGCACTGCAGCTCGCGGCTAACGAAAAACTCGACAACCTGACCTTTGTAGTGAACTGCAACCTGCAGCGTCTCGACGGTCCCGTGCGTGGTAATGGCAAGATCATCCAGGAACTCGAAGGATTCTTCCGCGGCGCTGGTTGGCATGTCATCAAGGTTGTCTGGGGCTCCGAGATGGACGAGCTTCTCGCTAAGGACAAGAGCGGTAAGCTCATCCAACTGCTGAACGAAACCTTGGACGGCGACTACCAGAACTTCCGCGGTGAAGACGGCGGTTACATCCGTGAGCACTTCTACGGCAAGTACCCCGAAACCAAGGAGCTCGTTGCCGACCTGACCGATGACGAAATCTGGGCTATTCGCCGCGGCGGTCACGACTACAAGAAGATCTACGCTGCATACAAAGAAGCGCTGGAGACTAAGGGGCGTCCGACCGTTATTCTGGCACAGTCCATTAAGGGTTACGCTCTTGGCCCCTACTTCGAGTCCCGTAACTCGACCCACCAGATCAAGAAGTTCACCATGGAAGCGCTCAAGGGCTTCCGTGACCATCTGAACATCCCGATCTCTGATGAAGAGCTGGAGAAGGACCTCTACAATCCACCGTACTACCGTCCCGGTCAGGACAACCCGGCAATTCAGTACATGCTCAAGCGTCGCGAAGAACTCGGTGGCTTCCTCCCCGGTCGCCCCAATACTCAGCCTGAGATTCAACTGCCGGACGATAAGGTCTACGCGGGTACTAAGAAGGGTTCAGGCAAGCAGCTTGCCGCATCCACAATGGCATTCGTGCGTCTCATGAAAGACCTAATGCGTGTCAAGGGCTTCGGCCACCGTATTGTGCCTATTACTCCCGATGAGGCACGTACCTTCGGTATGGACGCATTCTTCCCCTCAGCTAAGCTGTACAACCCGAACGGACAGAACTACGTTCCTGTTGACCACGAGCTTATGCTCTCCTACACGGAGTCGCCTCTGGGTCAGATTTTGCACGTGGGTATTAACGAGGCTGGCGCGACCGCCGCATTTATCGCGACCGGTACCTCTTTCGATACGCACGGTGAGCCGATGATCCCGATTTACATCTTCTATTCGATGTTCGGTTTCCAGCGCACTGGCGACGCTTTCTGGGCTGCTGCCGACCAGTTGGCACGAGGCTTTATTATCGGCGCTACTGCGGGTCGTACCACGCTTTCCGGCGAGGGTCTGCAGCATATGGATGGCCACTCCCCCATCCTGGCAAGCACCAACCCTGCCGTGAAGCACTACGACCCTGCATACGGCTACGAGATCGGACACATCGTCAAGCGTGGTCTTGAGCAGATGTACGGCAACCTCGATGAAGATCACGATGTCATGTACTCCCTGCCCGTGTACAACGAGCCGATCCACCAGCCTGCAGAACCCGAGAACCTGGATGTTGATGGTCTACTCAAGGGCATCTACAAGCTCAAGGATTCTGAGCTTACCTCCGGACCCAAAACTCAGCTGCTCGCCTCCGGTGTTGCTGTACCGTGGGCTTTGGAAGCTCAGAAGCTCTTGGCTGAGGACTGGGGCGTTTCGGCCGATGTATGGTCGGTAACCTCATGGAACGAGCTGCGCCGCGAAGGTCTTGCCGCCGAGGAAGAAACCTTACTCAACCCCGATAAGCCTGCACGTGTACCCTATGTGACTCAGAAGCTTGCCGGTGCTGAAGGTCCTATTGTGGCGACCTCCGATTACATGTCGGCTATGCCTGACCAGATTCGCCAGTTCCTCCCGAACGATTTTGCAACTCTGGGAGCCGATGGCTTCGGTTTCGCGGATACCCGCCCCGGTGCACGTCGCTTCTTCCACATTGATGCTCAGTCAATGGTAGTTCGTGCCCTGCAGCTGTTGGCAAAGGACGGTAAGGTGCCCGCCGATGCGGCTGCCAAGGCGTTTGCCAAGTACGATCTGAATAACGTTAACGCAATTCAGGCAACACATATCGATGACTAGTTCCATTGTGTTCTAGCCAGGCTTTCAGCGGAAAGCCAAATTAACTGGTTCCCTCGCTCTTGTACGGTGCAAGAGCGAGGGAACTTTTTACCCTTGAAAACCGTCCAGTACAACTTCCGAGGGGCTTCTATCACAGGTGGAGCTTTATCAAATAAATATGTTTTGATGATATTTTTTACTCCATGTCTCGGTATATAATTGGAAGGTCAGAATCACCACAATCACCAAGGGACTTCAGTGTCTAACAACCTCCAGGCAAACTTTAAAAGTATAGACGCGGAGATTACATCGTCGTGGGCTTTTGGAGAAAGTATCCACGATTCCGAATTTGTATCTTTTTATACTTTTGTCGAGAAAATTAAATCCGCACAACAAAAGAATACTCAAATACTACCGAGTAAACCTTTTAATGGTAGCGTGCAGGTATATTACTCCTTTAAATACAATGACACTATCGTTCAAACAGAACATGCTTTCTACGAGAATATTTGGCAAGGTTTTCGGGAAACTCTGCGCATGATCCTTGACGGCCATGACAACCTACTTCCGGGTGGCATGAACCGTATTATCGATCGTCAAATTAAAGCTGCCGAGAATCAAAACCCTAATATTTCTGCACTCCAGCTTGTGGAGTGCATTCCTCTTTTTAATACCGCAGTACAGGAAGCCCATAAACGTTCACAAGATACCGTAAAAAAGTTTTCCATATACCGCGATATTCGTATTTGCATCTATTTTGGAAATTCTGCCGGAATGCCATATTCCCGAGTTCCTGTACAACTTCAGGATCTCATTTCGCAGCATATTAAACCTTTAATCGAAAAACCGCCTACTCAACGAAAAAAACCCACGCCTAAAGATTTTGAGAATACCCTCAATGCTGTTGAAGAAGAAAGTGGCAGGTTTTATCCCACCGGACCTGTTGCAAAATCTCTTTTTAAAAATAAATGTGTTGTTCTTGAGGGAGTCGCGGGCTGCGGAAAATCTTACCAGATCAATACTCTCTCACGTGAGGATACTGGGTACGGCAAGGCCAACATTACAACGGTAGTCTTCCACCCGTCTACGAGTTACGAAGAGTTCGTGAGCGGGCTGCGTCCAAACTTTTCACGCCAAGAAGATGAGCCTGAATTTGTGTCGCACGAAGGTGTATTTCTTCAAGCCTGCCGAAAAGCTGTTGAGAACCCCACGACACCACATCTGCTTTTCATTGACGAGATTAACCGTGCCAATACCTCTCGTGTTTTCGGCGACCTTATGCTCGTTATTGAAACGTCAAAGCGTGTTTCCGTAAAAAAACTTCAGGATCATCGTGAAAAACTTTACGGTTCAGTATTTGCGGCTGATGCGGATATTCCCCAGGGTTTCACCTATGCGACTTTGCAAACTCCGCTTTATTATCAGGGTAAAATATATAACCGTTTAGTAGTTCCAGATAACCTGCACATTCTGGGAACTATGAATTCTACCGACCGCTCTGTGGGTACCATTGATTTGGCTTTGCGCCGTCGCTTTATCTGGATGGAAATGAATCCTCACAATGAAACAGATTTGCGTACAGAGCTTGAAGCTGAACGAGGTGCTATTTCTGAAGAATTAGACATCGTTATAGAACGGTATGCGGATATTAACGCCATTCTTGAATCCGAGGTTGGCCCGGATGCACGTCTAGGACATTCCTATTTCTTCTCTCGAAATTCCACCCCCGAAGACATTGCACGGGCTTTGTTAACCCAGCTTGCGGAAATTGCAGCGACTTTCAATATCAGTTCCGGCATTCTCGAAAAGATCGGTTCTATCAATGGGCTATCCGTCAAGATGGTGGGCCAGCGACTCGGCAGCCGCCCACGCGTGGTTGGTTCATGGAGCGGTCCCGGTCTGCCTTCTGCTCCTAAGCCCGCAGGTCAAATTCCCTGGTTGGAAGTAACGAGTGGTGAGTGAAGTTCGCTACTTTCAAGCGAGCGCGCGCGGTAACGGTGTCGGCGTTACGATCCTAAAACACACGCATCCTCAGCCGGGTGTCGTGCATACTCTGGTTATCCATGTGCTGCCCAAGCTCTGGTGCACACAATGGGTATCGGCTGAGCAGCCGGAGGTTATTGCGCCTTTTAATGTGAAAATCGCCCCTGAGGCAGGCGGACAGTTCGCCTCTGTGCAGGATCCTGAGTCTTCGCTTTACGAGCATAGCGATGACGGTACGTTATCTCTCTATGTCTATGAGACTGAGATTCTGGTGCTTCCGAAGCCTTGGGCTGGGTATTTAGAGACGGTTTCGGGCTCTGCCCTGCCACCGCATGATGATGATAATGAGGGCGGTGCCTCAGATCCACTGTGGACAGCGCTGGAGTACCCTGAAAAGCCTGTCTATGCAGTGGCTGCTACGGTTTGTGGACGGGTTTTAGGGCCGGCTACGGCCCGTGAGAATATGGACTTTTCGGCAGGTGGTCAAGGTACTGGCTGGCAGAAGGTTTCTTTGTTATGGCGTATGCTGGCAGAGCATCATGAGGAACAGGCAATTATTCAGGGACATCGTGACATTACCCCGCAGGGTTCCGAACTTTTTCCGCATATTCCTTCGCTCAAAGAGGCTATGTACCGCGTTTTTGTTGATTCAAGCGGGCAGGCTTTGGCGCATCGTCGTCCGGTTTTTGAGCCTGAGGTGGATGAATTACTTTTTGTGCGTGGTCGTATGCTTCCACGCGAGCTTGTAAACCGACGGATTAACCGACGTATTGGGGTTGTTTGCGAGTTCGATTCTCTGACGACGGATACGCATTTATGGCAAATGATCCGCGCCGGATTACAGCAGGTGGCAACTCATGCCGCCAATAATGAGGTCGTCGACGATGCTTTAGGGTACGAGTCTGTGTTGCGTGATGTGAGCACGCAGAATATTCGTAGTCTGCTGACCGAAACGCTCTCCCCTGCTTTTGCTATGCGATTGTCGGCACAAACTTTGCGCGCTTACCACTATGCGCAATCTATTTTGTCGCAACAATATGGTTTTGGTTTGAGCGATAGCCCGTATGAGGCGGGTGTGCTGGCAAATATCAAATTTGATACTTCGTCATTATGGCGAAAAATGTTGGTGCGGGCCCTCACGGATACCGGTTTAGAAGTGCGTGTGGAAAGCCCCGTTGGTATGCTTTATCACCGCAATGCTGAGGGTCGCCAGCAGGGTGTGGCCTTTGCGAAACCAGATATGATGCTGTATTCCCGAGGCATTCTGGTAGCAACCCTTGATGGCAGGTACACCACGTATTGTGAAGATTTAATGCAGCTTCCCGAGCATGAACGGTACCGGATGCTGGCGGTCGCGTACCGCACAGGCGCGGATGGTTATACAGCATATCCAGTAGCTCACGGTCCTGGAACTCTAGGCAGGATCCTGACGGTAGGCGAGCCCGGGGCGTATCCTCAGGCGCCTATGTCTTCGGAACATCATGTGACGACCTGCGGGGTACGTTTCCCTCAACCCGAGGATGGACGCACTACTGCTGATGCCTCGCATTTGGCGAAGGTGCTTAGGAAGGTTCCTGCTGAGCCTTCATAGAGTGCACCAGGGGCATGTGTGTCTTACCCCGAATTCTTATTCGCACGCTTTGCTGCCTCTGTTTTGTCCTATACCACTGGGGCGCAGGTTAGAAGGCTTCTGCAATAATTTCAGGAATGCGCTCCGGGTTCACCAGATCGGGATGGGTACCGTTCTTCAACGTGACGGTACGGAACGAGCCCACATGAGGCTCCCAGCCGTGCGCATCCAGATAGGGTTGATCGTCATGGTTCACTCCAATCAATACGACTTTTCCGCCAAAGTTAAGGTGTTTCGAGCCGCGCATAAGGGCGGCAGAGGCGCGCATTGACTCCAGACACACCCCTAACTTATCTTCAGACAGATATCCCATAGCCGACCCGGCATCTCGCAGTCGTTCGAGCGTCTGTGGCAAGTCAAGAACGGTCTGCGCCGATACTTCGGGAAGACCGCCCATACGTAAGAGGGCACGAAAGCTCTCTTGCTCGTCCGGTTCAGGAATCCCCTGCCACTGTTCGACGGGGTATGCATCCAGAAGCGTAACCTGTTGTACATCGTAACCGGCAGTCTCGGCAAGCGCGGCTACCTCGACGGCGGCAGTACCGCCAACGGACCAGCCCATCAGGGAAAATTGTGATGGAAGCTGACGTTCCTCAAGGGTCTCACGAATACGCGCAAGATACCCCTCGGCGAGTTCACGAAGGCTCTGGGCGTAGCCAGCATTTGGGTTCGTGAATGCCTCATGTTGCAGTGCGTAAACCGACGGATGCCCGGGTATGTAGGGCAGATAGGCGGCATAGCACCATCCCAGACCGCCTGCGGGCGGCAGGATAAAGAGCGGTACGGTATTCTTCGATGTTGCGGAGTCCACCGAGTCCGCCTCACGCAGAGGCAGAACCGGGGCAAACTCGACATCAGTAGAATCCTCGTTCAAGACCGCAGCCTGCCCCTTGACCGTGGGATTAGCGAAGAGGGCACCAATACTGAGCATCTTTCCAAGGTTTTCTTCAATCTTGGCAATGACGGAAAGTGCCGCGAGGGAGTTACCACCTGCTGCGAAGAAGTCTTCGGTTACGCCGAATTGTGAGCGTCCCAGCACACCCGCGATAATCTCGCTAATTTGCTGTTCCAAAAGTCCATGGGGGCCGTCTGCGGTGTTGGTATCAAAGGTAAACTCGATCTGTGCCAGGTTTTTGCGATCTGTCTTGCCTGAGGGGCTAACCGGGAACTGAGCCTTGGTGTGCCATAGGCGCGGTACCATATAGTCCGGCAAGGTGTTCTCACAATGTTGGCGAGCTTGAGCAACGATACGGTTGCGTTCTGTTTCAGAAACGTCACCTATCTCTAGGAACGCCGCGAGAGCAGGTTCGGACATCTTCGTGTAGAGCAAAACGACGGCGCTATGGACTCCCTCAACGTGGGAGAGCGTAGTTTCGATGTCGCCAAGCTCTAGACGTTGCCCATGTAGTTTTACTTGGTGATCGGCACGACCACGGTAGAGGATGACTCCGCGAAGGTTTTTGGCCAAGGTGCCGGGTTTTTGGTTTGTGGCGGTGAGGTTCCACTCGGCAAGATCGCCAGTACGGTAAAGCCGCTCCCCCGTAGCGTTGTCCAGGATAAAGGCTTGTGCAGTTGCCTCGGGATTGTTCTGGTACCCCACAGCAAGCTGTACACCCGATAGGTAGAGTTCCCCTACGAATCCGGGCGGTATCGGCTGTAAAGCCTGGTCGAGAATACGAGTTTGGGTGTTCCAAACGGGCTGGCCGATAGGAACAGTACTGCACTCTGGGTTTTGGGAGCTATCCCAGAAGGTAACATCGACGGCGGCTTCCGTAGGCCCATAAAGATTTAAAGGGTAAACACCCATAATATTATGCGCGCTGAGAATCTGATCCTTCTGAAGTGCCTCGCCCGAGCAGATAAGATAGCGCACATGGCGTTGCTGCTCCCCCGATCCAAAACCTGCTTCGGCTAAGGTACGTTTTGCGGAAGGGGCCTCCAAGAAGGCGGTAAGCATCGTGGGTACGAAATGCAGACAGGTAACGTTCTGTTCGGCGATAACACGCGCCAGGTAGGCCGGATCCCGGTGCCCATCAGGAGCGGCAATAACGACGGCTGCCCCTTCCTGAAGCGGCCAATAAAGCTCCCACACATGAACATCAAACGAGACAGGCGTTTTATGTAAGATGCGGTCCCCCGCACGGTCTTGTGTGGATGCGCCGACCGGAATCTGTGACTGTTGCCAGCGTAACCGGTTATCAATGGAACGATGACTAATCGCAACACCTTTGGGTCGCCCTGTCGAACCCGAGGTAAACAAGATATACGCGGTATCATCCAGTGCTGTGCCGATACCCGGGAATGTTTTTGCCTCGGGCACATGTGTAAGGTTTAGAGGTTTTCCCACAGGGGCTGTTAGAGCGGTAAATTCAAATTGCTGCAGCCCGCACAAAATCTGCGTATTCGCCGGTTTTAACTCGGCCCCTGCAATAGGACTCAGCCCGGAACCATACACAAGCGCCGAACACTGCGCATCTTCCATCATGGAGCTCACACGTTCGGCCGGCAGATCCGGCAAAATCGGCACATAGACAAACCCTGCATAGAGCGCCGCATATAAGGCGATATATTGTTCAAGTCCTCGATGAAAACGTAGGCCTACAGCAGTTCCAGGGCACACGCCAGCTTCCAGCATCGCCTTTGCTAGGGCGCGGGCTCGCGCATCCAGCTCGTGATACGTGAGTACCTGCGAAAACTCATAGGCCTGCGGAGATTGCGGGGACAGCGTACCGTCCTCGTCCGGCGCGCAGGCGTAGAGTGCGGGTTCGTTCGGGTAGCGTGTGAGCGCATCCTGAAAACGCTGAAGCAAAGTTTTATACTCTATCGGATGCGCGGTAGCGTTAAACGATTCCAGCAGCTCTACCTCATGCGGTAACGCAGTCGTCAGGGTATCCATCGACCGCTCCTCAAGGGCAGCCTGAGCCCAAGATTCCAACCAATTTTGTAGGTGCCGGGCGTGAAATTCTACGCGCTCGCGGGTATACAGGTTCGGGTTGGCATCGAACTCTACAGAAATTGTGTGACCGCGCCCGGGTATGCCTCGCAGGGTAATGGTCATATCCGCAACTGGTCCCGCAGATATGTTATGAATATATCCCACAGAAGCAGGCGTGTTTTCGGTAGGTGCACCTAGCGGTAAAGCGGCATCAAACGGTATAACATTGATCTGGGAACCAAAGAGGCGGCTGTTATTGGACTGCGCTAAACGTTCTAGGTCTTCTTGTCGAGCAAGCGGATGTGAGGCGTTTCGTGCATACTGGTTCTTTACGCTATCGAGTGTCTGTGCAATACTTCCCATACCTGAAACCTGTACAGGAAGCACGTTCACGGCGGTGGTTCCAGTCTGAGCGCTGGTCTTGCCGAGAGCACGGGTTTCTGCGGGAACCTGAGCCCCAAATATACGGTTCATCTGGGGTACACCAAAAGCAGCGCTTCTATGCCCACCAATACGGGCCAGATAAGACCCTACGGCACCGGTTACAGTAACGGGCCAGGAGGTTCCGTACATTTTGCCAATTTCCAGCATATCTCGCTGTAATTTATCAGGCAGGGTCAGTACCTCACGCAAGGCCTGTGGTGCCGGTGATGCACTTCGTGCTGCCAGCGATGTATCGGGTTGGCTAAGTACTTCCACTTGCTCAGAAGTCCACAAGGCCAGGTCCTCTTCTCGGGCATGTTCGGCAGCGTGATCAGCCCGAAGAAGCTCCATTAGAGAGGCGCGTTTAACAGTAGGCAGAGGTTTTCCGGCGCTCAAAGCACGATAGATAGCTGCTACGCGAGACAGAGCGTTAAACACCGCAAAACCGTCTGCCACCACATGACTAAAGCTGTGGTAAACCCAGAGTTTACCCCCGTAGTATGTGACAGCGGAGCGTACCGTAACACCCGCATCGGTGATCAGCGGTTCGCGGATCAGCTCGGATGCCCAATCACGCACCGTTGCCGGAACGGGATTCTGCTCTTCCGTTTTTTCCTGAGTCGGGAGGGAAATTACCGGAAGTACCTCAAGATTAGTCAGAAACTCATCAAGTGGCATGACTCGTTGCTCTGGACGCCCAGTCTGCACGCGCGTCTGCACCCGGAAACCTTCATTTTCACGGTAGAGCTGAATAAATGCCTCACGCAGGTAATCAAGATTCGTCTCGGGTGGGCATTCCATGATCTCTGCCGTGTTATAGCAGGGATTTTTGGGATCGATAATAGCGGCAAGATAAATACCTTGAGCGCTTTTGGTCAGGGGAATCCAGTCATGCTTGGACCCACTATGCTCGGTGATGCTCATAGTCCGGTCTATTCTTTCAGGCGGTGTCGTGTGTTGGTTGGGTGAGTATCGGCCTTATATAGGTACCGATCTCGTCAAAGTTAGCTGATGCGAGTGAGCAAAAATTCGACGGTCGGGTTTTCTACCAGTTCAGTGAATTCGATAGTAATCCCCTTGCCCGCGAGGTCATCGAGCAGGGCAAAAGCGCCCATTGAGTCCATCCCCAGAGAAAAAAGGTCGGTCGTAGACTCGGAAAAGGCGGTATCCAGCGAATCCGCCTCGTGGATGTACTGAGCAAGCAGGGGGCGAAGAGTAGTCTCTGCGGACATTATGTTCCTCTCTGGCATCATGTCTTATGTATGCCAAAATTTATATACACATAAATTGTAGATGAGGTTACCCTACATGAAAACTATGTAAACCTTTACATCACCGTCATATAGCGGGTGTTGACCACCTATACGTGACTATTATTCTCTGCGCACGCCTCACAGAGCACCTGCTTTTGAGTTAAACTTCCGGGGTAAGAACCTCAAGATTCTTACCCCGGTATTATGGTATCCGCACGCTTATTTAGCCCGCGCTAACGCTTACCTTAGTTACTCTTACTCCTGAGCCAGCATCTCAACTAGTTTAATGCGAAGTTCACGGCGTGAGATCTTACCCACGTTTGTGGTTGGCAGAGAGCTCAATACCTGTACACGTTCGGGGATCTTAAAATCAGCCAGCTTCTTTTCAGTGAAATACTCGTACATGGTACGGCGCGGATTCTCACCGAGCGATTTCCCGGCCTGAAGTACGACTATCAAGCAGACGCGCTCACCCACAGTTTCATCGGGCAGACCAAGGGCTACTGCATCCAAAATATCCGGATGCTCTAACGCCAACTCCTCAATTTCATCCACCGAGATCTTCTCACCGTTACGGTTAATTTGATCTTTAGCGCGTCCAGTAACTTCAAGATACTTTCCCGCGACTATACGCACGATATCGCCCGTACGGTAAAAACCGTCTTCAGTAAAGCTGAGCTGATTAGCGTTTTCTTCGCGATAATACCCGCGAATCGTATAGGGTCCGCGCGTGAGGAGGTGACCGCTCTGCCCTGGCTTGACCGGGTTATCCCGTTCATCCACCACGCGGATTTCATCAGCCGGGCTGATAGGGTATCCCTGAGTATTCATGCGTATATAGGGTTCATCACGCAGACGAGTGTAATTCACCAAGCCTTCCGCCATGCCGAAGACCTGTTGGATGCTCACACCTAGGGTTGTTTCGAGCTCCCCCGCCACCGTCGGAGCAAGTTTCGATCCGCCCACCTGAAGCACGCGGAGCGAAGGCAGCTGCACGTCACGTTTCTTTACAGACGCCAGCCAGGCCTGCGCCAAGGGCGGTACGAGTGAGGTGAAGGTAACGCCTTCCATCTGAATCAGATTAAGCGCCGTCTGAGGGCTAGGATCAGCAGCAAATACGAGCTTACCTTGCACACACATTACGCCCAGGATTCCAGGCGAACTCATCGTGAAATTATGTGCCGCAGGAAGCACCACCAACATGGTTGTGTTGTTATTCAGTTTGCAGATATCGGCGGAACCACGCACCGAGTACAAGTAGGCTGCGTGCGTGCGCGGAATTAGCTTTGACATACCGGTTGTACCGCCGGAAAGCTGCAAAAATGCAATCTGCTCGCTTGCCAGAGTATTTTGGGTATTCTGCACAACACCGGGATGGAACGGTTCAGCCAGCTCAGTCTCGCTCAACGGAGTTACCGGGAGCGCAGCATCAAGGGCAATAGGCGGTTCTAGACCATCAGCACGCATCGTCTGTGCCACATCGTCTGCGAGCGCTGCAAAATCTGCTCCCGGAGTTTTCGAGGAAAATATATGCGCAGCGGCATCAGTGCGGGTTGCAAAATGGACAAGCTCACTCGTGCGGTGCTGTGGCAGACAAAAGACCGGTAAGGCTCCTGCCCAAAAAATACCCATAAGATATATCAGGTATTCGGCGATATTTCCTAACTGTAAAAGCACACGATCGCCGGGTTGCACCCCGGCATTCTCTAGGCGACGTGCTGCGGCACGAGCAGCCACCTCCAGCTCTCCATAGCTCAGTCGAATCTGCTGCGGTTTGCCCTCTGCGTCGCTCTGTGCATGCGAAAGTGCCACTAACGCCGGAAAATGTGGTTTAGCACGGCAGGCATCAAGCAGAAACTCGGGTATGGTCTGATCGATCCAGTACCCTTCTTCACGGTAACGCCGTGCGAAATCCTCAGGAATCAGTGGGGTTTCGAGCAGTTCGGAGCGTTCCACAATCTGTTCGGTCATGTTTATGTCTTTCTCGGCTATAAGATTTTAGGGGTTGGGCATAAGAATGCGATTCAGCGCGGGTATGATAGCTCCACGCCAGCAGGCGTAGTCGTGGCCGCCATTGAATACAGTGTAGTTCAGGTGTGTGTCCACAGATTCGAGTTCCTGAACAAAACGCTGATGCGGCGGCAGCAGAATCCATTCCTGCTCGCCTACCTCAACCTCAAGGCGAAGGTGGGACAAACGGTGCAGTTCATTGGCTTTACGCAGCTGTGAGAGTTTGTCGAAAACCTGGGGCTGCCACAGCGAAGACGACTGGGCAATTGCGGCTCCGAAGGATTCTGGGCGTGAGAAAACCGCCAGCAGAGAAGACAGCCCGCCTAAGGATTGTCCGTTGATAATAATATCCTGTGGCTCTGGCCGCAGCCCGTGATGACGCCTCAAATGAGGAAGCGCTTCTTCTACAATATAGTCGGCTATGGGACTGTCTCCATTGAGCTCTTGCCAGCGGCGTTCTCGGCCGCCCGAGTGCAGAAAGAAGACATTCATATCCGGAATACGCCCGGCAGCACAGGCTCGGTTGAGCATATGCTCCATACCGTGCCCGTACCAGACTTCACCGTCGAAGAGGATAAAGAGCGGAGAATCGGGGCTTGGGTTTCCTACTCGTCCCAACAAATATTCATGCCCGTCCGCAGTAGTCATCCAGTGCGGTTCAGGAAGGCTGTCGAGTTCCTGTTGGGTGAGCAGAAACTCATGAACCGGCGCATCGGCAAGCTCAACCACGCCCATACAACGGCCAATACGGTTGCAGACGGTCTTCGGGTTAAGCGGGTCGCCTTCACCAGAATCGAGAGCGGTGCGCAGTGTCACCTGATCGTCCTCCCCCAGCCAGATCGGGCGTTCCCCTGGCAGTGTGGGAATAAAGTTATAGGAAGCCCGCCAGTCGGTGCGCATCTGGAAGCTCAGCGCCCACCAATCGGTGTCTGGAATACGTTCCATCAGAGACAACGGCAGGTTTTTCTCATCTGTCAGTCGATTGACAAAAATAAGAACCTGCTCTGCCGTGGCATGCCGATACAGGAATGTGACAATGCGTTCGTTCTCATTCGCTGTTCCGTCGTCATAGTAAGCCTGCTCTATAAGTGGAGTCCCATCCGCTACGATCTCTGTGATGCGGGCGTTAAGTTCTTGCGCGTCCACGGCTTCGTTTACGATGCGCGTCATAAGCGGGCTGGGTACGCGCGGGGCAGGTGTTGGGCGCGGGATTTTAGGCGGCATAGGACGCGCCGTGATCTTTGACTTGAGATTCTGTGTGGTTTTATGTGGAAGGGTCTCAAAATCACCCATAAAAGGCTCCTTAGTGACCTTCGCGGGCGGCGGCAATTGCGTCCGCGGCAATAGTAATCTCTTGGTGAGCTGCCGGAACTACCAGTGGTGTTCCGGTACAGGGGTCATCGCATATAACAGATTCTAGGTCGAAAACTTCCTGAATTAGCTCGGCAGTGACAATTTCCTGAGGATCACCCTGAGCGATAATCCTACCTTCCTTCATGAGCACCGCATGAGTGGCGTATCGGAAAGCCAGGTTCAGATCGTGCAGCACAACCGCAACGGTATGCCCCTCAGAGTGGAGCTTCTTGGTAAGGTTTAGCACCTCAATCTGGTGGGTAATATCCAGGTAGGTGGTTGGCTCGTCCAACAGAATCAAAGGCGTCTGCTGGGCAAGGGTCATGGCAATCCACACGCGCTGACGCTGACCGCCGGAAAGCGCCTCAATAGGACGTTCGGACAGTTCCAACACGTTCGCGGCTTCCATAGCCTCAACGCAGGCAGCCTCATCTTTCTCAGACCAGGAACGTAGAAGGGATTGATGCGGGTACCGGCCGCGTGCCACAACATCCGCCACGGTCAACCCGGTGGGTGCCTCCGGCGTTTGAGGAAGCATGGCGAGAATCTGCGCGATGGAGCGGGATTTCATCTTTGAAAGCGGCAGACCATCAAGAAAGACCTTTCCGCCTTTGAGAGGATTCACACGCGCCAGAGCTTTGAGCAAGGTAGATTTACCGCAGGCGTTAGGACCCAAAATAACGGTAAGCTCACCCTCAAGCACCTTGAAGTCTATACCGCTGAGCACTGTGTGGTCGCCATAGGCTACGACCATGTCTTCGCCTGCGAGTCGGCTTTCGCTAATCTCTGCACGAGCCTTCACTAGCTCTTCTTCCTTTCAAGGTAAATCAGGTAAATCAGATATAAACCGCCCAGGGCGCCGGTGACCACACCGACCTGTAGGGTACGGCCGGGAATTGCAAACCTTCCAATAAGGTCTGAGGCCAGCACCATCAATGCACCCATGAGGGCAGAACCGAAAAGGGTAACTCCGCCGCTTCGCCCCAGGGTTTTCACGATATGCGGGGCAGCAAGTGCCACGAATGCTATGGGACCGGTAGTCGCGGTGGCTAGGGATACGAGAAGCACACCGAGGAAGAGCGCACACACCCGATAAGCGTTGACATTCACGCCTAGTCCTGACGCCACGCTATCGCCAAACCGAATGGCCCCGAGAGGGCGTACTAGGGCGAGAAGCGCGGGAACTGTGACAATCAGAAAAATCATCAGCGTAATCGTACGCGGCCACGACATATCATCGAGAGAACCGGCAAGCCAGGATGCCGCTGTCTGCGCCTGAGTCAGTGATGCCCGAACTACCAACAACGAATTGAACGCCGCAAGAGTCGATCCTACACCAATACCCACAAGCACTAGGCGGAATCCGCGTAAACCTGTATGTCGAGTCAGTAACCACACCGTAATGGATGTTGCGATACCGCCAATGAGGGCACCGATAGCAACTTCTACTGGACCAGAGTCGAAGACGATAATCTGCAGGAGTGCACCAGTTGCAGCACCGTGCGTAAAGCCGATAATATCCGGTGAGCCCAGCGGGTTACCCGAGATTACCTGGAACAGCGCCCCTGAAAGCCCTAAAGCGGCGCCCACAAGCAGAGCTGCCACGATGCGCGCTTCACGCTTCTGTACTAAGACCACTGTGATGCGTTTACCCCGCCCAACGAGGGCATTAATGACGTCCATCGTCGTCACTTTGTAATCGCCCTGTTGCAGCCCCCACAGGCTAAGTGCCACGATGAGAGCGATCAGCACAATGTACAGCGTCAAAACCCGCCAGGGAACCTGCGCCTGAATGAGTCCGCGTGAGTTAAGAACAAGCCTGCCAGCCAAATCATGACCGCGCCGTGCACCTCGAGGGCGCGAAGATTCCTGTTTCTGAGTCTTGAGGTTCGTCGCCTTAGTCTGTGTATCTGTCATCAGAGAGCCTCCACCTTACGACGAGTCATCAGGAATAGGAAGAGGGGTGCCCCTGCAAGGGTAGCGATAATTCCTACCTGAGTTTCCTGCGGGTGCTCCGGGGTCGCCATAATAACACGGGCTAAGACATCGGACATGAGCAGCCAGACAGGACCTAGAAGCGCGGAGCCGTAGTTAACCCAGCGCACATCATTGCCCATTATGGCACGCACTACAAAGGGAACTGCCAAACCGACGAAGGAGATTGGTCCGATGGCAGCGGTTGCTGCACCTGCAAGAAGCGTTACGGCAAGAAGTGTGAGGTTTTGAGTTTGATACACTCGTGCGCCCAAGGAGATAGCGGCTTCTTCACCCATACTTAGCGCGTTGATCGAGGGTGCTACAAAAAATGCTAAAAGGAGACCCACGAGGATCACGGGGGCAACGGCCTGTGCAACTGATATATCGCGCCCTTCTAAAGACCCGGTAACCCACACACGAAATTCGTCAAAAGCATCTTGGTTCGAGAGCATAAGTCCCTGTGCTACAGCGGCAAGAGCGGCAGAGATGGCCACACCGGCGAGAGCTAATTTAACAATTGAGCCGTCTCGACCACGCCCGAGGGTATAAACGACAGTGGCGGCTATAGCGCCCCCAACAGCGGCGGCAATCATATACTGCCAAATACCGAGAACACCGAAAAGTACAACAGTGAGGATGACTGCAACGGCGGCACCGGCGTTGACACCCATCAGACCAGGTTCGGCGAGTGGGTTACGGGTGAGTGACTGCATGAGTGATCCGGCAACTGCGAGGGCCGCCCCGCAGGCTATCCCGATGAGTGTCCGCGGAATGCGCTGCTCAAAGATAATGGCATGACTTTCGGGGGTTGATTGCCCCGCTAAGGTTTCTACGATGGTTTCGGGGGAGAGTGATTTTAGCCCAATAGTTAGCGAGGCAAGAATACTCACGCCGAGCAGAACCGCAAAAATAATAAGCCAGGTTATTCGTCGGCCGTTTTTTTCGTTGCGCCCACTTTTCATGGTTCGTGAGGCTCCTGTGCGTTCCAAGATTACGCTCAACGAGACTCCTTTATTATATGTGGTCTAAGATACAGTGCTACCAACAACGCTACCGTAAAGATAGCTAAGACCGCCTTATCTCGATACCGTGTCTTGATCCCTATGGCGTTAGGGTACCTTTGGTTCTTCTCCTGAGCAAGAGTGCCAAACGCGCGCCACAAAGGAGCGTTATCTCCCCTGCGGCGCGCGCTTATCACCATTGTCTATGGACGCTTCCGAATAATCAGTACAGCAATAGCACCGATAATAGCAACGCCAAGCACAGATACGCCCAGCCATGGGAATTCCTGCCCATACGTTACCGTTGTGTTGCTGGTTTTATGGCTATCTGCCTGTGTCTTTGCGGAGCTAGAGGCCGACGCGCTGCTCTTCGCACTGCTGGATGCAGAGGCGCTGGCGGTCTTCTTCTGTTCGCTCTTGTTAGCGTTCTGGTCGTTTTTCTGATCGGAGGAATCTTTATTCCCGCCCTCGTCAGCCTCAGCGTTCAAACGATCATACTCTTCTTTAGAGATAGGGTTGCCATCAGCATCAAGATAGACGGTCTCTTGCTCAGATGAACCACCGTTCTGTGCCGAGTTACCGCCGTTATCTTCGGAACCATTATTACCCGAACCGTCAGATCCGGCGTTATTGTTGGACGAAGAATCGGAGCCGCCCTTAGAGGATCCTCCGTTATTTGACGAGCCGCCATTATTGCCGCCCCCGTTATCGGGTTCTCCAACGGTAAATACAGGGCTCTTATTGGTATACCGCCCTCCCGTGTTACCTTTATTACGACCGTTGGCGTCTTTACCTCCGCCTCCTCCCGTTGCAAGGAAGCGAAGCGTATGATCACCGGAGCCTGCGTTAGAGAGCACAAATGAACCGTTTAGGTTCCCCTTGCTATCCGTTGTTTGCCTATGCACGACGCCGTCATCATCTAGTTTGACGGTAACCTGCGTGTTTTCAGGGAAACCTGTCAAAGTGAAGTTAACTACGCCTCCGGGAGTCACATGAGGACTTACAGTTGAGCTGGTTCCTGGGGTATTCTCTGATGCTCCTCCGGGCGGGATCGCATTCGCAGCTCCCATCCCCAGGCCAAGACTAAGGGATATTGCCGCGCAGGCAGTGAGCGCCTTTGATACTGTCTTTGTGGTTCGCATGAGTTTCCTCTTCTGTGCGACTAGTGGTAGTTTATACCGGTTCCCTCCCCCACCGACGGTGTGGGAGGGAACCCTGATGTTTGAGATTATTGTGTATATTTCCTCAGGTGTGAGAGGTGATTAAGCCCTCTTACGGAAGGTTAGTGCAAGCACCAAGATTATCAGACCCGCTATAGAGAGCAACACGTTATTTGCATTGTTCGCGAACCAGCGCGAGAAGCCGCTAAGCTCAGCGCCAATGATATTGGGGGCGCTATCGCTGTCGGACTGTGTTGCCGCGGTAGTTGCATTGCCCTGGGTACCGTTTTTACCGGGCGCGGCCTTGGCAGTGTGAGTTTTCTTGGGTGCGCTCTTGGCGTGGGCACCGCTGTTACTACCGTTCTTTGCGGCAGCTTTAGCGCGTGCCTGCACACGGTTGATGAGCGTATCGTTTTCCAGTTCAGCAGCAGCCCCAAGAGAAGCCTGCTTCGTAATGCTGCCTTGACGGGCTGCATAGTTGATTCCGGAGCTCTGGGTGGGAATAGGTGCCACAGAGCCATATCCTGATCCGTTGTTACCCAACCCGGCATCATAGCCGCCTGCGATTGAACCATTGTTAGAGGCATGATTACTACTTACAGGGGCTAACGTGGAGCCGTCAGCGCCAGCAATCGTAACGGACAACGTCACCGAATGCTGCTCGTCGCTCTTCTGTAAACTACCGGTCAGGAACGTGATATCGTGAACGGTGCCCACGCCCCATTTATCGCTATTTGGGAACGGCAAAGTATAGGTAAACTTGCCATCAGCATCAGCCTGAATAATGGCCACAACACCACGAGACGCATAGTCTTTACCGTTATAGTTCACGGCGTGGTCAAGTTTAATGTCACCGCCATCGTATTTAACGGCGATAACGCTATAGGGGCTCCATCCAGAACCGTTAACGACGATTCCCTGACCGTGGGCCACAGTCTTAGGACCGGTTACGGTAGCATCACCGTCGGACGCAGTCTGAGTCTCAACGACAGGGGCAGGTGCAGTAGGTGCAGGTGCGTTATTTTGTACACCCTGGTTCGCAGTACCGCCCTGATTATCTGCTGGGCTAGGCTGAACATCGGTGTTACCGTCTTTCGGATGATCCTGTACAGGAGGTTCGGTAGGCTGAGGCTCTAGTTTCTTGGTGTCATTAGCTGAAGGGTTACCTGGCTGCTGACCGTTATCCTTTGGATCCTCGGCAGTGGCAGGAGCATCGCCTACAGTCACGTTGAGAGTTACCGAACGCTTCGCAACGTCGCCCTTTTGCAAACTGCCGCTCAGAAAGTTAATCTTGTGCTGTGAACCATCCGTCCACTTCTCAAACCCGGTTGAATTCTCAGCGTTCGGGAACGGCAGCTTTGCGGTGAACGTACCATCAGGATTAGCCGTAACAACGGCTACAACACCGCGTCCCGCTAAATCCTTACCGTCATACGTTACGGGATTCGTAGACTTGACTTCACCGCCGTCGTACTTCACGGCGATCACAGAACCGGTACCGTCGGCATTCTTCCAGCCGGTACCGCTAACCTCGATTTCCTGACCGTTTTTCGCGTATTTCACACCGGTCACAGTAACGCCGTCGGACTCAACAGTCTGCGAGTTCTCAAAAGCGGCAGGAGCAGGATTATTTTCTGCGGGTTGAGGAGCTGGTTTCTCTTCTGCCTCAGGCTGCTGCTCTGCTTCGTTCTTAGCAGCGTCGTCAACTTTGGGCTGTACCGGAGTTTCCTCAGCTTTAGGGGTCTCTTCTGCCTTCGGAGTATCAGCAGGAGTCTCATTCTTAGCTGCCTCATCAGTCTGAGGCTGCTGTGCAGGCGTTTCTTCAGCCTTTGGAGCTTCTACAGGAACCTCGTTCTTGGGGGTTTCTTTTACCTGAGGCTGCTCAGGACTCTCCACCTTTGGAGTCTCTTCTACCTTCGGAGTTTCGGCGGCCGGAGCTTCTTCACCCACGGTTACCGTGTGAGTTGCTGAGTGCTTTTGATCGCCCTTCTGCAGACTTCCGCTCAGGAAGTTAATCTCGTGTTCTGAACCGACGGTCCAGTTAGCTTCAGTAGGGAACGGGATGGTTGTGGTAAAGTTACCGTTCTCGTCTGCGCGAATAACTGCTGCAACGCCCTTTGCTGATAGATCCTTACCGTCATGTAGCACTGGACTTGTGGGTTTAACCTTACCGCCATCATATTTCACAGCGATAACGGCGTTGGCCCCCCACCCCGAGCCACTAACCTCAAGGCCCTGACCGTTCTTAATAACCGTGGAGCCTGCAACGGTCGCAGTATCGTTTGCTCTCGCGGCGGGTTGTTCTACCTTACCTTGAGGCATTCTTTCGTTGCCTTCACCCGGAACCTTCACAGCAGGATCCTGTGCCTGCACATTATTACCGGCCTGGGCGGGGGTAGCATCCGGAGTGTGACCCGGATCTTCAAGAGCAGTTGCGGGAGTTGTTACGCCGGGTGCAAGCAAAGCACCCGCAAGCGCTACCACGGCACTGTAGCGGGCGGCATGATGTGCGTGCTGTGTCATCGTTATGTTCCGTTTCGTGTATAAGGTTTTCAAGCTCTTTTAAGACAGCCCCAGGGGCATGTTGCTGTCTTTCAAAAGCATTTTGTGTATCTTCAGCGTATTCGTCGTTGAGTATTCAAGAGCCTAGATGCGGCACCTCCTCAAGCGAGGTGCCGCGTCTAAAATCTAATCCTACTGTCCCTGATTATTGTTTTGATTTTCGAGTAGTTTGCTGCGAACATCCGCAACAATACCGTTCATCAACAGGGGACCACCGGTTGAGGTCCATTTAGAACCCTCAACCGTAATAATATGTTCGTTCTGGTAGGCTTTCAAATTTGTGAAGCCAGATGTGGCCTCTGCCTTCTTCAAAACTTCTGATGCACCATTGGCGCTAGCATCACCTTGAACATTCGGGTTCTTCTGGCTTGCGCCACCCAAAGTACCGATAAACATGTAGTCGGCGTCAATATCCGAGAGGTTCTCCAAAGAGACCGGCTCTGAGTGACCCTGCCCTTCACGATCCTGTGCCGGGGGACGCTGCAGCCCCAAATCTGAAAGCACCTGACCGGCAGGGAGTTCCTTCAAGATCAGTGCGGGGCCGTTACCTGCCCAACGCACGATGGAGAAGGTCTTATCACCGTACAGAGGTTCTAGCTCCTTCTTGAGCTGCTCAGTAAGTTTTTCGTAGTCTTCCTCAACCTTCTTACCCTGGTCTACCAGGTTAAGAGCATCCGCTACCCGCTCAAAGTTGATAGTCCAATCGCCGCCGGCGTATCCGGTGTACACCACGGGAGCAATATCCTGCAGAGTCTTGTATGCCTCTGAACGTTTATCCACGCCTGTGGAGTCAGCCAGAATAAGGTCGGGCGTGAGGGAGGCAACCTTATCGTAGTTAACCTCAGATACAGAACCGACAAGTGTAACGTCGTCT
The DNA here is from genome assembly GCF_001808385.1 of Rothia sp. HMSC08A08. Taxonomy (NCBI): domain Bacteria; kingdom Bacillati; phylum Actinomycetota; class Actinomycetes; order Micrococcales; family Micrococcaceae; genus Rothia; species Rothia sp. HMSC08A08. The sequence continues at coordinate 168,678 of NZ_KV793056.1, forward strand.
CCTACCTTATCTTTGAGGTAGTTAGGCACAGTCTGCTGACCGCGACCAGAAATAGCGCCTACAGGCTTAACGCCAAGTGCGAGCACCGCATCCAAAGTAGGTTCTGAGAGAACTACAACGCGCTGCGGTTTAGTAGGTACCGTAATTTCTTCCTCATCTACATTTTTAACAACGCGAGTCTCACTTTCGGGAGATTCCGAAGAGTCAGAAGTCGTAGATTCCTGACTGCATGCTGCAAGTGTAAATGCAGTGCCCGAGGCAAGCGCCATACCTAGAAAGTTACGGCGATTTACCATGAATTGAGCTAGTGACGCTGGGTGTTCAAAAGACATATTTCTCCTAAGACAAATAAACTCTACCTAACCTTACCGTCATATATGCCCTACTTCAAGGAAAAACTCTCATGGTTAACGTTAAGAATCGTCAATCTTTTTACCGATATGTGGTTTTTTCATTGGAAATACAGGTTTTTTATAGTCATTACATAAAGCTATAAAGACGTTATGTCATCAAAAATATTTCACGCTTTAACCGTTTACAGCGTCACAATACGCGCACAATGCACTCAAATTTTTAAGAACAACTGCATCCATCAGAGAGATTTATCCCGGTGTGAGGATGTGACCTCCACTTCTTTCGTACACTCTCTCCTAGAGAACGCAAAGCAGCAATCGCGGTCTGCGGATCTTCTGCCCCATACACCGAGCTGCCTGCAACGAAACAGTCCGCTCCGGCTTCCGCAGCTCGCACAATCGTTTCCCCCGTAATCCCGCCATCAACCTGAAGTCGCACCGGGATACCGGACCCTTCAAGCGCCGATGCGGCGCGACGGATTTTAGGCAAAGTGACATCAAGGAATTTCTGCCCGCCGAAGCCTGGTTCCACCGTCATAATCAGGAGCATATCTATTTCTGTGAGTAGATCGAGGTATGGTTCTACGGCAGTTGCCGGGCGTAATGCCAACCCAGCTTTTGCCCCGGATTCTCGCAGAGTACGTGCCAGTTTAATAGGTGCGGTAGCCGCCTCCGCGTGGAAGGTTACCGATTCGCTGCCTACGTCGGCATACTGGGGAGCCCAACGATCGGGATCATCAATCATCAAGTGCACGTCAAAAGGTACGGGCGAAACTTCGCGCAGACGCTTAACAACCGGAGGTCCCCACGTCAGATTCGGTACAAAATGGTTATCCATCACGTCAATATGTGCCGCATCCGCAGTCGAAATGCGTTCTAACTCGTGCTGTAAATTTGCAAAGTCGGCAGAGAGTATAGACGGATTAATAGCAACAGACATGAGAAAACCTCCTCAACATGACATACGGATATTCGGATAACAATAATCGCCGCACTAAAAATACGGTTGCATTGCGCGATTCTAATTCTTACGGAAAAGTGCGAGGAACATAGCATCAGTACCATGAATATGCGGCCACAGCTGTGCAGTCGTTGATGCTTCATCAAGAATATCTTCCTGACGAACCGAGGAGGATTTTTTAAGGCGCACCTGTGGACGATACCCGGGAGCCTTATCGCCCGCAAGAGCGCTTCGTCCTTCATCGCTCGGCAAGGCAACGCGTTGAAGTATCGACTGTGTATCCAGCAGACGCACTTTTCCAGTCTCCAGTATCTCCGCAACAATATTTTGAGTCTCAGCAGCATGCGGTGAGCAGGTTACATAAGCGATCACACCGCCAGGTCGCGTAACTTCACACGCAGCTTCCAGAAGCTGACGCTGCAGAGGCAGCAAATCGGCAATATCACGCGGGGATTTACGCCAGCGTGCCTCCGGACGCCTGCGAAGGGCGCCTAGCCCCGAGCAGGGAACATCAACCAACACACGGTCAAATTTCTGTTCCGGCTCGATGCCCGCGGGTAACCGCTCAGCATTTTGTGCAAGCGTTTGGGATATCTCACGCCCGTCCCCGGTAAGAACAACGTACTCGTCGGGAGAAAGCGGACGTAAAGATTGTGAAACCAGTTTTGCACGATGCGCTGCCGACTCATTCGCCACCACCCGAGCACCACGCTGCGCGCCCAAAGCCGCCAACAGTGCAGCCTTACCGCCCGGACCGGCACACAAATCAAGCCACGCAGAGTCTTGCCCTTCAAGAGGAGCTGCAGCAAGCGCGCGAGTAACCAGCTGCGAACCTACATCCTGTGCGCGCACAGTACCCTCACGAACACTTTTCAACCTGCCTAAATCGCCAGCAGAATATAAAGCGGAGTCCTCCACCAGTTCGCCCTCTACCGCGCCTTTCTCGAAGGCTTCCTGCAGGTCGCCTATTCCGGGAAGTGCTATAAGGTTTACCACAGGTGCCTGGTTATCGGCCTCAAGAAGATCCTGGATTTCGGCCGGAGACCTGCCATGAGCTGCAAGCGCTTGGCGCATGGAACGCACAATCCAGGTTGGATGCGATTTTGCGAGCGCAAGTTTTTCGGTGTCGTCCTTGGCATCAGTCTCCAGACGGGCGTACCAGTCATCACGGCTACGCTCGCTGACGCGACGCAGCACCGCATTCACAAAGTTAGCGGGACCACCGCCGATCTGAGCACGGGCTAATGCGACGCTTTGGTTAAGAGCTGCATGGGCGGGCACGCGCATACTCAAGAGCTGGTGAACGCCCATACGCAGTACAATCAACGTGGTTGTACCGATTTTCTCTAACGGACGATCCGCACAATGCGCCAAAATGGCGTCGTAGGTACCCTGGCTGCGCAGGGTTCCGTAGGTGAGTTCGGTGGCAAAAGCCGCGTCCCGATGGTCAAGATGGTGGGCACGAATCGTGCTGGGCAACACGAGATTTGCGTAAGAGTCGTTTTGCGCTACCGCGCTGAGAACCTCAAATGCGACGAGGCGCGCGGGATCCGCCGAGCGGGAACGCTGCGAGGGTGCGGTTGCAGAGAACTCACGGGATGAGAGCTGCTTACGGTTGCGCTCATGTCCGCTCTTATTACGTTTGGAAGCACCGCCTCCGCCACGTTTCATGCCATCGTAGGAACGCTGGGCGCGTTCGTTTCGGCGTTGTTCGCTGGTCTTACCATCAAATCGTTTCGATGATGCCCCGCGATTTCGCGGATTCCGTGAGCCATTTTTGTCGTTATAACGTCGCTCCGTCATGAGAGCACTACCTTTCCTTCGGCGAGGTTGCTACCGAGACCGCGTGCCCAGGCGAGCGCGTCCATCATTTTTTTACCGGCAGGTTGTACACGTACCAGTTCTAAAGCGCTATCCGCCGTACCCACATAGAGTTTTTTACCACGAAGTTCAAGCTGTCCAGGAGCCAGAGTACCGGCCTGATCGCTCAGACGCACACCGCCGATCTTGAGTCGGTTCCCCGAAAATTCACACCAGGCGCCGGGTTCCGGGGTTACTGCGCGAACTTGAGCAAGAATTTTGTGGGCGCTTTGGGTGAAATCTATGCGCGCATCGGCGTTGGTCACCTTTGCCGCGTAACTGACGGAATCGTCCTCGCGCTGCGCGGTTCCGTGCTCGCCTGCCTCAAGCCGTACAAAGGTATTCGCCAACAGTTCTCCCCCGCTTTGCGCTAGACGTGTAAGAATGCTCCCAGCAGTATCATCTTCCGTCACCAGCGTGGATTCTTCTTCGAAAACCGCGCCAGTATCCAACCCGGCTTCTAGAAGGAAGGTGTTCGAGAAAATCTCGCTTTCTCCCGCCATGAGGGCACGCTGTACAGGTGCGGCACCTCGCCACGCAGGCAGCTTCGAAAAGTGCAGATTAACCCAGCCGTAGGGAAGCATATCTAGTGCTTGCTGGGGCAGAATTGCGCCATATGCGACCACAGCAGCAGCTTCGGCTCCCAGCGGGGCTATCTGCTGTTGAGTTTCTGGCGACCACCGGTTCGCTTTAACAATAGGCAGCCCGAGCTCTTCAGCGCGTTGTGCTACGGGCGAGGGGGTCAGGATGCGCTTTCGACCTACCGGCGCGTCCTCACGCGTGAGCACTCCAACCACCTGAACCCGCGGGGACTGGACAAGCGTATCGAGAGGGTGCACAGCGATCTCGGGGGTTCCCGCGTAAAGAATTTTGAGGGTCATGGGCGAGTCCTTAAACCTGGTGGAGTACGGTATATCTATGCGCTGAAGTTGCCTAGGGAGGCGCCGAAGCTGCCGCCAACCCGCATTGCTCGTTCGGCAGAGGTCTGTGCTGTCACCTTGTTGTAGTCTGCGGCTCGGAGGGCGCGCATAACCCGTTTACGATCTTCGCCGATAAGGCGGTCAATAAAGAGTTTGCCGTGAAGATGATCGGTTTCGTGTTGGAGCATACGCGCGAATAGTCCTTCCCCTTCAAGCACCAGGGGCTTTCCCATCTTGTCTACGCCTCTCACCCGGGCCCAGTTCATGCGCGGAGTATCCGATTTCATACCGGGTACCGACAGGCATCCTTCCCCTCCCTCTTGAGGCTCCGTTCCGGTCTCAAGTACGGGGTTGACAATATATCCTTCGCGGTCGTCAATACCGCCAAAGGTAAAAATTTGTTTGGAGATACCAATCTGAGGCCCAGCCAGCCCGACTCCTTCAACGTCGTACATGGTGTCAAGCATATCGTCGATCAGTTTGGCAAGCTCCCGATCAAAAACGGTGATAGGTTCACATTCGCTGCGAAGAACGGGGTCGCCTACGGTACGGATACTCAGAATTGTCATATGTCTCCCTGATGCGCTTGTTATGGTACGCAGATATACTCCAAATAGGGTGAAGGGCTGTCAAATACCAGCATTCTATTGTACCGGCTGAGGTATTCGTCCAAATAGAACACTCGTGATTATTTTGTTGTTCTTCTACCGGGTTTATTAGGCTACCTGTGTGTGATCTCCCGAAGACGGTTGACCTGCCACGGGAGGCGGAACTACCGGCATGAGAGCGTCGTCCGGGAATTCGTGAACTGTACGGTTATATTCCCAGACCCTCCGCAATGCACAGAATTTATACCAGTTCTGTTCAAGAATCTTTGGATTTGCCTGATGCGGCACCACCTGCGTTTCGCCCAGTGCCACGCCCATCAGGATGGGGGCATCACCGTATTTCCAGGGCTCCCAGGTTCCCGCGACGGGGTCTACCAGCGATTCTTCGGCTTTGAGCCCGGCAACCAGTTGCATAACCACCTTATCGTCAAGGGGTTTAACACGCCCTCGCCGGTCGGTGCCTTTAGTTTTATAGTCAATAATGCAGGTTCGTCCGGCGATCTGAGCGACAAGGTCCAGCGTTCCGGCGTAACCTACGGACTTATTCCAGATAGTAATTTCTGCGGCGAGTGGTTGAGGGCGAAAAGCGTCCCACCATTCATCGAACCTATCCGCATAGGCTTGTTCGCCGTTGCGGATAAGCTGTTCTCGACATTCTTCGACGTTGTGTTCCGCTCCCATGGCGCGTAACGCAATATTCTCGGCGTAATTATGTACCCTGTCACCGCGCTCGGCTGCAGCATCTCGGTACCGTTCGGATGCGGCCGCCGCATCACGAATAATAGCGTACTTGAGCCCCGAGGATCCGGCAGCACGATAAGCTCTCTGGTCTTCGAGAGCAGCTTTTGCAGCCATATAACCGTGCCATCCGCTCATATCGGTAGCGTGCTGACCGATAACGGTCGTGATGGAAGGAACTAGCAGCTCTCCGCCGCGTTTACGGGAGTACATGCGGCCGTAATCGGTTGGATTTGCTAGTTCTGGTGCTGTCACCGAGTACCTTCTTGATCTGCGGATAGCGATTGGGGCTGTATACAAAAACCCCCGTTGTGGATGTACAAACGGGGGTGGCGCGTGCGTGATACTGGGTTCGAACCAGTGACCTCTTCGGTGTGAACGAAGCGCGCTACCACTGCGCCAATCACGCCTACAGGTAAACACTATACCGAGTGGGGAGATAGCGCGTCAAATATGGGTTGTTGCCCTTATTTGAGGCGTCAGAAGGGCATTTGGCGTCCTATATAAAAGCAACAAAAAATCCCCAGATCTCCGTGATCTGAGGATTATTCCTAGTGTGACCCCAACCGGATTTGAACCGGT